>NZ_JBJGYK010000001.1:0-393127 GCF_054049955.1 Geodermatophilus sp. SYSU D00758
GCCGCCGCCTGCGAGCAGGTGCTCACCTGGACGGTGGCCTACGCCGCCGAGCGCCACCAGTTCGGCCGCCCGATCGGCGCCTTCCAGGCCATCCAGACCCACGCCGCGGTGATGGCCGGGGAGGTCACCGCCACCGCCGCCCTGGTCGACGCCGCCGTGGCCGCCCTGGACCGCGGCGCCGACCCGGTCCCGGCCGCCGCCGCGGCCAAGGTCCGCGCCGGCACCGCCGCCACCACCGTGGCCGCGCTGGCCCACCAGGTGCACGGCGCGATCGGCTTCACCCAGGAACACCGCCTGCACCACCTCACCCGCCGGCTGTGGTCCTGGCGCGACGAGGGCGGCAACGAACGCACCTGGGCCGAGGTCCTCGGCGTCGCCCTGCTCAGCGGCGGCCCCGACGACCTCTGGCCCGCCCTCACCCGGGTGGTGTGAGCCCGGGGCGGCCCGCGGGCCGCCACCGGGGCCTCCTCAGACGGTCTCCGGCACCCGCAGGTGGGCGAGCACGAGGTCGAACTCGCCGACGTCGGTGACCGCCATGTGCAGCTTCGTCGCGAGCTCGTCCCGGGTGGCCCGCGCCTGCTCCCGGGTGGCCTCCATCGCGGCCCGGTCGGTGAAGGTCACCGCCGTCGCCCCCATGCCCTCGCCGCGGCTGACCAGGGTGCTGGCGCTGCAGAACCCGGCGTACTCCTCCAGGCGCGGCAGCACCGCCGTCCGCGCCACGTCGAGGATCTCGTCGGTCCGCTCCGGGTCGAACCGGGTCCAGGTCACCCGCGTGCACGCGCCCTCGGGGGCCTCGTGCGCCCGGTGCAGCACCGCGATCTCCCACTCCCGCACCTCGGGGGTGCCGCCGAAGACCTCGGCCGCGCGCCGGCGCGACTCGCGGACGCCCTCCGCGCTGGCGTGCATCGCCTCCTCGTCGCGCCAGGCGGAGGTGACGATGCACCGGCCGGTCTCCCGGTCGGCGAGCATCGACAGGCCGATGCAGCCGTCCATCCCCGTCAGCAGGGGCATCACCTCGTCGCGGACGTGGGCGATGCCGGCGTCCACCGACGCGGGGTCCCCGTGGACGGTGTTCGAGCGGGCGTACATGCCACCACTCCTCTCGAGCCGCGGCGGCGCCCCTGCGGCGTCCGCCGCGGGGCACAGGGTCCTCGGCAGCGGGGCGCCGGCAAAGCCCCCGGCCCCCCGCTCACCCGCAGACCAAACCGCGGCGCAGGGCGTCGAGGTTCCCCCGCATCAGCCCGAGGTAGTCCTCGCCCTCGGCGACCTGCTCGACCGGGTGCAGCACGTCGGTGCCGGCACCGGTCTCCTCGGCCAGCGTCCGGGCGACCGCCGGCGCGGTGGCCGCCTCGAAGAACACCGTGCGGACGCCGGCCTCCCGGACGACGCCGGCCACCTCCCGCAACCGGGCCGGCGTGGGCTCGACACCCGGGTCGATCCCGGCGATGCCGACCTGCCGGAGGCCGTAGCGCTCGGCCAGGTAGCCGAAGGCCTCGTGCGCGGTCACCAGCGTGGCCCCCCGGCACGGCGCGAGCGCCGCGGCGTAGTCGGCGTCGAGGGCCTCCAGCGTCGCCTGCAGCCCGGCACCGCGCCGGGCCACGTCGTCGGCGGAGCCGGGCGCCGCAGCGGCGGCCAGCGCCGCCTCGAGGTCCTCGGCGACGGCGGCCAGCCGCTGCGGGTCGAGCCAGACGTGCGGGTCGCCGTCGAGGTCGGCCACGGCGGCCGCGTCGACGAGCCGCTCGGGCGGGTCCTGGGCGAGCACCTCGTCGAGGCTCGGCTGCAGGCCCCCGGAGAGGTGCACGACGACGTCGGCCTCGACCAGGTCGGTGACCTGCCGCGGATCGGGCTCGAAGCCGTGCACGTCCCCGCCCGGGGGCAGCAGGCCGGTGACCCGGACGTCGGGGCCGGCCAGCTGCTCGGCGAGCCACTGGAGCGGGTAGGACGTCGCGACGACGTCGACGGTGCCGTCCGCGCCCCGCGCCGCCGTGCCGGTGCAGCCGGCCAGTGCGGCCACCAGGCAGCCGGCGAGGACGCCGGTGAGCGCCCGGGTGGGTCCGGCGACGCGGGAGCGCGGGACGGTCATGCGCCGCCGTCCTCCCCGTGCTGCATCTCGCCCCCGTGCGCCCCCTCGTCGCCGTGGTCGTCGCCCTCGTGCGCGTGCTCCGCGCCCTCCTCGACGTCCCCGGAGACGCCGGTGAGCTCGTTGGGCGTCACCTCGAGGTCGGCGCTCTTCCAGACCTCGCCGCCCTCGACGTCCACGGCGTGGATCTGCCGGGTGGCGGGCTCGGTCACGTAGGCCGTGCCGTCGACCACGACCACCTGCGGGTGGGGGTCCTGCCAGTCCTCCGACTCCTCCCAGGGCCCGGTGACGGGGATGGACCGGGTGACCGCGCCGGAGGCCGGGTCGACGACCTGCAGGGCGCCGTCGTAGGTGAGGACCAGGCCCTCGCCGTTCGGCCCGCGGCCGAAGGAGCGGTACCAGTAGGGCGCCGGGAGGTCGACCAGGCGCATCTGCGCGGCGGTGGTGTCGATGAGCGCGACGGTGCTGGACCGGTCCTCCGCGCTGCGCTCGTAGTCGCCGAGCACGATCGGCGAGTCCTCGGTGCCGAACTGGTTGCCGATCCGGCCGTACCCGTCCGGGCTCTGGATCTTGGTGAGCTCGCCGCCGGTGTACAGGACGGCACCGTCCTGGCAGCCGATGACGATCGCCTCGTCGGCGGCCACGGTCTCGCCGTGCACGCCGGGGCAGTCGTCGCGGGCGGCGGTCTCCGCCCCCTCGGCGTCCAGGACCCGGACGCCGGAGCGCTCCTCCTCGGTGCCGTCGGAGACGAGCATCCTGCCGTCGGAGAGCTCGACGGCGACGCCGTGGTGCGCCTCGGGGGTGCTGACCTCGCGGACCTCGCGGTCGGGGTCGGCGACGTCGGCGCTGTCGAACGCGGTCACCTCCCCGGTGCCGTCGTCGAAGAGCACCGTGCGGCCGGCGTGCACGACGACGTGGGCCGGCCTCTCGGCCGGGATGACGACGTCGGTGAGCCCCGGCTCGGTCGTGTAGTAGTGCGAGTGGTCGCCGTGCGGCTCGGCCCAGGCGCCGGCGTCGAGGACCTGGAAGCCGCCCTGCGTGGAGACCAGCACGTGGCGGCCGTCCCCGGCGGGGTTGAGCCGGTTGAAGCCGTCGAGCGGCTCGTCGGCGAGGACCTCGAGCGTCGTGCCGTCGAGCACCTGGACACCGCCCTCGTAGGTGATCGCCAGGCGGGGGCTGCCGGCCCCGACCTCGCTGACCGCGGGCTCGGCCCGCTCGTCGGTGGGGGTGGGCGAGCCGGCGGCCGCCTCCCCACCGTCGGCGGAGGCGCAGCCGACGAGCAGCGCGAGGGGGAGGGCGGCGGCCAGCACCGGCGCGCGCCGGGGGCCGGGGGACGGGCGGTTCACGGCGACTCCTGGTGGTCGACGGGCGAGGGACGCGGCCACGCTATCAACAACGAGAATCGTTCTCAGTACGAGGGGTGTGGTGGGCCGGCGCCCGGCCGGGCAGCATGCGGTGCGTGATCCGCGACAGCGACCGGCACGGCCACACCCACCGCCTCGACCTCGCCGACGCCACCGTGCGCGAGTGGGCCGCGACCGTGGTCGCCGCCGACCCCGAGCGGGGCATCGTGCTCGACCGCAGCGCCTTCTACCCGGGTGGGGGCGGCCAGCCGCCGGACGAGGGGGTGCTGCTCTGGGGCGGCGTCCGCACCCGGATCGCCGGCACCCGGAAGGGCGACGAGCTCTACCTGGTCCCGGTCGAGGGCGATCCCGTGCCGCCGCCGGGGACCGCGGTCCGCGGGGCGCTCGACGACGAGCGGCGCACCGCGCTCATGCGCACCCACTCCGGGCTGCACGTGCTCACCGGGGTGGTCTTCCGCGACTTCGGGGCGCTGGTGACCGGCGGCAACATGGAGCCGATGACGGCGCGGATGGACTTCGACCTCGCCGAGGTGCCGGCCGACTTCAAGGAGCGGGTCGCCGAGGCGGTGAACGCCGAGATCGCCGCCGACCGCCGCATCGAGGTGAGGACGCTGCCGCGAGAGGAGGCGTTCGCGATCCCGGACATCATCCGGACCGCGACCAACCTGCTGCCGCCCGACATCGAGGTGGTGCGGATCGTCGACATCGTCGGTCTCGACACCCAGGCCGACGGCGGCACGCACGTGGCGTCGACGTCGATGGTCGGCCGGGTGGAGGTCACCAAGATGGAGAACAAGGGCCGCGGGTTCCGCCGGCTGCGGATCCGCATCGTCTGAGCGGTGCGCCGCCCGGCCGGCGTCGACCGGCTACAGCGCGTGGACGTCGTGCACCCCGACGACCGGGCCGGCGTCGGTCTCGACCACCACGCCCTCGAGGGAGAGGTCGCTGCGGCCCTCCTCGGCGGTCCGGAGGTCCACCACCACGAGCCACCGCCCGGGCCCGTCGGGGGGCTCGAAGGCGGTCGCGTGCTCCCGGGCCTCCTCCGGCAACGGCACGATCGTGGCACCGCGTCCGCCGTAGTGCCGGATCCACAGCGACAGGTCGGCGTCGGCTCTCAGCGCGGCCTCGGCGACCTCACCAGGCGTGCCAGCGGTGGGCCACGTCGAGGACGACCCGCGAGGCCGCGCCGGGGCCGTCGAGGGCGAAGACCCGCACCGGCAGGCGGGCGCGGACACCGACGGCGAACTGCGTCTGACCCTCGAAGGACCCGACGAGGTGGACGGCGCGCAGCGTGTCGTGGCCGCCGACGTCGGCGACCGGGCCGGCCGGCTCGTCGAACACGAGCAGGCCGCCGGCGGACCGGTCGTGCACCGGGTGACCGAGCCGCACCGAGAGCACGGCCCCGCCGGGCACCGGGTGCGGGAAGCCGGAACCGGCCTGGTGCACCACGTCGACGTAGCGCACGTCCCAGGCGTGCGGGCCGGGGCCGCCGATGTCGAACACCACCCGGTCGAAGCACGGGTGCCGGCCGGTGCGGACGTCGGCGACCGGCTCGGCCGCCAGGTCACCGGCCACCTCCGGCAGCGACCCCCAGGGGAGGACCGGGCAGGTCGTCGCGGCGGCGGCCGGGGCCAGGGCGGTGGTCGTGCCCAGCGCCAGCAGGACGGCGGAGACGACGGTCAGCAGGCGGCGCACGGGGACCTCCTCGTCCACGGGTCCTCTGCATACCGCCGTTCGCGGCGGTCGCCGTGGCGGCCGTGTGACGGTTCCCCGACGAGGTCGTGACCGCACCCGGCAGCGGCGCGCCGAGCTCGGCTCAGCCGAGCAGGACCTCCCGCAGGACCTCGTGCAGGCGCGTGTTCGGGTACGTGCCCGACAGCCGCTGGCTGCCCGGGCCCCGGGCGGTGACGGGGGTCGGCGCCGCGGTGTGCGACTCGGTGCTCCAGTCGAGGTCGACGGCCCGGTCGTCGTCGCCGGCGACCGGGATCGCGTCGTCGGCACCGGGGCCGGCGTCCTCCACGGCCAGCCCCCCGGTCTCGTGGTCACCGGTGACGACCAGCAGCGTGCCCGGGTGGTCCTCGGCGTGCTCCCGCGCGACCGCCACCGCCCCGTCGAGGGACTCCATGGCCGCCAGCAGCGCGTCGTCGTCGTTGGCGTGCCCGGCCTCGTCGACCCGCTCCTCCTCCACGACGAGGAAGAAGCCGTCCGGGTCGGCGGAGAGCCGGTCCAGGGCCACGCGGGTCAGCTCGGCCAGCGACACGGCCGGCTCCGGGGACCCGTACAGCGGCCCCTCGGCGAACAGCCCGAGCAGCCGGTCGCCCTCGGCCGAGCCCAGCCGGTCGGCGTCGGTGACCGCGGTGACGCCCTCGGCGTCGGCGCGGTCGAGCAGGTCGTCGTCCCACACGCCGGCGCCGCCGCCGAGGACGACCGACGGGCCGGCCGCGGTCAGGTACTGCTCGGCGACGTCGTCCTGGTCCTGCCGGTCGGGCACGGAGCTGAAGAACGCCGCCGGGGTGGCGTCGGTGACCGCCGAGGTGGTCACCAGGCCGGTGGCCAGCCCGGCCTCGGCCGCCTCCCGGCCGAGCGGGGTCAGCCGCTCCCCGTCGGGGCCGACGCTGAGGGCGCCGTTGGCGGTCTTCTCCCCGGTGGCCCACGCGGTGGCGGCGGCCGCCGAGTCGGTGACCGTCGAGGACGGGTCGGCCGGGACCGTGGTCTGCGACCCGGCCACCGGCAGCGAGCCCATGGCCAGCTCGCCGTCGGCGCCGGCCAGGGCCAGCCGGGCCGCCTCGGCGTGCGCGGCCCCCATCCCGTCCCCGACGACCAGGACGACGCTCCGCGGGGCGGTGCCGGGCCCCTGCGCGGGGTCGGCGTCGGCGGAGCAGGCGGGCAGCAGCAGGACGGCGGCCGCCGCGGCGAGCGCCGGTCGGGCGCGGCTCAGCGGTGCCCGACCCCGCCGGGGCCGTGCTCGGCCGGCACCCGCTCGCCCTCCGGCGGCGGACCGGGCGGGGTGCCGTCGCCGAACGGGGACCCGCCGAGCTCCTCGCGGCCGTGCGGCGTCAGCCACACCGAGGTGTCCGGCCCCTGCGGGACGACCTGCGTCGGGTTGATGTCGGTGTGGACGACGTAGTAGTGCTCCTTGATCTGCGGGAAGTCGATGGTGTCGCCGAACCCCGGGGTCCGGAACAGGTCGCGGGCGTAGGCCCACAGCACCGGCATCTCGGTCAGCTTCTGCCGGTTGCACTTGAAGTGGCCGTGGTAGACGGCGTCGAAGCGGGCCAGGGTGGTGAACAGCCGGACGTCGGCCTCGGTGATCGTGCCGCCCATCAGGTACCGCCGGTCGGCCAGCCGCTCCGAGAGCCAGTCCAGCGCGGTGAACAGCCGGTCGTAGGCCCGGTCGTAGGCCTCCTGCGAGCCGGCGAACCCGCACCGGTACACGCCGTTGTTGACCTCGGTGTAGACCCGCTGCATGACCTCGTCCATCTCGTCGCGCAGCTTCTCGGGGTAGAGGTCGGGGGCGCCGTCGCGGTGGAACGCCGTCCACTCGGTGGAGAGGTCCAGGGTCATCTGCGCGAAGTCGTTGGTGACCGCCTGCCCCGAGGGGACGTCGACGATCGTGGGCACCGTGATGCCCTTGGGGTACCCCGGGTCGCGGGCCAGGAAGGCCTCCTGCAGCCGCTCGTAGCCCAGCACCGGGTCGCGGCCGCCCGGGTCGAGGTCGAAGGTCCAGCTGCGCTCGTCGTGGGTCGGCCCGCACAGGCCCATGGAGATCGCCTCCTCCAGGCCCAGCAGCCGGCGCACGATGATCGCGCGGTTCGCCCACGGGCAGGCGCGCGCCACGACCAGCCGGTAGCGGCCGGCCTCCACGGGCCAGTCGCCCGACCCGTCCGCGGTGATGCGGTCGGTCAGGTAGCTCTGGTCCCGCTCGTACTCGCCACCGGTGACGTAGCCCGACCCGGAGTTCTCCTCGCCCATGCCCCCACTCTGCCCGGGCCGCTCCCCGGCTACGCGCGCCGGTCCGGGTCGCCGGCTCGGATCCGCGACGTGGTGGCGCTGTCGGGCTCCCCGGCGTAGAAGCGGTCGAGCACCTCCCCGTAGACGGCCCGGCCGGGGTCGGCCGCGGCGAACAGCGTCATCGACGAGCGCAGCTTGAGCGCGTCGACCGGCCCCAGCACCTGCTCCGCGCTGCGCCCGGGGACGCCCAGCAGCGCCCTCGCGGCCTCCTCCAGCCGCGGGCCGAGCACGGGGTGGGCCAGGTAGGCCCGCGCCTCGTCGAGGCCGCTGATCGCGAAGTGCTGCGCGGTGGCGCTGCGCCCCAGCCCGGCGACCTGCGGGAAGACGAACCACATCCAGTGGCCGCGCTTGGCGCCGGCCCGGAGCTCCGCGACCGCCTGCTCGTGCACCCCGCCGTCCTGGGCCCGGACGAACCGGTCGAGGTCGAAGCCGTCCCCGCCCACCCCGCTGCTCACGCGGCCGGCTCCGCGGTGCGCTCGCACGGCCCGGACAGGTGCTCGGCGAGGAACCGGACCATCGCCCCGTACAGCCGCCGCCGGGAGTCCGCGCGGCGGTAGTCGTGCCCCTCGCCGGGCAGCTCCAGGTACTCCACCGGCCGGCCCAGGGCGCGCAGCGCGTCCACGATCTGGAGGGCCTCGCCGATCGGCACGTTCGTGTCGTGCTCGCCGTGCACCACCATGAGCGGGACGTCGATCCGGTCGGCCGAGGCCAGCGGGGAGATGTGCTCGAGCAGCGCGCGGTCCCGCTCGGGGTGGCCGTACTTGGACACCGCCACCGAGGCGATCCACGGCTCGCTGTCGCGGAAGAACGTCATCAGGTCGCTCATGCCGCAGACGTCGACGCCCGCGGCGAAGGTCCCCGGGAAGAAGGCCAGCATGGCGAGGGTGAGGTAGCCGCCGTAGGAGCGGCCGGTGACCGCGATCCGGTCGCGGTCGGCGATCCCGGCCTCGACCAGGTGCCGGGCCGCGGAGCAGACGTCGTCGAAGGCCGCGTAGCGCTGGTAGAGGTCGTCGGCGTGCACGAACTCCCGGCCGAAGCCCGACGAGCCGCGGATGTTCGGCGCGAACACCGTCAGCCCGGCCGCGGCCAGGGCCTGGTGCTGGGGGGAGAACATGGGGCGCTCCTGCGCCTCCGGCCCGCCGTGCAGGTAGACCACCGCCGGGCCGGGGGTGTGCGCGGCCCGGTACAGCCAGCCGGTGAGCGGCAGCCCGTCGACCCCGGTGAAGGTCTCCAGCGTCGGGACGACGAGCAGCCGGGCGGGCAGGTCCGGTGCGGCGGTGACGCGGGTCCAGTGGTGGGTGGCGGTGTCCAGGTGCCACAGCTCCCGCGGGCGCAGCGGGCCCTGCACGCCCAGCACCACGCTGCTGCCGTCGCGGCTGAGCACCGGGTCGGAGGCGACCAGCCCCGGCAGCCCGGGGATCGGCGTGCGCTCCCGCGTGGCGGTGTCGAACAGCTCCAGCTCGTTGGACCCGGCCACGTTCCACACCAGCAGGAGCAGCCGGCCGGCGTCGTCGGCGTCCACCCACTCCAGCTCCGCGTCGTCGCGGGCGGCCAGCGTGCGGGCCTCGCCCCGGTAGCCGTTGGGGCCGAACGGCAGGCCGATGAGCTGGCGCCGGGGCAGGCCGACGTCCGAGGCGAGGTAGACGTAGACCGGCCCGCTGTGGTCGTCGGGCGCGGGGCGGATGAGCGCGACGTCGGTGGAGCCGGTGGCGCCCGCGGGCAGGGCGCTGAAGTCCTCGTCGGTGAGCCGGTCGACGACGACGACGAACTGCTGGCCGCGCTCGCCGTCCCGGATGACCAGGAACCGCTCCTCCAGCGACACGTCCAGCACGTGGATGTGGTCACCCTCGGCCAGCCAGTCCAGCCGGCCGGTCGCCGGGTCGGCCAGGTAGGAGGTGGTCGGGCTGCCCGGCGTGGCGCCCGGGAACGTGACGACGAAGCGGTGGCCGCTGCGCGTCCAGGGGCCCAGCTCGGCGTGCTCGCCGGCGTCACCGGCGATGCGGCGGGCCTCGCTGCCGTCGGGGCGGACCACCCACACCGCCGTCCGCACGCCGCCGTCGGTGGCCACCTCGCAGGCCAGCCAGCGGCTGTCGGCCGCCCACCGGACCTCGAGCACCGGGTCGTCGGAGAGCGGCACGTGGCGCGCCGGGGGCTGCGGCCCGTCGAGCACGATGTCCTGGATGTAGAGCTGCGGGACGCCGGAGCGGTCGGAGATGAACGCCACGCGGGTGGCGTCCGGGGTCATGTTGGGGCCCCAGCTGCCCCAGGCGTCGACGAGGTCGGCGGCCAGCTCGACCGCTTCCTCGACCTCCGCGGCGGTCGGGCGCACCCCGCCCGTCTCCCTCAGTCCTCCGTCGTGCACCCGCGGGACGGTAGACCCTCCCCGGCGCCCCACCGCGGTGCGCCCCCGGGGTGTGCGCGTTCGGCCTGCTCAGCAGAGCGGGGCGTGGCGGCGGGCGTGGCGGTGGGCGTGGCGGCACGCCGGGGACGCGGGACGGATCCCCGTGATCACCGCGGGTACGGGTGCCGCGCGCGATCCCCTTCCGGGGGCGGCCGGTCCGTGCCACGGTGCGCCGCCGCCCGTCCAGGAGGGGAACCGTGCTGCTGCGCATCGTGTCCGGGGCCGTCGCCGTGCTCGCCGCCGTGGCCGCGGCCCTGGCGGCGATCGGGTTCGCCGTCGGGCGCCAGCCGTCGGTGCCCGCGGCCGCCGGGTCGGCCGTGGTCGCCCTCCTGCTGCTGGCGCTCGGCATCCGGGTTTTGGTGCGGCGCCCCTCGCAGCGACCGGCCCGCCGCTGGCGGTCGGGCGGGGACTCCCGGGGCCTGGTCGACCTGCTGGCCGACCTGCCCGACCTCTTCCGCTGAGCGCCCGGGGCGGGGCGGGGGCCGGCGGGGCCCCCCCCCCCGCCCCCCCCCCCCCGCCCCCCGCCCCCCCAGCCCCCCCCCCGCCCCCCCCCGCCGCCCCCGCCCCCCCCGCGGCCGGTACCCGCGGGGGCCGCCCCCCCCCCCGCCCCGCCCCCCCCCCCCCGGACGGCGGCCGACCCCGTCAGGGGCCGGCCGGGCTCACCCGAAGCGGCCGGAGATGTAGTCCTCGGTGGCCTTCTGGTCCGGGTTGCTGAAGATCTTCTCGGTCGGGTTGAACTCGATCAGCCGGCCCGGCTGGCCCACCCCGTTGAGGTTGAAGAAGCCGGTGGACTCGCTGACCCGCGCGGCCTGCTGCATGTTGTGCGTGACGATGACGATCGTGTAGCGCTCCTTGAGCTCCGTCATCAGGTCCTCGATCGCCAGCGTGGAGATCGGGTCCAGCGCCGAGCAGGGCTCGTCCATGAGCAGGACGTCGGGCTCCACCGCGATCGCCCGGGCGATGCACAGCCGCTGCTGCTGGCCACCGGAGAGGCCGGAACCCGGCCGGTCGAGCCGGTCCTTGACCTCCTCCCACAGGTTCGCCCCGCGCAGCGAGCGCTCGACGAGGTCGTCCATGTCGGACTTCTTCATCCGCCGGGCGTTAAGCCGCATCCCCGCGGCGACGTTCTCGTAGATCGACATCGTGGGGAACGGGTTGGGCCGCTGGAAGACCATGCCGATCTGGCGGCGGACGTCGACCGGGTCGGCGTCGGCGCCGTAGAGGTCGTGGCCGTCCATGACGACCTTGCCCTCGACGCGGGCCCCCGGGATGACCTCGTGCATCCGGTTGAGGGTCCGCAGGAAGGTCGACTTCCCGCACCCGGAGGGGCCGATCAGGGCGGTGATGCTGCGCGGCTCGATGGAGACGTTCACACCCTCGACGGCGAGGAAGTTGCCGTAGTAGATGTTGAGGTCCGAGACGTCGATGCGCTTGGCCACGAAGGTGGGTCCTCTCTGGTCGGTGCTGGGACGTCAGCGGCCGGTCTTGGGGGCGAAGAAGCGGCTGATCAGGCGGGCGACCACGTTGAGGCCCATGACCAGCATGATGAGCAGGAGCGCCGCCGTCCAGGCCCGGTCGATGGCGAACTCCGGCGGCACGCCCGGCTGGGTGAGCTGGTAGTAGGCGTAGACGGGCAGGGTCGCCATGCGGCCGTCGAACGGGTCGAAGTTCGTGGCGTTGGTGATGCCCACGGTCACCAGCAGGGGCGCGGTCTCCCCGACGACGCGGGCGATCGCCAGGGTGACGCCGGTGCCGAGGCCGGCGATGGCGGTCGGGATGACGACCTTGACGATCGTCCGCCACTTCGGGACGCCCAGGGCGTAGGAGGCCTCGCGGAGCTCGTTCGGGACGAGCTTGAGCACCTCCTCGGCGGAGCGCACCACCACCGGGATCATCAGGACCGACAGCGCGACGGCGCCCATGATGCCCAGCCGGACCCCCGGGCCGAAGAACAGCACGAACAGGGCGTAGGCGAAGAGGCCGGCGACGATCGACGGGATGCCGGTCATCACGTCGACGAAGAACGTGATGGCCCGCTTGAGCCGGCCGCGGGCGTACTCGACGAGGTAGATGGCGGTCATCAGCCCGATCGGCACCGAGATCAGCGTGGTGAGCGCGGTGATGATCAGCGTGCCGAAGATGGCGTGGTAGGCGCCGCCGCCCTCGCCGATGATGCCGACCAGCGAGGAGCCGAAGAACTCCCCGTCGAACCGGACGATGCCCCGGCCCACGACCTCCCAGACCAGCGACACGAGCGGGACCATCGCGAGGCCGAACGCGCTGCTGACGACGGCGGTCACCAGCCGGTCGGTGGCCTTGCGGCGGCCCTCGGTCACCCGGGAGGCGAGGTAGAGCGCGAGGGTCCCCAGGACGACGGCGTAGACGACGAACAGCGCGATGTTGAAGTCGCCGAGGAGCTCGAGCCCGGCGGCGACGGCGGCGGCACCCGCGAAGCAGGCCCAGGGCGCCCAGCGGGGCAGCCGGCCGACGGCCGGCTCCACCGCGTCCGGGGCGCTGACCGGCGTGGGGGTCTGGGTGGCCATCAGTTGGCTCCGGAGAAGTCGGCGCGACGGTTGACGATCCAGCGGGCCAGCATGTTCACCACGAGGGTGATGACGAACAGGGCCAGGCCGCTGGCGATGAGGGTGTTGACCGCGATGCCGGTCGACTCGGGGAACTGCAGGGCGATGTTCGCCGCGATCGTCGCGGGGTTGCCGCTGCTGATCAGGTTGAACGTGATGCCCCCGGAGACCGACAGCACCAGGGTGACGGCGAGGGTCTCGCCGAGCGCGCGGCCCAGCCCGAGCATCGAGCCGCCGATGATGCCGCTCTTGCCGTAGGGGATGACCGCCATCCTGATCATCTCCCAGCGGGTGGCGCCGAGGGCCAGCGCCGCCTCCTTGTGCAGCGTGGGCACCTGCAGGAAGACCTCGCGGGAGATGGCGCTGATGATCGGCAGGATCATGATCGCCAGGACCAGGCCGGCGGTGAGCATGGTGCGGCCGGTGGCCGACGTCGGCCCGGCGAAGAAGGGGATGAACCCGAGGTTGTCCTCGAGCCACCGGTAGAAGGGCACCATCTTGGGCGCCAGCCAGGAGATGCCCCAGAAGCCGTAGACGATGCTGGGGATGGCCGCGAGCAGGTCGACGACGTAGCCCAGGCCCTGCGCCAGCCGCCGCGGCGCGAAGTGCGTGATGAACAGCGCGATGGCCACCGCCAGGGGGGTGGCCACGATCAGCGCGATGAAGGCGGCCAGCAGGGTGCCGAAGATGAGCGGGGCGATGTAGGCGACCAGGCCCTCGCCGCCGGGGATCTCCTCGGCGGGGGCGGTGATCGCCGGGACGGCCTCCGCGACCAGGAACGCCGCGACGCCGGCCAGGATGACGAGGATGAGGATGCCGGCGCCCCGGGCGCTGCCGGCGAACACCCGGTCACCGAGGCGGCGGACCGGCTGGGGGGGGCCGGGCGGGGACGGGGTCCGGGTGGCGGTCACCGTTGCTCCGAGGGTCGTGGGCCGGGTGCGGCGGGGAGGTGTGGGGGGACGCGGTGCAGCATGCCCGTCTCCGGGCGGGGCAACGGCCCGGGACGCCGTTCGGCATCCCGGGCCGTCGCCGGTGTCGCTGAGATCACCCGGCGTTGATCGCGTCGATCGCCGTCTGGGCCTGGTCGCGCAGGGCGTCGGAGATGGGCGCGGAGCCGGCGGCCTCGGCCGCGGCCTGCTGGCCCTCCTCGCTGACCACGAAGCTCATGAAGTCCGCGACCAGGTCGGCGGTCTCCTGCTCGTCGTAGGTGACGCAGCCGACGTGGTAGCTCACCTGGACGATCGGGTAGTTCCCGGACTCCGTGGTGTCCCGGCGGATGTCGATGGCGTAGTCGTACTCGCCGCGCCCCTCGACCCGCTCGGAGTTCTCGACGACCGCGGCCGCGGCCTCGGGGGTGGGCTGCACGAACTCCTCGCCCACGCCGATCGCGGCGACGCCGAGGTCACCCGCCTGGCTGGGGTCGGCGTAGCCGATGGTGCCGTTGCCGGCGCCCACCGCCTGGACGACGCCCGAGGTGCCCTGGCCGGCCTCGCCGCCCGGGACCGGCCAGTCGCCGCTGACCTCGTAGGTCCAGATGTCGGGCGCCGCCGCGGCCAGGTACTCGGCGAAGTTCTCGGTGGTGCCCGACTCGTCGGACCGGTTCACCGGGGTGATCGGCAGGTCGGGCAGCTGGACGTCCGGGTTCGCCTCGGCGATCGCCGGGTCGTTCCAGTTGGTGATCTGCTGGGCGAAGATGCCCGCTACCACCTCCGGCGGCAGGTTGAGGGAGTCGACGCCCTCGAGGTTGTAGACGACCGCGATCGGGGCGATGTAGTTCGGCAGCTCGAAGACCTGCCCCTCCCCGCTGCAGCGCTCCTCGGCCGCGGTCAGCTCCTCCTCGTCGAGGTAGGCGTCGGAGCCGGCGAAGTCGGTGCCGCCGGCGACGAACTGCTCGCGGCCACCGCCGGAGCCGACCGGGTCGTAGTTCACCGTGACGTCCGGCTGCACGCTGGAGTAGGCCGCGGTCCAGCCCTGCATGGCCGCCTGCTGGCTGCTCGCACCCGCACCGACGAGGGTGCCGCTGAGCTGCTCGCTGGCCTCGCCGCCCCCCGCGGTGCCGCCCTCGGCGGCGTCGCTCTCCTCGTTCGCGGCGCCGCACGCAGCGAGGGCGAGAGTGCCGGCGAGCGCCAGGGAGAGGGTCGCGGCGCGCGTCTTGGTCCCGAGGTTCAACTCGATGCCTTTCGACTGGGTGCCCGGTCGTCCGTCGCCGGGCAGCAGGAAACCAACGAGCGCCGACGCTAGGGAGCCGAGGTGGCCGCCCCCGGTGAAGTGGGTGAACGACCGGTGAACGGGTCTTGTGATGCGGCTGACGTTCCTCGGTACTCCGGGCGAGAGGACGGTGAACAGCCCGCGCGCCCGGTTCCGGGGACGGCCCGGTCACGGTCGGATGGGAGGTTGGGGTGAGGTGCACGACTCCCGGCCGGGGGACGGTTCAGCCGGCGGGACGCCGCCAGGAGACGTCGACGGCGTGCCGGCGGAACCCGCTGCGCTCGTAGAGGGCCACCGCCGCGGCGTTGTCCTCCTCGACGTAGAGCAGGACGGAGGTCAGGCCCCGGGAGGCCAGGTGGGCCAGCCCGAGGTCGGTGAGGGCGCGGCCCAGCCCGCCGCCCTGCGCCTCCGGGTCGATGCCGAGGACGTAGACCTCGCCGACGGCCTCCGGGCCCTCGTCCCCGGGCGGGTGCACCTTGGTCCAGTGGGACCCGAGCAGCCGCCCGCCGGCGCCCGGCCCGCCGCGCCAGGCCAGGAGGAAGCCCTCCGGGTCGAACCACGGTTCGGCCTCGCGCACGCGGAGGTCCTCGATCGTCCAGCCGCCCTGCTCCGGGTGGGTGGCGAAGGCCCGGGCGTTGACGGCCAGCCAGGCCTCCTCGTCCCGGCCGACGCGGAAGGCCTCCACGTGCACCCCCTCCGGCAGCGGCGGTCGCCGCGTGGCGTCGGCGGCCTCCAGCGGGCGGCGCATCTGCAGGAGCACGCGGGCGCGCTCGTACCCGCGGGGGCGGGCCAGCTCGGCCGAGCCGGGGAGGTCGCCGTGCGCCCACACCCGCAGCGGCCGCGACCCGGCCAGCTCCTCCAGCCGGGTCAGCAGCGCCCGCCCGACGCCCCGGCGGCGCCGGTCGGGGGCCACGACGAGCTCGGCCTCGGCGTCGCCCGTGCCGTCCCCGCCCTCGAAGCGGGCGTAGCCGGCGGGTGTGCCGTCGTCGTCCCGGAGCAGCAGGTCCCGGCCGCCGGGCGGGCCGCCGTGCTGGAGGCGCAGCTCGGTCTCCTCGGAGACCGGCCGCACGCCGTCGGCCGCGGCGGCCGCCCGGAGCAGGGCGAGGACGTCGGCGACACCGGCCGGGTCGAGCCGGCCGGCGTTCCCGGGGGAGGACGAGGTCAGGACCGGCCTCAGACCAGCTCGGCGTCGGCGGCCTCGGCCCGGGCGGCCGCGGCGGTGGCGTCGGCCACCTGCTGGTCGAGCTTGTAGCCGACGTTGCGCACGGTGCCGATGAGCGCCTCGTGCTCGGTGCCGAGCTTGGCCCGCAGCCGGCGGACGTGGACGTCGACGGTCCGGGTGCCCCCGAAGTAGTCGTAGCCCCAGATCTCCTGGAGCAGCTGGGCCCGGGAGAAGACCCGGCCGGGGTGCTGGGCCAGGTACTTGAGCAGTTCGAACTCCTTGTACGTGAGGTCGAGGGGGCGGCCGCGCAGCTTGGCCGAGTAGCTGTGCTCGTCGATCACGAGCTCGCCGGCCTGCGTGATCCCGCCGTCGGCGCCGTCGGCCGGGGTGCTGGCGGCCAGTCGGCGGGCCGTGGCCCACTTCAGCCGGGCGTCGACCTCGGCGGGGCCGGCGGTGTCGAGCAGGACGTCGTCGACGCCCCAGTCCGCGGAGAGGGCGACCAGCCCGCCCTCGGAGAGCACCGCCACCAGGGCGGAGGCCACGCCGGTCGAGGACAGCAGCCCGCACAGCGTCCGGGCCTGGATCAGGTCGTGCCGGGCGTCGACGAGGACCACGTCCCCGGAGTCGCCGTCCAGCAGGCTCGACAGTTCGGGGGCCACCACGCGCACCTGGTGGCCGAGCAGCCCGAGGGCGGGCAGCACCTCGGTCGTGGCCTGGCGGGCGGCGGTCATGAGCACGAGTCGCATGTCGTCTCCTCGGGGGAGCCGGGGACGACCAGGTCGTCCGGGGGCCCACGACGGCGCTGTCGAGATACGGAAGGATAGCCGACCCGGTGTCGCGACCGTCCGTCCTCCCCGCGTGTGCGCTGCGTGGCGTCCCGGGCAGGGCGTCCTCCGTGCGCCGTCCCGGCCCGGCCGCCCGCCGTCTGCGACGATCGACGGATGACCGCCGCTGCGCTGGGGACCGGGCTGTCGGCCCGCGGGCACCAGCTGCCCGCCGCCGCGGCGGCCGCGGTCGCCACGGCGCTGCTGTGGGCGCTGCCGGAGCAGGCCGGGTCCGGTGGCCGGCTCGCGGCGGTGGCGGTCCTGCAGGTGGCCCTCTCCCTGGCCTGGGTGCCGGCCACCGGCGTGCACGGCGGCCGCGGCGCCCCGCTGCTGGGGGTGGCGGCGGCGCTCGGGGCCGACCTGCTCCTGGTGGTCCCCGAGGAGCCGGAGATCGGTGTGCTGCTGGCCGTGCCCGGGGCCGGTTTCCTGGCCGCCGTCCTGCACCAGATGCTGCGCCGCCCGCCGCGCCGGGAGGTGGTGGGCTCGCTGGCCGGCGTCCTGCTGCTGGTCTGCGCGGTCACCGCTCTGGCGCTGCTGCTGCGGCTCGAGCCCACGGGCGAGGGGTCCCCGGCGGTCACGACCGCGGTGCTGGTGGTGGGTGCGACGCTGGTCACCGGCGCGCTGGTCGACCTCGTCCTGCCCCGCCCCTCCCTGGCGCCCGGCGTGGCCCGCGGGGTGCCGGCCCTGGTGCTGTCCGTGCTCGCGGGGGCCGCGGTGGCCCTGCTCCGCCGGGGCGGGGGGGACCTGCTGGGCGTCGTCACCGTCCTCCTGGCCGGCCTGCTTCTCGCCGGAGTCGCCGCGCTCGTCGGGCTCGTCGCCGACTACACCGTCGCCGGCGGGGCCCGGCGGACCTGGGCCGCCGCGGTGGTGCAGGCGGTGCTGCCCTTCGCCGCGGTGGCCCCGGTGGCCTTCTCCCTCGTGCTCCAGGACGTGCTCTGACCGTGCGCGCGCTCGTGGTCGTCCTCCTCGTGCTCGTCGGGCTGGCCGTGCTGGCCGACCGCGTCGGCGTGGCGCTCGCCGAGGACCGGGTGGCGCAGGTGGTGGCCGAGCGCGGCGAGCTGCCGGCGACGCCGGACGTCGAGATCGGCGGCTTCCCCTTCCTGACCCAGGCGCTGGGCGGTCGCTACGACCGGGTGCGGATCGTCGTCTCCTCCGCCGACGTCGGCCCGGGGGAGGTCACCGGGATCGACGTGACCCTCCAGGGACTGCAGGTGCCGCTGTCCGACGTCCTCGGGGGCGCGGTCCAGGAGGTGCCCGTCGAGCGGGTCGACGGCACCGCCACGCTCTCCTACGCGCTGCTCTCCGACCAGCTCGGGCCGGGGACGACGCTGGAGCGCGAGGGGGACGGGTTGCGGATCACCCGCACCGTCGAGCTGGCCGGGCAGGAGCTGCCGCTGACCGCGGTGGGCACCGTGTCGCTGGACGGCGACGACCTGGTCGTCGACGTGGACGAGGCCGCGGGGGCGGGTGTCGGCCTACCCGGCTTCCTCGTCGACCGGGCCAGCGACCTGCTGGACCTGCGCTACCCCATCGAGGCGCTGCCGTTCGGGCTGGAGCTGACCGGCGTCCGCCCGGCCGCCGACGGCGTCGTCGTCAGCGTGGTGGCCACGAACACCGTGCTCAGCGGCTGAACGGCCGGGCGGGTCCGTCCGGTCCCGGTCCGCGAGGGTGGACCCGCCGGCGCATCGGTTAGGCTCGCAGCGTGGGCATCCTGCTGACCTCGCGCCGCGCAGTGGACCTGTGCCGCGTCGGCAGCTGCCTGTGTCCGGCCGGCTGAGGGCGAGCCCCGGCCCGCCCAGACGTGCCCCGATCGCCGTCCGGAGGCCCTCCGCCGATGTCCCCGCAGCGCACAGGGCGCCCCGCCGTGCCCGCCCGGGCCCGCGGCGGGACGTCCCCCGGCCGGCGCACCGCCCCGGCCGCGGGACCCCGGGGAAGCGCCACCGCCACCCCGGTCGGCACCACCTGATCGGCACCACCCCTCATCCGCACCGCCCGACCGAACCGATCCGCAGGGAGGAACACCCCCCATGAGCCGCAACGACGTGCTCGTCTCCGCCGACTGGGCGCAGGAGCACATCGGCCAGCCCGGCCTGGTCTTCGTCGAGGTCGACGAGGACACCAGCGCCTACGACAAGGGCCACATCGAGGGCGCCGTCAAGCTGGACTGGAAGACCGACCTCCAGGACCCGCTGCGCCGCGACTTCGTGAGCAAGGAGCAGTTCGAGCAGCTCCTGTCGGCCAAGGGCGTCGGCAACGACGACACCGTGGTGCTCTACGGCGGCAACAACAACTGGTTCGCCGCCTACGCCTACTGGTACTTCAAGCTCTACGGCCACGACCAGGTGAAGCTGATCGACGGTGGCCGCAAGAAGTGGGAGCTCGACAGCCGGCCGCTGTCGGAGGACCCCGTCGAGCGCCCTGCCACCCAGTACGTCGCCAAGGAGGCCGACACCTCGATCCGCGCCTTCCGCGACGAGGTCGTCGCCGCCATCGGCGCCAAGAACCTGGTCGACGTCCGCTCGCCCGACGAGTTCGCCGGCAAGCTGGTCGCCCCGGCGCACCTGCCCCAGGAGGGCGCGCAGCGGCCCGGCCACATCCCGTCCGCGGTCAACGTGCCGTGGAGCAAGGCGGCCAACGAGGACGGCACCTTCAAGAGCGACGAGGAGCTGGCCAAGCTCTACGCCGACGCCGGGCTCGACACCTCCAGGGACACCATCGCCTACTGCCGGATCGGCGAGCGCTCGAGCCACACCTGGTTCGTGCTGCGCGAGCTGCTCGGCCACCAGAACGTCAAGAACTACGACGGCTCCTGGACCGAGTACGGCTCGCTGGTCGGCGTCCCGATCGAGAAGGGGGCCTGAACATGTGCGGTGCGCCCAAGCAGGGCGGCGGCCTCGCCGGGGTCGACCTGACCACCCAGACGGTCATCCAAGGCTCGGTGTGGCACGACGGCGCCCCGGTCGCCGGCGCCTACGTCCGGCTGCTGGACGCCACCGACGAGTTCACCGCCGAGGTGGTGACCAGCCCCGAGGGTGAGTTCCGCTTCTTCGCCGCCCCCGGGGAGTGGAAGCTCCGCTCGCTGGCCCCGGTCGGCCGGGGGGAGCGGCTGCTCAGCGCCGACGTCGGCCTCAACGAGACCACCGTCGCGATCGCCTGAGGACCGCCTCCTCCGCAGCGTCGCGGCAGCGGCCCCCTCGCCCGTGCGAGGGGGGCGCTGCCGCGTCCGGGGTCACCCGGCCCGGGGCGGCAGGCGCTCCGGGCCGGCCTCCGGGGGGCGGGGGCGGTCCTCCGGGTGGGCGCGGACGGCGACCAGCGCGACGTCGTCGGCGCCGTCCCGCGGCACCAGGCGCCCCAGCAGCGTGTCGCAGAGCTCGTCGAGCGGGGCGCCGCCCAGGTCGCGCAGGGCTGCGCGCAGCTCCGCGGTGCCCTGGTCCAGGTCGGCCCCCCGGCGCTCGACCAGGCCGTCGGTGAGCAGCAGCAGGGTGTGCTCGTCGGGCAGGTCGGCGGCGTGGTCGGTGCGGAGGGCGTCGGGGTCCACCCCGAGCATGAGCTCCGGCCGGGTGGCCAGCACGGTGCTGCTGCCGTCGGGGGCCAGCAGCAGCGGCGGTGGGTGGCCGGCGTTGCTCCAGCGCAGCACCCGGCGGCCGGCGGCCGGCGCGTCCGGGTGGCGCTCGACGCGGGCGAGGACGGCGGTCGCCAGGCTGCTCACGCCCAGGCCCAGGGCGGTGCGCTCGGCCCGCCGGAGCGTGGCCGACGGGAGCGCGTCGTCGTCGTAGGCCAGGGCGCGCAGCAGGCCGCGCAGCTGCCCCATGGCGGCCGCCGCGGTGCTGTCGTGCCCGACGACGTCGCCCACGACCAGCACGGTGGCGCCGTCGGGCTGCAGGAACGCGTCGTACCAGTCGCCCCCGACCTGGGCCCCGCGCGTCGCCGGCCGGTAGCGCACCGCGACCTGCAGGTGGTCGGGCTCCGGGGGTGGGGTCAGCAGCGCCTGCTGCAGCCGGTCCGACAGCGCCCGCTCGGCGGCGGTGCGCTCCTCGAGGCGGCGCAGCTCGGCGGTCTGCCGGGCGGCGGCCAGCCGCTCGGTGAGGTCGCGGAAGGAGACGACGACGCCGGTGACGGCGCCCTCCTCCACGGTCGGGACGGCGATCAGCTCGACCGGTACGGGGGTGCCGTCGCTGCGCCAGAACACCTCGGAGTCCGCCGCGACCGTGCGGCCGGTGGCGAGCGCCCGCCACACCGGGCAGTCCTCGCGGGCGTACGGCGTGCCGTCGGGGTGGGAGTGGTGGATCAGCCCGTGCTGGTCGAGGCCGCGCTGCCGGGCGGCGGGGTGGCCGGTGATCCGCACGGCCGCGGGGTTGACGAACTCCACGCGGCCGGCGGCGTCCAGGCCGTAGATGCCGTCGGCGACGTTGGCGAGCACGCGCTCGTAGCGCACGAGGGTCCGGGCGAGCTCCGCCTCGACCGAGCGGCGGGCCGCGAGGTCCTGCACCTGCCGTCCGACCAGCTCGTCGATCGCTCCGCCCTCCGCCCTCTCCGGTGCACCCGGGTCCGGCCCTCCAGCCTGCCGCACCGGGCGGGCGGCCTCACCCGGTGGGCGGCTGCGGCCGGAGCCCGAGCAGCCCCGCGAGCTCGCCCATCGCGGCCTCGGCGAAGCGGTCGGCGTCCTCGACCGTGCCCACGAAGTGGCCGAAGAGCTCGAAGCTGATCGTCCCGTAGAGCGAGCTCCAGGCCAGCAGCGCCCGGACCCGGACGGCGTCGTCCAGGGCCGGGTGCTCGCCGCCCAGCACGGCCACCGCGTCGTCGCTGACCAGGGTCGGGTCGCGCGGCACGCCGGCGGCCTCGGGGAGCAGGCCGGCGCGGGCGGCGTCCCCGAGCACCCGGCCCATCACCAGGCCGACCCGGGAGGCGGCCGGAACCGTGTCGCGGGGTGCCCGGTACCCGGGGACCGGGGAGCCGTAGAGCAGCGCGTACTCGTGGGGGTGGGTGCGGGCCCAGGCGCGCACCGCCCGGCACACGGCCATCCACCGCGCGTAGGGGGGCGCCGTCGGGTCGTCCGCGGCCTCGGCGGCGGATCCGAGCCCGTCGTACCCGTCGATGATCAGCCGGGTCAGCAGCTCGTCGCGACCGGCGAAGTAGCGGTACAGGGCGGACGAGGCGACGCCCAGCTCCCGGGCCACCGCGCGCAGCGACAGGCCGGCGGCGCCGACCTCGGCGAGCTGGCGCCGGGCGGCCGCGGTGATCTCGGCGGTGAACTCGGCGCGCACGCGCTCGCGGACGGTGGGTGGCATGCCTCCAGGGTGGCGTGCGCGAGCGGTGCACGCAAGTGAGAGCAGCGCTCTTGACAGTGAACCGGGTGTGCGGCACGGTCGGTGTTGCGAGAGCACTGCTCTCGAAACGGAACGCCCGTCGCACGGAGGAGAGCCGCATGTCCCGCACCCCCGATCTGCACGTCGTCGTCGGCAAGGGCCCCGTCGGCAGCACCACCGCCGAGCTTCTCGCCGGCCGCGGCCACCGCGTCCGCGTGCTGTCCCGCAGCGGTGGGACCTCGACCGACCGCGTGGAGCACCGGGCGGTCGACGCCGCGGACGCCGGGGCGCTGACCGCGGCCGCGCGCGGTGCGGTGGCGGTCTACAACGCCGTGAACCCCGCCTACTCCCGGTGGCCGACCGACTGGCCACCGGTCGCGGCGGCGCTGCTCACGGCCGCCGAGCGCACCGGTGCCCGGCTGGTGACGATGGGCAACCTGTACGTCTACGGCCGCCCGGCGGGTCCCATGACCCCGGCGAGCCCGCTCGCCGCCACCGACGTCAAGGGCCGGGTCCGGCTGGCCATGTGGCGTGACGCGCTCGCCGCGCACGAGGCCGGCCGGGTGCGGGTCACCGAGGCCCGTGCCGCGGACTTCGTCGGCCCCCAGGTGCCGGCGGCCCACTCGCACCTGGTCCGCCAGCTCGACACCCTCCGGCGCGGGCGCCGGGCGTGGGTCGTCGGCGATCCCGACGTCCCGCGCAGCTGGGCCTACCTGCCCGACGTCGCCGCGACCCTGGTGACCCTCGGCACCGACGACCGCGCCCTCGGCCGCGCGTGGCACGTGCCCAGCGCGCCGCCCCGATCCCAGCGGCAGGCGCTGACCGACCTGGCCGCGGCCATGAGCGCACCCCCGGCGCGGGTCAGCGGGATCCCGTGGCCGGTGCTGCGCGCCGTCGGCCTGGCGGTGCCGGTGATGCGCGAGATCGTCGCGGTGCGGCACCAGTTCGACCAGGAGTACGTCGTCGACGCGGCGGGGACGACCGCGACCTTCGGGCTGACCCCCACGCCGTGGGAGGAGGTCGTCACCGCCACCGCCACCGCCACCGCCACCGCCACCGCGGCCGGCGCCACCTCCGGGGCTCGGGTGCCCGCCTGAGGGGAGGCGGACCTACGGTGGGGCGCATGGTTGCAGCCTGGGTCCTCGTCGCCCTGACCGCGCTGGGCGCCCTCGGCAGCGGGTACGCCGCCGCGCGCCTGGCCCGGCGGCCGCGCGGGGTGCGGCGGTGAGCGCCCCGACCGAGCTGCCGGTCCCGGACACCGTCGACGTCCGCTCCGGCCCGGACGTCTCCGACGACCTGCTGGCCCTGCTCCCGCTGCTCGGCGAGTGGCACGGTGAGGGCCAGGCCGCCGGGGCGGAGGGCGACCACCGGTTCGGGCAGTGGATGCGGTTCAGCCACGACGGCCGCGGCTTCCTCGCCTACGAGGCGCGGTCCTGGCGGCTCACCGACGACGGGCAGGTCGTCGGGCCGGCCGACCGGGAGTCCGGGTTCTGGCGGCCCCGCGGCGCCGACGACGTCGAGCTGCTGGTCGCCGCGCCCGACGGCCTGGTCGAGATCTACGTGGGCCGGGCCCGGACGACCACCAGCTGGGAGCTGGCCAGCGACGTCGTGGCGCGGACGCCGGAGGCCCCCGACGTGGCCCGCGCCGTCCGGCTCTACGGCATCGTCGACGGCGCGCTCATGTACGCCATCGACCGCGCCGGCACCGACCAGCCGCTGCGCCCCACCATGTCCGCCCGGCTGGAGCGGCTGCGGTGAGCACCCCGCCGCGTCCGGCCACCCCGCGGGCGCTCGCCGACCGGTACGTCGACGCCGTCTGCGACCTCGACCCGGTCGTCGCGACCTCGCTGGGCACCCGGCCCGGGGACGACCGGCTGCCCGACCCCGGCCCGGCCGGCCTCGAGGCCGAGGCCGACCTCGCCCGGCGCACCCTGGCCGACCTCGACCGCCTGCTGGCCGAGGACCCGGCCCTGGACGACGACCCGGTCGAGCGGCGCTGCGCCCGGCTGCTCCGCGAGCGGCTGGGCGCCGAGCTGGCCGCCCACGACGCGGGGGAGGGGCTGCGGGCGCTGTCCAACCTGTTCAGCCCGGTGCACTCGATCCGCCAGGTCTTCATGCTCATGCCGACCGCGACGGAGGACGACTGGGCGGTCGTCGCCCGTCGCCTGGCGCGGGTCCCCGAGGCCTACCGCGGGTTCCGCGCGGCGCTCGAGGAGGGCGCGCGGCGCGGCCTGCTCGTGGCGCCGCGCCAGGTGGGCACCGTCGTCGGCCAGCTCGGCGAGTGGCTGCAGGGCCCGTTCTACGGCCGGTTCGCCGCGGCCGGGCCGGAGTCGCTGCGCGGTGAGCTGGACGCGGCGGCGGCCGCGGCCGACCAGGCGGTCGCCGACGTCCGCGACTTCCTGCGCGACCGCTACGCACCCCGGGCCGAGGGGACGCCGGACGCCGTCGGACGGGAGCGCTACGCCCTGGCCGCCCGCCGCTGGACCGGCTCGGACCTGGGTCGGGACCGCGGGCTGGAGGAGGCCTACGCCTGGGGCTGGGCCGAGCACCAGCGGATCCTGGCCGAGCAGCGGGCGGCGGCCGAGGAGGTCGTGCCCGGCGCCTCCCCGATGGAGGCCATGCGGTGGCTGGACGTCCACGGCGAGGCGGTCGAGGGCGTCGAGGCCGTCCGCGAGCGGCTCCAGGCGATGATGGACCGCACGATCGAGGAGCTGGACGGGACGCACTTCGACCTGGCCGAACCGGTCCGCCGGGTCGAGGCGATGATCGCCCCGCCGGGCAGCGCCGCAGCGCCCTACTACACCCGCCCCGCGCAGGACTTCTCCCGGCCCGGCCGGACCTGGCTGCCCACGCTCGGCCGGGAGCGGTTCCCGCTCTGGGACCTGGTCAGCACCTGGTACCACGAGGGGGTCCCGGGCCACCACCTGCAGCTCGCCCAGTGGGTCCACGTCTCCGGGCAGCTGTCGACCTACCAGACCTCGCTGGGGTCGGTCGGCGCGAACGTCGAGGGCTGGGCCCTCTACGCCGAGCGGCTGATGGACGAGCTGGGCCACCTGACCGACCCCGGCAACCGGCTGGGCTACCTCGACGCGCAGCAGATGCGGGCCGTCCGGGTGGTCGTGGACATCGGCATGCACCTGCGCCTGCCGGTGCCCGACGACGCCGAGGGCGTCGTCGCGGAGGCGCGCGGCGAGCCGTGGACGCCGGAGCTGGCCCGGGCGTTCTTCGGCGAGAACTGCGGCCGCGACCCGGCGTTCCTGGACAGCGAGCTGGTCCGCTACCTCGGGCTGCCCGGGCAGGCGATCAGCTACAAGCTCGGCGAGCGGGCCTGGCTCGAGGGCCGGGAGGCCGCGCGGCGGGCGCGGGGAGCGGCCTTCGACCTGCGGGCCTGGCACATGGCGGCGCTGTCCCAGGGCTCGCTCGGCCTCGACGACCTGGCCGCGGAGCTCGCCGTCCTCTGACCCCGCCCCGGCGCCGTGGCCCGCCGGGCCCCGCCGCCGGTCAGTCCGCCGGCTCGCCGGACGGGGGCGCGGCCGGGTCGTCCGGCGAGGGCTGCCGGCCGCCGGACACCGCGGTGGTCACCTGGCAGGCCTCGAGGTCGGCCTCCAGCTGGGTCTGCACCGGCTGCAGGCGGCGCACCACCTCGTCGAGGCGGGCCGCATCGAGGTCCATGGCCGCGCGGCCGAGCTCGTCGACGGCGAGGTAGGCGTCCTGGGCGGCGTTGAGCGCCCCCAGGCAGGCGTCGTTCACCTGGAACCGCGCGCCGGGGCCCCCGGGCGGCAGGTCCCCGCCGGGCACCCCGCCGGACCCGGCCGACGAGGACGGCGGGACCGACGGCGAGGGCGGCTCCTGCAGCAGCGACCCCGCGAGCGCGCCGGCGACGAGCCCGACCACCAGGGCCACGGCCACGAGCAGGCCGGAGCGGGCCGCGCCCAGGAGGCCGCGCCGGGATGCCGCTGCCCCGCCGCTCCCGTCCGCCGTCGCCCCGCTGCGCTCGGCCTGTGCTGCCCCGCTGCGCTCGGCCATCGCCGCCCTCTCCCTGCATCCGGCAGGCCGAGCACTACCCGGGCGGGGAGCGGGGTAGTCACCGCCGCGTGGCTCCGGGCGTGGGCCACGACGGGAGGTCCGCGGTGCCCGCACGACCCGACCCTGCCCCGGCGGGCCGGCGTCGCGTGCGCCCCCTGGGCGCGGTCGGGCGGTTGCTGCGCGGGATCGTGGTGCGCGGCCGGTGGCTGGTCCTGGTCGCCTGGCTGGCCGGCGCCGTCCTGGCCACGGTGCTCCCCTCGTCCGGTGGCAACGGGGGCGGCGGGGACATCGGCAGCCTGCTGCCGCCCGACAGCGAGGCCGCGGCGGTCCAGCAGCGCTCGGCCGACCTGTTCCGGGTCCCGGTGCTGTCGGACACCGCGGTCGTCATCCACGACCCGGACGGGCTGGACCCGCTCACCCAGGCCGACGTCGCGCTCTGGGCGCTGGCGCACACCCAGGCCTACCTGGAGGGGAACGTCCCGCCGGGCACCGGGCAGATCATCGGGGCGGTGCCGGTGCCCACCCGGTCGGCCGACACCGCGGTGACCTACCTCTACTCCTCCCCGCGGACCGGCTTCGACGAGTCGACCGCGCGGGCCCGGCAGTACGCCTCGCACTTCACCAACCAGCCCGGTGTGCAGACGTTCGTGACCGGGATCGTGCCGGCTCAGGCGAGCCAGGGCGAGCACCTGGAGTCGCGGCTGCGGCTCTTCGAGATCGCCACCCTGGCGCTCATCACCGTCGTCGTCGCGATCACCTTCCGCTCGGTCATCGCACCGCTGGTGGTGCTGCTGACGGCCGCGTTGGGGTACTTCGTCGCGGTCCGGGTGCTCGACAGCGCCGCGGCGAGGTTCGACTTCGCGCTGCCCGAGCAGCTGCGCCCACTGGTCGCGGCGCTCCTGATCGGTGTGGTCACCGACTACTGCGTGCTCTTCTTCTCCGGCTTCCGCCGGGCGCTGGGCCGCGGCCAGCACCGGCTGGACGCCGCCCGGTCCACGGTGCTCACGGAGGGGCCGATCGTGGCCGTCGCCGGCACGACGGTGGCCGCCGGCACCGCGGCGCTCCTGGTGGCCGACTTCCAGCTGTTCCGGGCCTTCGGACCAGCGCTGGCGTTGACCGTCCTCGTCGGCGTGGCGGTGTCCCTGACGCTGGTGCCGGCGGTCATGGCGATCCTCGGCTCCCGGCTGTTCCTCGGCCTCGCGGGGCGCGACCCGGTGGCTGCGGTCGGGCGGGGACCCAGCCGGGTCACCCGCTCGCTGGCTGCCGCGGTCGCCACCCGGACCGGCGCCGCGGTGGCGCTGGTGCTCAGCGTGGCGGCCCTGGCGATCGCCGCGCTGCCGCTCCAGGACATGCGCATCGACGTGTCCTTCACCAGCGAGCTGCCCGATGACGACCCGGTGAAGGTCGGCGCGCAGGTGCTCGCGGAGTCCGGGGTGCGCGGGATCGTGGCGCCCACCGAGGTCCTCGTCGAGGGGGAGGGGATCACCGCGGACCGGGCGGCGCTGGAGCGGCTCCAGGCCGCCCTGGAGCGCCAGGAGGGCGTGGCGGCCGTGCTCGGCCCGGCGACGAACCCCCTGGACGACGAGTTCGGTCTGGTGCTGTCCGAGGACGGGGACGCGGCCCGCTTCGTCGTCGTCCTCGACAGCGACCCCCTCGGCGCGCCGGCGATCGACGACGTGGGGCTGCTGCAGGAGCGGGTCGACGCCCTCGCCGCCGAGTCCGGCCTGGACGACGTCACCGTCGGCGTGGGCGGCCAGACCGCGATCGCCGCCGAGCTGGCGGAGCTGACCCGCAGCAACCTCACCCGCATCCTGGTGGCCGCGCTCGTCGTCGAGCTGGTCATCCTCGCCCTCTACCTCCGCGCCCTGCTCGCCCCGCTCGCCCTGCTGGCCTGCAGCGCGCTCGGCGTGGCCGCGGCGCTGGGGCTGACCACCGTGGTCTTCCAGGGCCTGCTCGGCGACCCGGGCCTGATCTTCTTCGCCCCCTTCACCACCGCGGTGCTGCTGCTGGCGCTGGGCTCGGACTACAACGTGTTCGCCGTGGGCTCGATCTGGGAGGAAGCCACCCGCCGGCCGCTGCGGGAGGCCATCACCGTCGCGATGCCCGCCACTGCCCGGGCGATCAGCGCGGCGGGGGTCATCCTGGCGGCCACCTTCGCGATGGTGGCGATCATCCCGTTGGGCCTGTTCCGGCAGGTGGCCTTCACGATGGCCGTGGGGTTGCTCATCGACACGTTCCTCATCCGGCCGGTGCTCACCCCCGCCGTGCTCACGCTGCTCGGCTCGGCGGGGAGCTGGCCGAACCGGCGCGTCAGGACCGGGGAGCGGCTTCCTGCCGCGCCGGAGGGGGGCGGGGCCGAGCCCGCCGTGCTGTCCGCCGGGGGAGCCCGGTGAGCGGTCGGGCGGGACGGCGACAGCAGGTGGCCGTCCTGCTGCTCGTGACGCTCGTCGGGACCGCCGCGCTGCTGTGGGGCGCCGACGCGGTGGCCCGGCGGGCCGCCGAGAGCCTGGTGGCCGACGAGGTGCAGGAGGCGACCGGCGTCACGGCCCGGCCGGAGGTCCGGGTCGGCGGCGGGCTGTTCCTGCTGCAGGCGTTGCGCGGTCGCTACGACTCCGTCGAGGTGACCGTGCGAGGGCTGTCCAACGGTCCGCTCCGCATCGAGTCCACGCGGGCCGAGCTCACCGGCGTGCGCGTGCCGCTGCACGACCTGCTGCTGCAGGAGGCGGACGCGGTGGTCGTCGACGCGGCGGTGCAGGAGGCCCGGCTGCGCTACGCCGACCTCGACCGGTACCTGCAGTTCACCGGGCGGCCGTTCCGGTTCTCCCCCGCCGGCGACGGCGAGGTCCGCCTGTCGGGAACCGTGCAGGCGCTGGGCGGCAGCTACGACGTCGCGGCCCGGGCGCGGCTGGGGGCCGAGGCGGGGTCGCTCGTCGTCGAGCCCACCGCCGTGGAGACCGGGGCGGCGCCGGAGGGCACCGAGCTGCTCCTCGCCGAGCGGTTGTCGATCCTCGTCCCGCTCGACCCCCTGCCGTTCGGGCAGACGGTCACCGCGGTGCAGCCGCGGGACGAGGCGCTCGTCGTCCGGACCGCGGCCGAGGGCGTGGTCCTGCGGCCCTGAGGCACCCCGGCGGCGGACCTCAGGCCGGGGGCGGGTTCACCGCGTCGGAGTCCGGACCCACGGGGTCGCCGGGGGCGGCGGGCACCACCTCGAGGACGTCGTCGTCGAGCAGCTCGGCCACGCAGCGGGCGCCGGCCGCCACGTAGGTGCTCATGAGGTCGATGTCGGTGGCCACGCACCAGGCCCGGTCCGCCGGCCACCACAGGTTGGCGCTCTGCTCGGAGGGCTCGTCGGCGAGGTTGGCCGCGGCCGTCCCCACCGGGCCGCGGACCAGCCAGTACTCGCGGTGCGGCAGCACGAGGGTGGGCGCCGCGGCGGTGACGAAGCCGAAGCCGTGCCAGAGGCCGAAGAAGCAGTCGTCCGGGGTGGTGGTGTGCCGGGCCAGCACGGCGGCCAGCCGGACGGCGACCGGCTCGGGCAGGTGCCCGTCGGCGGGCGCGGCGTCCCACAGCGGGGGCTGGCTGTCGGCGCTCACGTAGTCCCAGGCGCCGGTGACGGCGGCCCACTGCATGCCGGGGTGGGCGACCCGGCCGTTGGCCGCGGCCACGGTGCTCCAGCGGACCTCGACGTCGTCGTCCCCCGCGTAGCGGACGGCGGGGTGCAGCACCCGGGCGTGCGCCTCGAACCCGGCCGGGAGGAGGGCGGCCACGGTGCCGGCCTGCCCGGCGAGCGGGCCGCAGAGCCACGCGCCGGGGGAGACGTCCGCCTCGACGGGGCGCCCGGCGAACGGCACGGGACCTCCCCGGGAAACGGACAACCCCCGGGCCGCTCCGCGGCGCCTCCTGCGAGTCGCACGCGGGCCGACTGGACAACGGTCGGCAGCCCGGGGGTCGGGTGACTGTCCGGTTCTCGCTCGCCGCCGGTCGACGGACGGGCGATCATGCCGTCGTCCGGCTTCCACACCGGACGGGCGGCCCATCTGGACGGCGGCTAGCGGACAGCCACCTCACGAGTCCGATAAGCATGCAATTGTTCGGACCACCTCCTCTCCCGTGTACCCCGACGGTACGTCCCGCCGGGGAGCGGGGCAACGCGGTTGCGTCAGCTCTCGGCGGAATCGCGGACCGTGCGCCCGGGCGGGGGAGCGCCCTTCCAGTCCGGGTCGTGGTCGGCGACGTCGTCGACCATCTCGGTCTGGTAGACGTCCGGGATCCCGTCGTGGTCGCGGTCGATCTGCTCCTCCTCGAACATCCGCCGGTACCGGCGGTTGCGCAGCCGGAGGATGACCGTGGCCAGCAGGGCGGCCAGCAGGGTGCCGCCGAGGATGCCGACCTTGGCGTGGTCGTAGGTCTCGGACTCGATGCCGTAGGCCAGCTCGGTGATGAGCAGGGAGACGGTGAACCCGATCCCGCCGAGCAGGGCCAGCCCGACGACGTCGGGCCAGCCGAGGTTCTCGTCCAGCTCGGCGCGGGTGAACCGGGAGACCAGCCAGGTGGCCGCGGTGATGCCGATCGCCTTGCCGGCGACCAGGCCGACGATGATGCCGACGGCGACGCTGTCGGTGATCGACTCGGTGAGCCCGGCCAGCCCGCCGATGGTCACCCCGGCGGAGAAGAAGGCGAAGACCGGGACGGCGACGCCGGCCGACAGCGGGCGGATCCGGTGCTCGAAGTGCTCGGCCAGGCCCGGGCCGGCGCCGGGGCCGCCGGCCGCCTCGCTGCGCACCACCGGGACGGTGAAGGCCAGCAGGACCCCGGCCACCGTGGCGTGCACGCCCGACTCGTGCACGAGCACCCACGTGACGGCGGCCAGCGGGAGCAGCAGCCACCACGACCGGATCCGCTTCTGCACGAGGAAGCCGAACAGCGCCAGCGGGATCAGCGCCAGCAGCAGCGGGGCCACCGCCAGGGACGCGGTGTAGAAGACGGCGATGACGACGATCGCCAGGAGGTCGTCGACCACCGCCAGGGTGAGCAGGAAGGTGCGCAACGCGCTGGGCAGGTGGGTGCTGATCACCGCGAGGACGGCGAGCGCGAAGGCGATGTCGGTCGCCGCCGGGATGGCCCAGCCGCGCAGCGCACCCTCCGCCCCGTTCAGGTTGATCAGCACGAAGAAGAGCGCCGGCACGGCCATGCCGCCGATCGCGGCGGCCACCGGCAGGGCGGCCCGCCGGGGGTCGCGCAGGTCGCCGGCCACGAACTCGCGCTTGAGCTCCAGGCCGGCGACGAAGAAGAAGATGGCCAGCAGGCCGTCGGCGGCCCAGGTACCCAGCGACAGGTCCAGGTGCAGCGCCTCGGGCCCCACCTCGGTGTCGCGCAGCGCCTCGTAGCTCTCCGACCAGGGCGAGTTGGCCCAGACGAGGGCGATGGCCGCCGCCACGAGCAGCAGCGCGCCGCCGACGGTCTCCTTGCGCAGGACCGAGGCGATGCGGCTGGCCTCGGTCCAGGAGCCCCGGCCGAACAGCCGCGGGGTACGGGTGGGGTTGGTCATGGCGCGGCTCCAGGTGGGGGGTCCGGGGTCGGTCAGGACGCTGCCGACCAGACTTCCCGGCGCACCGCGCCCGACTCTACCGGGCACCCCCCGCGGTCGCCGGTCGTCGAGGGGCCTCCTCCGTACAGTGGGCGCCGTGACCGCCCGTCCCGCTACTCGCCACCGGTGAGGCTCGCCGCCCTCGCCGGCCGGCGGGTCGGCGTCTGGGGGCACGGACGCGAGGGCCGGGCCGCGGTGCGCGCCGCCCGCGCCGCCGGCGCCGCGGCGGTCCTGGTGGTCGACGCCGTCCCGCCCACCGGGCTGCCCGCGGACGTCGAGGCCGGCACCGACGCGGGCGCGCTGGCCGGGTGCGAGGTGGTGGTCCGCTCCCCGGGCATCAGCCCCTACCGCGCGGACGCACGGGCGCTGGCCGCCGCCACCACCGTCACCTCCGGCACCGCGCTGGCGCTGGCCGAGTTCGGCGCGCGCTCGGTCCCCACCCTGTGCGTCACCGGCACGAAGGGGAAGAGCACCACCAGCGCCCTGGCCGCCGCCGTGCTGACGGCCGCGGGCCGGCCGGCGGTGCACGCCGGCAACATCGGCACCCCGCTGCTCGACGTCCTGCTCGACGGCGCCGTCGGCGACGGCACGACGCTGGTCGTCGAGGTCTCCAGCTACCAGGCCGCCGCGGTCGACGACTTCCGCGGCTGGGGCGCGGTGACGTCCCTGGCGCCCGAGCACCTGGACTGGCACGGGGACGTCGCCACCTACTACCGGGACAAGCTGCACGTCTTCGCCGGCTGCGGCCCCGGCACCGTGGTGGTCGCCCCGCAGGCCCGGGAGACCGCCCTGCACCACCTCGACCCGGCGCAGCTGGTCGACCCCGGTGCGGTCGTGCCGGCGGACCTGCTGGCCGGTTTCCCGGCCGGGCACCTGCCCGGCCTGCACAACGTGGCCAACCTGCACGTCGCGCTGGCCGCCGCGGTGCTCGCCGGCACCGACCTGGCCGCGCACGGGGACGACGTCCGCGCGGCCGTGGCCGCGTTCCGGGCGCTGCCCCACCGGCTGGCCCCGGTCGCGGTGCGCGACGGCGTGACCTTCGTCGACGACACGCTCAGCACCACCCCGGTGTCGGTGCTCGCCGCGCTCGACGCCTTCCCCGGGCGGCCGGTGACCCTCGTCGCCGGCGGCCAGGACCGCGGCCTGGACTACGGCGACCTCGCCCGCTCGGTGGTCGCCCGCGGCGGCGAGGTGCGCGTGGTGACCGTCCCCGACACCGGCGCCCGGCTGGCCGCCGAGCTCCGCACCGCCGCGGCCGCGGCCGGGCTGCCCGCGCCGGTCACCGAGACCGCGGGGCTGGCCGAGGCCGTCGCCGAGGCGGTGCGGACGACGCCGCCCGGTGGGGTCGTCCTGCTGTCGCCGGGCGCCCCCAGCTACAACCGGTACCGCAACTACGAGGAGTTGGCCGACAGCTATGAGCAGATCGTCCTCGCCGCCGGGGCCGAGCGTGTCTGACGCCGTCGCCCCCGGTGCCGTCGCTCCCGGTGCCGTCGCCCCCGGTGCCGCGGTTCCCGGTGCCGTCGCCCCGGGAGCCTTCGTCCTCACGACGCGGGCGCTGGACCCGGCGACCGGCGAGGCCACCTTCTCCTACCGGCTCGGCGACGACGAGTTCACCGAGCGGCTGACCCTGGACCCCGCCCTGCTGGGGACGGCGCCCGACCCGGCCCGGCTCGAGGCGGCGCTCGACCTGGTGCACCTGGTCATGGGGACCAGCTACTACAAGCTGCGCGCGCCCGGCCGGGTGACGGTCACCCGGCCGCTGACCGAGGCCCAGCTCGCCGTGGCCGAGGCGGCGTACACCCACGGTCTCGGCGAGTTCGCCGCGGTCAACCGGCTGCCGGTGCCGCACGAGGTGGCCGTCGACGCCGGCACGCGCGGCGACGTCCTGCCCGCGGCGGCCCCGGGCGGCTCGGGGGCGCTGCTCCCGGTCGGCGGGGGGAAGGACTCCGCGCTGGCGCTCGTGGTCGTCACCCCGGCGACCGCGCTGGCGGTGAACCCCACCGACGCCCAGCGCGACGTCACGGCCGCCGCCGGCGTCCCGCTGCTCGGCGTCCGCCGCCGGCTGGACCCCCTGCTGGCCGAGCGGACCCGCGCCGGCGGGCTCAACGGCCACGTGCCGGTGACCGCCATCAACTCGGCCATCGCCACGCTGGTCGCCGTCCTCGGCGGCTTCGACCCGGTCGTGTTCGCCAACGAGCGCTCCGCCGACGAGGAGACCATGGAGGTCGACGGCGCCCGGGTGAACCACCAGTACTCGAAGTCCTACGAGTTCGAGCGGCTGTTCGCCGCGGCCGCGGCCGAGGTCGGCGTCGGCTACTTCAGCCTCACCCGGCAGCTGTCGGAGCTGGCCACGGTCGCCGCGGTGGCCGCGCTGCCCGACCTGCGCGGCGAGATCCTCTCGTGCAACCGCTCCTACACGCAGCGGCACATGGGCCTGGCCGGTGGCGGCCCGGCCGAGCAGCGCTGGTGCCTGCACTGCGACAAGTGCCTGTTCACCTTCCTCTGCTTCGCGGTGTTCCTCCCCCCGGCCGAGGCGGCGGCGATGTTCGGCGGGAACCCGCTGGAGGACCCCTCGCTCGTCGACGGGTTCCGCGTGCTGTGGGCGACCGAGAAGCCGTTCGACTGCGTCGGGGAGCGGGCGGAGAGCGCCGCCGCGATGGCGCACCTGGCCGGTAGCACCGCGTGGGGGCAGGCGCCGGTCGTGCGGGCCCTCGGCGCGGAGGCCGCGGCCTTCGCCGGGGTCACCGGCGCGACGATCGCGGGATTCCTCGAGCCGCGGGGCGAGCACGCCGTCCCGGCCCCCTACCTGGCCGCGCTGCGCCGGGCGCTCGCGCAGGCGCGGACCCCGGTCGGCTGAGCCCCGCCCGGCCGCTCCCGGCCTAGGCTCGACGTGTGGCCGACACGCCCTCGTCCGAGCTCGCCGCCCCGCTGGCCGAACGCCTGCGCGCCCGCGGCCTGCGGCTGACCACCCAGCGCCAGCGGGTGCTGGCCGCGGTCGCCGCCCTCGAGCACGCCACCCCCGAGGCCATCGCGACCCGGCTGCGCGAGGAGGCGGGGCCGGGCGGCGCCGCCCCCGACACCTCCACGGTCTACCGCGCCCTGGAGCTGCTGGAGCGGCTCGGGCTCGTGTGGCACACCCACCTGGGCCGGGGCGCGCCGATCTACCACGCCGCCGAGCACCCGCACCTGCACGTCGTCTGCTCCGGCTGCGGGGAGATCTCCTCCGCCGACCCCGCCCTCCTCGACGCGGCGGCGGAACGTCTGGCCGCCGATCTCGGTTTCCAGCTCGACGTGGGGCACGTCGCGCTGTCGGGGACGTGCCGCGCCTGCCAGGACCGCGCCGGATCGGAGTCCCCATGAACCGCTCACCCCTGCTCGCCCGCCCGGGCGCCGTCCCCGTGGAGGGCGGGTCCGTCCCGGGTTCCCGTGCCGTCGCCGCGCACTACGGCGACCCGCTGCGCGAGCAGCGCGCCCTGGCCGAGGGGGCCGCGCTGGTCGACCGCAGCGACCGGGACGTCCTCGCCGTCCCCGGCGCGGACCGCCTGACCTGGCTGCACAGCCTCACCTCCCAGCACCTGGAGCGGCTCGCCGAGGGCACCGGCACCGAGGCGCTGCTGCTCTCGCCGCACGGCCACGTCGAGCACCACCTCGTGCTCGCCGACCTGGCCGGCACCACCTGGATCGACACCGAGCCCGGCGCCGGGGAGCCCCTGCTGGCGTTCCTGGACCGGATGCGCTTCCTGCTGCGCGTGGAGCCCGCCCTGGTCACCGGCGACCGGGCGCTGCTGACGCTGGCCGGCCCGCAGGCCGACGCCGTCCTCACCGCCGCCGGCCTCCCGGTGCCCGGCGAGGTGTGGCAGGTGGTGCCCCGCGAGGGCGGGGGCTGGCTGCGGCGCACGCCCCCGGTCGGGGACGGCGCGGACGCCGTCGACCTGCTCGTCCCGCGGGGTGAGCTGGCCGCCCTCGCCGACGCGCTGCTGGCCGCGGGCGCCACCCCGGCCGGCCGGGACGCCTGGGATGCGCTGCGGGTGGAGGCCCGCCGGCCGCGGGTGGGCGTCGACACCGATCACCGCACCATCCCCAACGAGACCGGCTGGCTGACCAGCGCCGTCCACCTGGACAAGGGCTGCTACCGCGGGCAGGAGACCGTGGCCCGCGTGCACAACCTCGGCCGCCCGCCCCGCCGGCTGGTGCTCCTGCACCTCGACGGGGTCAGCGAGGACCTACCGGCCCCGGGCACGCCCGTGCGCGCCGGCGCCCGGGACGTGGGCCGCGTCGGCACCGCCGTCCGGCACCACGAGCTCGGCGTGGTCGCGCTGGCGCTGGTCAAGCAGTCGGTGACCCCGGGCACCGAGCTCGCCGTGGGGGAGGCGCGGGCCGCGATCGACCCGGACGACCTCCCCGCGGCGGTGGACGACACTCGGGCGGCGGCCCGCGAACGGGTCCGGGCCGTCCGGTCTGCGACCATCCAGCGGTGACGTCCGGCACCCTCATCACCGTCGCGCCGACGGGTGCGGAGTCGGCCAAGGCCGACGTGCCGGCGCTGCCGGTGACGGTGGAGGAGGTGGTGGCCACCGCGCGGGACTGCCAGGCGCTGGGGGCCGCCGTCGTCCACCTGCACGTCCGCGACGCGCAGGCCCGGCCGACGCTGGACCTCGGGTACGTCCGCGAGGTGGTCGCCGCCGTGCGCGAGGCCACCGACCTGGTCGTGCAGCTGTCCACCGGCGGCGCGGTCAGCGACCCGTTCGACGCGCGGCTGGCCGTCCTCGACGCCGCCCCCGACGCCGCCTCGCTGTCCCTGGGCACGGTCAACTTCGGCCGGGACGTCTTCAGCAACCCGTGGGACCTCATCGTCGAGCTGCACACGCGGATGCAGGACCGCGGCATCGTCCCGGAGTACGAGGTCTTCGACCTGGGCCACCTCGCCACGCTGGCCCGCCTGCTCGACCGGCACGGTCCGCCGCACGGGGGGCACGTGCACGCCGACCTGGTCATGGGCGTGCCCGGCGGCATGCCCGGCACCGCCCAGGCGCTCACCGCCTGCCTGCCCCTCCTGCCGCCCGGCGCCACGTTCGCCGCGACCGGCGTCGGGCGGACCTCGCTGCCGGTGATGCTCACCGCGCTGGCGGCCGGCGGTCACCTGCGCGTCGGCATGGAGGACACCCTGACCTACGCACCCGGCGAGCCGGTGCGCGACAACGCGCAGCTGGTCGCCCGCGCGGCCGGGCTCGCGCGGATCGCCCAGCGCCCCCCGCTGGGTCCCGCCGAGGCCCGGGCGCTGCTCGGCATCCCCCGCACATCCGTGGAGGCAACACCGTGACCCGCCCGACTCCCCCCGCCGGCGGGGCCGCCGTCGACGCCCTGCTCGACCCGGGCTTCCTGGGCGCCGCCGTGCAGCGCCCGATGGCCGACGTCCGCCGGCTGCGCCGCCAGGCCGAGCAGGAGGAGGTCAACCTCTCCTACACCCGGCGGCTGCTGCAGGGGCGGCTGGACATCCTGCGCCGCGAGCTGCAGCGGCGGGCCGAGGACGACGGCCGCTCGCTGCTGGACCTGCTGCCGGAGATCCTCGCCGAGAAGGGCCGCGGGCCGGCGCACGGCCTGGGCCGCCACCAGACGGTGCAGCCGGCCGACCCGGAGGCCTACGAGGCCTGGGTCGCCGCGCTCACCCCGGGCGTCGACCCGGCCGTGGTGCCCGACCTCTCCGGCACCGACCTCGAGCAGGCGGCCCGCGCGCTCGCCACCGCCGAGGTCTCGCTGTCCGAGCGCCGCCGGGGCGTCCAGCAGGTCATGGACGCTCTCGCCGCCGAGCTCGGCCGCCGCTACCGCAACGGCGAGGCCGACGTGGCCGCGCTGCTGGCCGCCGAGGCCCGGCACTGATGAAGGTGGGAGGACCCCCTGCTCCCCACGCCTCGCAGGTTCGGCGCGGGTCCCGGGAGGGGGCCGCGACGGGCCCTCGGGTCGGACCAGCGTTGGTCGGAGGCCGGGCGTGACCACGGTGACCAGCCCGGGGTCGGCGCCGGTGCCGTCGGCCGGGTGGCCGGACGAGCCGGTGCTGGTGGAGGTCTGGCGCTCGGGTTTCCTGGAGTCGGTGCACCGCGGTGCGCTCGTCGTGGTCGGCACCGACGGGCAGGTGCGCTTCGCGGCGGGGGACGTCGACCGCCCGGTGCTGCCGCGCTCGGCGAACAAGCCGGTCCAGGCCACCGCGCTGCTGGCCGCCGGCTGGGCGCCGCGGTCGGGGGAGGAGCTGGCCATCGGTGCCGGGTCGCACTCCGGCGAGGACGCGCACCGCGACCTGGTCGCCGGGATGCTGGCCGCCGCGGGCCTGACCCCCGACGACCTGGGCTGCCCGCCGGCGCTGCCCTCCTCCGAGCCCACCCGGGCCGGGTGGCTGACCGCCGGGCGGGCCCGGGAGCGCCTGGCGATGAACTGCTCGGGCAAGCACGCCGCGATGCTCTCGGCCTGCGTCGCCTCCGGCTGGCCCACCGCCGGCTACCTCGACCGCGGGCACCCGCTGCAACGGGCGGTCGAGGCGCGGCTGGGCGAGGCCGCCGGCACGCCGGTCGCCGCCGTCGTGGTCGACGGGTGCGGTGCCCCCCAGCACGCGCTGCCGCTCACCGGGCTGGCCCGCGGGGTGTCCTCGCTCGTCGAGGCGCCGGACGGGACGACGGAGCGGTCGGTCGCCGACGCCATGCGGGCGCACCCCTGGTTCGTCGCCGGCACCGGCCGGGAGGACACCGACCTGATGCGCGCCGTCGAGGGCCTCCTCGTCAAGGGCGGGGCCGACGGGGTGCACGTGGCCGCCGTCCCGGGGCGCGGCGCGGTCGCCCTCAAGCTGGCCGACGGCGGCGACCGCGGCCGCACCCCCGCCCTCTGCGCCGGGCTCGCCCGGCTCGGCGTGGACCCGGCGCTGCTCACCCCGTGGGCGCTCACCGCGGTCAGCGGAGGGGACGGCGTCGTCGGCGAGGTGCGCGCGGCGGCGGCGCTCACGGGCTGAGACGTCCCGGGCGGCACCGGTCAAGGACGGCGCGCCGGGCGTGACGGACCTCACCCCGGCCTGCTAGCCGGAGCGCTTGCAGCAGCTAGCACCCGCGGTTAGCGTCGAGGACGTGCAGCACCCCGGGAACTTCGTCCGCGGGCAGGTGACCACCGTCCGCGAGAAGGTGGACCAGCTCGCGGCCGACGTCGCGGGGACGGTCGCCACCGAGCGGTCCAACGTGTCGGCGGTCGGCTCGCAGGTCGGCCAGTTCATCCGGGAGCAGCGCAGCGCCGCCCGGGTGTCCCTCCGGGAACTCGCCCGCGCGGCGGGGGTCAGCAACCCCTACCTCTCCCAGGTGGAGCGCGGGCTGCGCAAGCCCTCGGCGGAGATCCTGTCCGCCATCGCGAAGGGCCTGGAGATCTCGGCCGAGACGCTCTACGAGCAGGCCGGGATCCTCGACCGCCGGGCGGGCACGCCCGACACGGTCGCCGCGATCCGGTCGGACCCGGCCCTGTCCGAGCGGCACCGGGCCGTGCTGCTGGAGCTGTACGAGACCTACGTGCGTGAGCACGCGGCCGCCGGGCCCGTGCCCGCCACCCCCCGGACCACCCCGTCCCGCACCCAGGAGGAGTCGGCATGACCCCCACCGAGAGCCTGAAGAAGTACGGCGAGACCGTCGCCGTCCAGAACAAGACCGTCCTGCTGGCCGCCGTCGGCGCCGGTGACCTCGCCGTCGAGCGGGCCCGGACCGTCGTCGAGCAGCTGCGCAGCCGCGCCGAGGCCCTGCCGGGCGAGGCCCAGGTCCAGGTCGACCTGGCCGCCAAGGAGGCCCGCACCCGGGCCGAGGAGGCCGCCCAGCGCGCCCGCGGCACCGTGCAGCACGCCCGCACCTCCGTCGGTTCGCTCGCCGCGGCCGTCCGCCCCGACGCCGTCGTGGGCAGCGTCGCCGGCCTCGTGAGCACCGCCCGCACCCAGGCCGTGGCCACCATCGAGACCCTCGCGGTCCGCGGTGGCGAGGTCGTCGAGGAGCTGCGCCGCCAGCCGTCCTTCCGCACGCTGGTGGCCCGCGCCGAGCGCGCGGTCGACACCGTCGAGGACACCCTGGAGGAGGTCCTCGAGGACACCGCCGAGGCCGTCTCCGAGGCCTCCGACGAGGTGACCTCGGTGGCCCAGAAAACCGCCGCCCGTGCGGCCAAGGCCGCCGACAAGGCCGAGGAGAAGACCGCCGAGGTCGCCGACTCCGCCAAGGCCGCGCTCGACGAGGTCGAGGGCGAGGACGGGGGCAAGGACGAGGTCAAGGACGAGGCCAAGGCCACGCCGGCCCGCCGCAGCCCGGCCAAGAAGTCCTCGCCGGCCCGCAAGCGGACCGCCGGGGGCACCACCGCCCGCGTGACCCGCGCCCGCACCACGAAGCGCACCTCCGAGAAGGACGCCTGACCCCAGGTCGCCCTCCTGCAGGCCCCCGGTCGCCGACGGCGACCGGGGGCCTGCGCGCGTCCGGGGGCGGTCCGCGCGAGTCCTCGGTCAGGGCCCCGCGGGCGGGTACCCTCCGGGCATGCTGTCCTTCGACGGGGTCGTCTTCCTCGGCCTGTACTACGGGGCCCTGGCGCTGACCGCCTGGGCGTTCGTGGACGCCCTGGTGCGCCCGGCCCCCGGCTACGTGGCCGCGGGCAAGCTGACCAAGCCGGCCTGGGCGGCGATCACCGGCCTGGCCCTGCTGGTCGTCTTCTGGGTCGGTCCGATGAGCTTCCTCGGCCTGCCGGCGATCATCGCCGCCGTCGTCTACCTCGTCGACGTGCGGCCGGCGGTCCGCCAGCTGCGCCGGGGCGGCACCAGCTGGTGAGCCGCTGCCTCAGCGGCGGGTGTCCGGCGGGATGACCACCCACAGCACCAGGTAGGCGATGAACTGCGGCCCGGGCAGGATCGTGGAGAGCACGAACGCCAGCCGCAGCCCCGTCCGGGACAGGTTGTAGCGGCGCGCGAGCCCGGCGCACACCCCCGCCACCATCTTGTGCTGCATGTCGCGCCGGAGCGGTCCGCGGTAGACAGGCGTCGTCATGCCCCGACCCTACGGCGGCGGCGCGACCTCCTCACCTGCTGAAGACCCCCTCCGGCGGCTCGGGTGAGGGGACGGCGTCCGCGTCGTGCACCGGCCGCGCCCGCCCGGCGAAGCCCCGCAGGTCGTCGCCGGCCACCACGCGCGCGGGCATGTGGTCGGCGGCGCACCGGCGGACCAGCCGGTCCACCGGCAGCGCGGCGTCCGACGCGACCGCCACCAGGTTGCCGAACCGGCGGCCGCGCAGCGTGCCCGGCTCGGCCAGCAGGCAGACCTCGGGGAAGACCGCGCCCAGGGTCGCCACCTGGCGGCGGGCGAAGGCCAGCGGCGGACCGTCGGCCACGTTGACCAGCAGGACCCCGCCCGGGCGCAGCACCCGCCGGGCCTCGGTGACGTACTCGACCGTGGTCAGGTGCGCCGGCGTCCGCGCCCCGGCGAAGACGTCGCTGACCACGACGTCGGCCGACGCGGGCCGCAGCGCGCTCAGCCCCTCGCGGGCGTCGGCCGCCCGGACCCGCACCCGTGCCCCGCGGGGCAGCGGCAGGCGCTCGCGCACCAGGTCGGTGAGCCGCTGGTCGACCTCGACCACCCGCTGCCGCGACCCGGGCCGGGTCACCGCCAGGTAGCGGGGCAGGGTGAGCGCGCCGCCGCCGAGGTGCACCGCGTCCACCGGCCGGCCCTCGGGCGCGGCCAGGTCCAGCACGTGGCCCATGCGGCGCACGTACTCGAACTCCAGGTGGGCGGGGTCGGCGAGGTCCACGTGCGACTGCGGCGTCCCGTCCACCAGCAGCACCCACGCGCCGTCCCGGTCGGCGTCGCCGAGCAGCTCGGCCGGCCCGCCGTCGACCGGCGTCCGCCCCGGCAGGGTCTCGTCGCCGGCCCGGTCGCGGCGGCTCACCGGCCGCGCAGGAGCGCCTCGGCCGCCCGGTCGCCCCGCACGGTCCCCTCCGCCGGCCGCCCCCGCAGCCGCCGCAGCAGCGCGCTCGCCGTCCCGGCGACGGCCGCGTCCGCCGCGTCGGTGCCGCCCGGGACGACGCGGACCGTCCCGCGGTCCAGGGTGACCGACCACGCCCGCCCGGTGTCGCAGCAGGTGACCGCGACGGTGGCCCGGGCGGCGGCCGGCTCCGGCAGGTGCGCCCGGCGCGGCACGACCACGGTGAGCCCCTCGTCGGCGCCGTCCTCGGCCAGGCCCGGCGCGCCGAACCGCTCGCCCTCGCGGGCGATCGCGGTCAGGCAGTCGCGGCGCAGGCTCTCCTCGACGGGCACGGCCGACATCGTGCCGCACCGCACGCGCGGGCTACCGGTCAGGACGGCGCGACCGCCGACCAGCGCACCGTGACCTCGCCGTGCTTCCAGCGCCGCGTGGCGCCGACCAGCGGCCAGCCCTGGTCGACCAGGGCCTGGGCCGCGGCGGTCCAGCGCTGCCGGGGCCCGAACGCCGACAGCCCCGCGGCCGCCGCCCACGCCGCGTCGAACGCCTGCAGGAAGGCGTGCACCGGCCGGCCCGGCACGTTGTGGTGGATGAGCGCCTTGGGCAGCCGCTCGGCCAGGTCCGAGGGGCGGTCGAGGTCGGCCACCCGGGCCGACAGCGTGAGGGTCAGCGGGCCGTCGGCGTCCAGGGCGACCCACGCCGCCCGCCGTCCCCACTCGTCGCAGGTGCCCTCCACGAGCAACCCGCCCGGCCCGAGCCCGGCGCTCATCGTGGCCCACGCCCGCGCCGCGGACTCCTCGTCGTACTGGCGCAGCACGTTGAAGGCGCGCACCAGCACCGGCCGCAGGCCGGCGAGCTCGAAGCCGCCGACCCGGAAGTCGACGCGCGGCGGGTCGCGGTCGGCCTGGACGGCGGCGACCCGCGCCGGGTCGATCTCCAGGCCGACCACCTCGAGGCCGTGGACCTCGGGGCCGAGCCGGTCGGCGAGCTCCAGCGTGGTCACCGCCGACGAGCCGTAGCCGAGGTCGACCACCAGCGGGCGGGCGGCGTCGCGCAGCCGCGGCACCTGGGTGGCCAGCAGCCAGCGGTCCACGCGGCGGAGCCGGTTGGCGTTGGTGGTGCCGCGGGTCGGCAGGCCGAGGGCGCGGGCGCGGCCGGCGGCCAGCCGCGGGGCGGCCTTCCGGGGGAGGCTGGCCCGGCGCTTGTGGTCCCCGCCGCCGGCCTCGCTCACCCGTCCGGAGCGTAGTCGCGGTTAGCGTGGTGCCGTGCAGGTCCGACACGACGCCCGCTTCGCCGACCTGACGACCCTCGGCGTCGGCGGGCCGATCGACCGGCTGGTGGAGGTCACCGACCCCGAGGAGCTCGTCGCCGCCGTCCGCGACGCCGACGCCGCGGGGCGGCCGCTGCTGGTCCTCGGCGGCGGCTCCAACCTGATCGGCCCGGACGCCGGGTGGCCCGGGGACGTGGTCGTGGTGCGCAGCCGGGGCGTCGAGCGGGACGGGGGCCGGCTGGTCGTGCAGGCCGGCGAGCCCTGGGACGACCTGGTCGCCCACACCGTCGAGCAGCGGCTGGCCGGGCTGGAGGCGATGTCCGGCATCCCGGGCTCGACCGGCGCGACACCGGTGCAGAACGTCGGCGCCTACGGCCAGGAGGTCGGCCAGGTCACCACCGCCGTCCGGGTCTGGGACCGCGTGGCGGCCGCCGAGCGCGTGCTCACCCCGGAGGAGTGCGGGTTCGCCTACCGGGACAGCCGGCTCAAGCGCGAGCCCGGTCGGTTCGTCGTCCTCACCGTCTCCCTCGAGCTCGAGCCCGGCGAGCTGTCCCGGCCGGTGGGCTACGCCGAGCTGGCGCGCGCCCTCGGCGTCGAGCTCGGGGAGCGCGCCCCGCTGGCCGCCGTCCGCGCCGCCGTGCTCGAGCTGCGCCGCGGCAAGGGCATGGTGTGGGACCTCGCCGACCCGACCAGCCGCAGCGCGGGCTCCTTCTTCACCAATCCCGTCGTCCCGGTGCAGCGGGCGGTCGAGGGCTGCCCGAGCTGGCCCGCCGACGACGGCACGGTCAAGCTCAGCGCCGCCTGGCTGGTGCAGCACGCCGGCTTCGGCCGCGGCACGCGCCACGGGCGGGTGGGGACCTCACCCCGCCACAGCCTCGCGCTGACCACCGAGCCCGGGGCGACCGCCGAGGAGCTGCTCGCCTTCTCCGAGAAGATCATCGCCGCGGTGCAGGAGCGGTTCGGCGTGACCCTCGAGCGCGAGCCCACGGCGATCCATCCCTGACCCTTCCGCCGCGATCTCGGGCTTCTCGCCGGTCGACACGCCGACGGCGGGGTGTCGACGTGCGACAACCCCGTGATCACGGTGGCCCGGCGCGAGACGGGGACCCGGTTCAGCCCTCGCGGTGCACCTTGTGCTGGGCGGCCTGCGCCCGCGGGCGGACGACGAGCAGGTCGACGTTGACGTGGTGCGGCCGGGTCAGCGCCCAGGCGATGCAGTCGGCGACGTCCTCGGCCACCAGCGGCTCGCGCACCCCGCGGTACACCGCCTCGGCCTTCTCCCGGTCCTGCACCCGGTTGAGGGTGAACTCCTCGGTCTTCACCATGCCGGGTGCGATCTCCACCACGCGGACCGGCTGGTCGAACAGCTCCAGCCGCAGCGTCTCGGCCAGCGTGTGCACCGCGTGCTTGGCGGCCGTGTAGGACGCCCCGCCCTCGTAGCTGATCAGCCCGGCCGTGGAGCCGACGAAGAGCAGGTCGCCGGCGCCGGAGGCCACCAGCGCCGGGAGCAGCGCCTTGGTCAGCCGGACGGTGCCCAGCACGTTCACGTCGTACGTGCGCTGCCAGGACCCCAGGTCGGCCTCGGCGACCGGGGCGGCGTCGTAGGCGCCACCGGCGTTGTTGACCAGGACGTCGACCCGGTCGAGGGCCCCGACGAAGGCGTCCACGGACGCGGGGTCGGTGACGTCCAGCGGCAGCGCGCGGGCGCCGATCTCCTCGGCCAGCGCGGTCAGCCGGTCCAGCCGGCGGGCCCCGACGACGACGTCGAAGCCCTCGGCGGCCAGCCGCCGTGCGGTGGCCGCCCCGATGCCGCTGGAGGCACCGGTCACGACGGCCGTCCGGCCCGAGCCGGGCAGGGCGGCGGAGGCGGATGCAGACTGGGACGAGGGGTCGGCCATGAGGACGATCCTGGCGCTGGTGCAGGATGAGGAGTCGAGCGGGTGCCTCCGGTGCCCCGACCAGGAGCGAGGGCGGGAGGTCGGACGTGGCCGCTCGCCGCCGTCCCCGGTCGGCCGTGCCCCGCCGGCTGGCGACGCTCTCGGTGCACACCAGCCCCCTCGACCAGCCCGGTGCCGGCGACGCCGGCGGGATGAACGTCTACGTCGTCGAGGTCTCCCGGCGGCTGGCCGCGCGAGGCATCGCGGTCGACGTGTTCACCCGCGCCACCTCCAGCGACCTGCCCCCGGTGGTCGAGATGACCCCCGGCGTCACGGTGCGGCACGTGAGCGCCGGGCCGTTCGAGGGCCTGGGCAAGGAGGAGCTGCCGGCGCAGCTGTGCGCCTTCACCGCGGCGGTGCTCCGCGAGGAGGCCCAGCACGAGCCGGGGCACTACGACGTCGTGCACTCGCACTACTGGCTCTCCGGGCAGGTCGGCTGGCTGGCCCGTGACCGGTGGAGCGTGCCGCTCATCCACACCGCGCACACCCTCGCCAAGGTGAAGAACGCGGCACTGGCCGCCGGCGACTCGCCCGAGCCCCGGGCCCGCGTGATCGGCGAGGAGCAGGTGGTCGCCGAGGCCGACCGGCTCGTGGCCAACACCGACGACGAGGCCCGCCAGCTGGTCGAGCACTACGGCGCCGACCCGCGCCGCACCCTGGTCGTCCCGCCCGGTGTCGACCTCGACCGCTTCAGCCCGGGTGACCGCGCGGCGGCACGCCGGGAGCTGGGCGTGCCGCGGGACGCCGTCGTCCTGCTCTTCGTCGGCCGCATCCAGCCGCTCAAGGCCCCGGACCTGCTGCTGGAGACGGCCGCCCGCATGCTCGCCGACGACCCGGGGCTGCGCGACCGGCTCGAGGTGCACGTCGTCGGCGCGCCGAGCGGCTCGGGCCTGGACGCGCCCCGCCGGCTCGAGGAGATGGCCGCCCGCCTCGGCATCGGCGACCGCGTGCGCTTGCTGCCCCCGCAGCACGCGGAGCGGCTGGCCCTCCACTACCGGGCCGCCGACGTCGCCGTGGTCCCCAGCCACAACGAGTCCTTCGGCCTGGTGGCCCTGGAGGCCCAGGCGTGCGGCACCCCGGTGGTCGCCGCGGCCGTCGGCGGGCTGCCGACCGCGGTGCGCGACGGCGTCTCCGGGGTGCTGGTCGGCACCCGCGAGCCGGCCGACTACGCCACCGCCATCCGCGCGGTGCTCGGCCGCCGGGAGCTGCTCTCGGCGGGGGCCCGGCGGCACGCCGGCACCTTCTCCTGGGACCGCACGGTGGACGCGCTGGTGGAGGCCTACGCGGCGGCGGGGACGGAGATGGCCGCCGCGGCGCGGGGCCGGGCGCCGGTGCTGCGCCCCGCGCGGGCGCTGGGCCCCGTCCTCCCGGTCCCGGGCGCGCAGGTGGCACGCTGAGCACGGCCGGGGAGGTGCGGTGAGCGGACGACGGACGATCGACGAGCTGGACGCCGTCATCGCGCAGGCCCTCCGGGACACCGAGCTGGTGCACGAGCACCCCGCCCCCGGGCGCTGGCTGGTCGACCTGCCGGGCACCCAGAAGCTCAAGACGGTCTGCGGCCTGGTCGTGGGGGAGCACTCGCTGCGCGTCGAGGCCTTCGTCTGCCGGCAGCCGGACGAGAACCGCGAGCAGCTGTGGACCTACCTGCTGCAGCACAACGCCCGGATGTACGCGGTGGCCTACTCGATCGACGCCGTCGGGGACGTCTACCTGACCGGCCGGCTCCCGCACGCCGCGGTGACGTCCGAGGAGCTCGACCGGGTCCTCGGCGCGGTGCTGAGCTACGCCGACGACCACTTCAACACCCTGCTCGAGATCGGCTTCGGCACCTCGATCCGCCGGGAGTGGGAGTGGCGGGTCGCGCGCGGGGAGTCCCTGGCCAACCTGCAGGCGTTCGCCGACTTCGCCGACCCCGGCCGGCGCGGCCGGAGGTCCGCGGACGGCGGGGCGTGACCGCCACCGACCGCACCGCACCGGCGCCGCAGGACGCCGAGCTGCCCCCCGGCTACGCCCGCCGCTGGTGGGTGCTGGGGACCATGACGCTGTGCCTGCTCGTGGTCATCATGGGCAACACCACGCTGAACGTGGCCATCCCGACCCTGCAGCGCCAGCTCGGCGCCACCCAGGGGCAGCTGCAGTGGGCGATCGACGCCTACATCCTCGTCTTCGCCGGGCTGCTGTTCTCGTGGGGCGTGGTCGGGGACCGGATCGGCCGCCGGCGGGTGCTGCTGATCGGGCTGTCGATCTACACGCTGGGCTCGGTGCTCGGCGCCTTCAGCGACAGCCCGTGGCAGCTCGTCCTCTGGCGGGCGGTCATGGGCGTCGGCGGGGCGGCGGTGCAGCCGGCCACCCTCGCCGTCATCACCAACGTCTTCCCCGCCGGCGAGCGCGGCCGGGCCATCGGGATCTGGGCCGGGACGGCCGGGCTGGCAGTGGCCGGCGGGCCGCTGGCCAGCGGCGCGGTGCTCGAGCACTTCTGGTGGGGGGCGATCTTCCTGATCGCCGTCCCGGTGGCCGTGCTGGGGGTGATCGGCACCCTCGCCCTGGTCCCCGAGTCGAGGGACCCCGCGCCCGGCCGGCTCGACGTCCCCGGCGTGCTGCTGTCGATCGTGGCGCTGGCCGGGCTGGTCTACGGGATCATCCACGGCGGCTCGGGCGCCGGCTGGTCCTCCCCCGGGGTGCTGGTCCCGCTGGTCGGCGGGGTGCTGCTGCTGGCCCTCTTCGTCTGGCTGCAGCGGCGCTCCACCCACCCGGCCCTCGACGTCTCGCTGTTCCGCAACCCCGCGTTCTCCGCCGCCGCGGCCGCCCTGGGGCTGAACTTCTTCGCCCTCATGGGCGCGACCTTCTACCTCGTCTACTACCTGCAGGGCGTCCGCGGCTACAGCCCCCTGGAGAGCGGTGCCGCGCTCATCCCCGTCGCGCTCGGCATGTCGCTCATGGCCCCGCAGAGCTCCCGGCTCGCCGAGCGCTTCGGCGCGAAGGCCGTCGTCGGCACCGGCTTCGTGCTCATCGGCTCGTCGTTCCTGGGCTTCCAGCTGCTCGACGGCGAGTCGCCGCTGCCGCTGCTGCTGACCGTGCTGAGCGTGCAGGGCCTGGGCATGGGCGCCGTCATGGCCCCGACGACCGAGTCGATCATGTCGGTGGTGCCTCGGCACAAGGCCGGCGCCGGGGCGGCGGTCAACAACTCGGTGCGCCAGGTCGGTGGTGCGCTCGGCGTGGCGACGCTGGGCTCGCTGCTGTCGGCGACCTACGCGGCGCGGCTCGGCGACGCCCTCGACGTGCTGCCGGCCGACGTCCGCGCCGACGCCCGGACCTCCGTCGTCGCCACCCTGGAGGCCCTGGCGCGGGCCCGGGCCGGCGGGGACGAGGAGCTGGCCGCGGCGGCCGGGGCGCTGGTCGACCCCGCCCGGGAGGCGTTCGTCTCGGCCATGCACGTCACGGCCCTGGGGACGGCGACCGCATCGGCCGTGGCCGCGGTGGTCGTGTTCACCTGGCTGCCCGGGCGCCGGCGGGGTCAGGTCGCCGCGCCGTCCCACCAGTAGGTCACCGACGTCCGCGGCCGGTCGTCGGACAGCCGGGCCATCGCCGCTGCCACCTCGGGCTCCCGCTCGACCGGCAGGCACAGCCGCCGCCGGGTGAAGGCCAGGACGACGTCCTCCGGGGCGTCGCGCCACGGGTCGGGCCGGCTCTCGACCGCGCGGGAGGCGGCGATGCCCCGCTCGGCGAGGACCTCCCCGAACAGGTCGGCGGTGGGGCCGGCGGGGCGGTCCTGCCCGTGGAAGTGCCGCCAGAGCGGCCCCAGCGAGGTCCAGGGGTGGACGTCGGCCAGCTCGACGACCACCCGGCGCCGGGCGTGCCCGGTCAGCGCGGTGACGAAGGCGTCGACGTCCGGGACGTTGTAGACGACGTCCGCGGCCACGGCGACGTCGGCGGCCGGCAGCTCGGCGGCGATGTCGGGCCAGCGCCCGGACCACGTCCGCACCGGCGTGCCGCCGGCCGCGGCCCGGTAGCGCTCGAGCATCTCGGGGGAGGAGTCGACGGCCAGCAGTTCGGCTGCGCCCACCGGGATGCTCGCCGCGCCGCCGCCGCAGCCGACGTCCAGCACGCTGCGCGGCGCCACCGCCCGCACCGCGGCCACCGTCAGCCCGGCCCGCCGGGTGCTGCCGAACAGGCCCGGCGGGAAGCCGTACGGCGACTCGGGCGCGGCCGCCAGGATCCCCGGGTCGATCGCCCACTCCGCCAGCTCGTCCGCCCACCGCTGCCCGGCACCCACCTGGGCGATCCTGCCCCAGCCGGCCCGCGCCGGCGCCCGGGAGCGGTTAGCGTTCCGGTGGTGCAGGAGCTGACGGTGCAGGAGCGCTTCGTGCGGGCCTGCGTGGGGGTCGTCGCCGCCTCGGCGCTGGCCTACCCCCTCGTGCTCGCCTCGGTGCGGCTGCTGGTCGCCCAGCTGCTCGTCGTCGACGTGGCCGCGGTGGTGGTCTGGCTGTGCGTCGGCATCGCCTGCAGCGTCGGTGCGGTGGCGGCGCTGCGCTGGGGGGCGGCCCGCCGGGTGCGCAGTCCCTGGCTGCTCGCCGGGCTGCTGCCGCCGGCGGCCTTCGAGCTGTGGGTGCTCTGGCCGCTGCTCACCGCGTGAGGCCGGTCCCGGCCGGGTCGGGCAGGATGGCGCCGTGACCACGTCGTCCTCGACCTACACCCTCGTCCTGCTCCGCCACGGCGAGAGCGAGTGGAACAAGGCCAACCTCTTCACCGGCTGGGTGGACGTGCCGCTGTCGGAGAAGGGGCGGGAGGAGGCCGCGAAGGGTGGCCGGCTGCTGGCCGAGCACGGCGTGCTGCCCGACGTCTCGCACACCTCGCTGCTGCGCCGGGCGATCATGACCGCCGAGCTGTCCCTGCACGAGGCCGACCGGCAGTGGATCCCCGTCAAGCGCTCCTGGCGGCTCAACGAGCGGCACTACGGCGCGCTGCAGGGCAAGGACAAGGCCGCGACCCTCGCCGAGTTCGGTGAGGAGCAGTTCATGACGTGGCGTCGGTCGTACGACACCCCGCCGCCGCCCATCGAGCCCGGCAGCGAGTTCTCCCAGGACGGCGACCCGCGCTACGCGTTCCTGCCGTCCGAGGCCCGGCCGACGACCGAGTGCCTCAAGGACGTCGTCGTCCGGATGCTGCCCTACTGGTACGACGCGATCGTGCCGGACCTGCGCCTGGGCCAGACGGTGCTCGTGGCCGCGCACGGCAACAGCCTGCGCGCGCTCGTGAAGCACCTCGACGGCATGGGCGACGACGAGGTGGTGGGCCTGAACATCCCGACGGGCGTCCCGCTGCGCTACGACCTCGACGACGACCTGCGGCCGGTGCGGCCCGGTGGGGAGTACCTCGACCCGGAGGCGGCCGCGGCCGCGATCGAGGCGGTCCGCAACCAGGGCCGCAAGTAGCCGGAGGCCCCCTGCCTCCCCCGGGAGCTCGGGGAGGCAGGGGGCCGCCCGGGTCAGTTCGCGGTGGCGTGCATCTCCCGCTCGCCGGTCACCAGGAAGACCACCCGGCGGGCCACGCTCACCGCGTGGTCGGCGAAGCGCTCGTAGTACCGGCCGAGCAGGGTGATGTCGATGGCCGCCTCCATGCCGTGCGACCAGTCGTTGGCCAGCAGCTCGGCGAACAGCTGCCGGTGCAGCTTGTCCATGAGCTCGTCGTCGGCCTCGAGGGCCGCGGCCGCGTCCACGTCCAGCTTGGCGATCACGGCCGCGGTCTGCCGGACCAGGCTCTCGGCCACGTGGCCGGCCTCGAGGAAGATCGGCCGCAGCTCCTGCGGGACGGCGCGGTCCGGGAACCGCATCCGGGCCAGCTTGGCCACGTGGACGGCGAGGTCCCCCATCCGCTCCAGGTCGGCGATGATCCGCATCGCCGCGGTGATCGTGCGCAGGTCCGTGGCCACCGGCGCCTGGCGGGCCAGCAGCGTGAAGCAGCGCTCCTCGATGCTCGTGCGCATGTCGTCGATGCGCTCGTCGCCCTCGATGACCAGGTTCGCCAGGTCCACGTCGGCGTCGAGCAGGGAGGTGGTGGCCTTGCTCATCGCCGAGCCAACGGCGTTGGTCATCTCGACCAGGCAGTTGTTGATGTCGTCGAGTTCCTCGTGGTAGTGCTGGCGCACCGTGTCCTCCTCGTCGGCCGGCCGGGCACGGCCGTGGGGCAGCTGGCGCCGCGGGCCGTGGGTTCGACGTCGCGGGCGCACTCCCCGTCGAGGGTAGGTCCAGCACCCGCGATGGGGCTGCCGGGACGGTGAACGGGCGGGCACCGCGGCGTGAACAGTCCCCGTCCCGGGTGCTGCGCCACCCGGACGGGCGATGACGGAGGGTCGCGGCCGCCTAGCATCACGGTCGTGAGCCCCACGGTCGCCCTCGTGGTCGGCCTGGTCGTCGGTGGCGCCCTGGTCGCCGCCGTCCTGCTGCGGTCCGCCCGGCTGGGCCCGAAGCCGCCGCCACCGCCGCCGGCCCCGCTGCCGGAGGCCATCCTCGCCCGCCGGCTGGTCGACCTCATGGACCCGGCCGTCGTCCTGCTGGACCCCGCCGACGTCGTGGTGCTCGCCAACCGGGCCGCGCGCGGGCTCGGCATCGTGCGCGACACCCGCCTGGTGGTCCCCGAGCTGCTGGAGGTCGCCCGTGCCGTGCGCGACGGCGGCCGGCCCCGCACCGACGTGTCGCTGCCCGGGGCGCTGCTCGGGTCCAGCCCGCGCATGGTGGGGGTGCACGGCCTGCTGCTGTCCGCGGAGCCCGGACCCGGCACGGGGCCGGTCGCGCTCGTGCTCCAGGACGTCACCGAGGCCCGGCGCGTGGAGGCCGTCCGCCGCGACTTCGTCGCCAACGTGGGGCACGAGCTGAAGACCCCGGTGGGCGCGCTGTCCCTGCTGGCCGAGGCGATCGAGGACGCCGCCGACGACCCCGAGACGGTGCGCCGGTTCGCCAGCCGGATGAGCCACGAGGCCGACCGGCTGGGCCGGCTGGTCCGCGAGCTCATCGACCTCTCCCGCCTCCAGGGCGGCGAACCCATGCCCGAGCTGGTCCCCGTCGAGGTCGACCGCGTCGTCGCCGAGGCGGTCGACCGGACGGGGCTGGCGGCGTCGGCCAAGCGCATCCCCATCGCCACCGGCGGCGAGCAGGGCCTCGTGGTCCGCGGGGTGGAGTCCCAGCTGGCCACCGCGGTGACCAACCTCCTCGCCAACGCCGTGACCTACAGCCCCGAGGGCACCCGGATCGCCGTGGGCGCCCGGGCCCGGTCCGGCTTCGCGGAGATCACGGTGACCGACAGCGGGATCGGCATCCCGCGGCAGGACCGCTCCCGGATCTTCGAGCGCTTCTACCGGGTCGACCAGTCGCGGGCCAGCAGCACCGGGGGCACCGGCCTCGGCCTCGCCATCGTGAAGCACGTGGCCAGCAACCACGGCGGCTCGGTGACCGTCTGGAGCGAGGAGGGCCTCGGCTCCACGTTCACCCTCCGCATCCCCCTGGCCGCCCGCCCGGCGGCCGACCCCGATGCCCCAGCCGGCGACGCCGTCGCCGCCGACGTCTCGAAGGGACGGTCATGACGCGAGTGCTCGTGGTGGAGGACGAGGAGTCCTTCTCCGACGCGCTGTCCTACATGCTGCGGAAGGAGGGGTTCGACGCCGTCGTCGCCGGGACCGGTCCCGAGGCGCTCTCGGAGTTCGACCGCGGCGGCGCCGACATCGTGCTGCTGGACCTCATGCTGCCCGGCCTGCCCGGCACCGAGGTGTGCCGCTCGCTGCGGGCCCGGAGCAGCGTGCCGATCATCATGCTCACGGCCAAGGACGCCGAGATCGACAAGGTCGTCGGGCTCGAGCTCGGCGCCGACGACTACGTGACCAAGCCGTACTCCGCCCGGGAGCTGGTCGCCCGCATCCGCGCCGTGCTGCGCCGCGGCGGTGACGCGGAGCCGCCCCTCGAGGCGACGCTGGAGGCCGGCCCGGTGCGCATGGACGTCGAGCGGCACGTGGTCTCCGTCGACGGTGAGCAGGTGGCCCTCCCGCTCAAGGAGTTCGACCTGCTCGAGCTGCTGCTGCGCAACGCCGGGCGGGTCCTCACCCGGGTGCAGCTCATCGACCGGGTGTGGGGATCGGACTACGTCGGCGACACCAAGACCCTCGACGTCCACGTCAAGCGGCTGCGCGCCAAGATCGAGCCCGACCCGGCCAACCCCCGCCACCTCGTGACCGTCCGGGGCCTGGGGTACAAGTTCGAGGCGTGACCCATCGTCGGCCTACCGGCCTCCCACCGCGGCGGCGCTGAGCCGGACCGGCCCGGCCGCTCCTCGGGGACCCTGCGGGCCCCGCTCGTCGGGGCACCCACCGCGGCCAGGAGCCGTCCCCGGCCGGCGCCGAGCCGGGTCGGCCCGACTCGCCAGGTGGGGGCCGGCCGGGGTCACTGCCCCCGGCCGGTCTCCTCCTGCAGTTCGTCGATCCGCTGCGAGGCCTCGGCCTTGGTGAGGTCGTCGGGGACGTCCTCACCGGCCTGACGGGCCAGCGTGTGCAGGTAGCTCTGCTGGGCTCCGGTGGCCGGCTCGTCGCCGGTCACCCAGTCCGACGGGTCCTTCTCCGCGGTCGGGTCGCCGGCCGCGCCGCCGTTGGTCGTGTCATCGCTCATGTGTTCGACGGTAGGCCCATCCGGCCCGGTCCGCAGCGCGGGGCTCAGACGCCGACGAGCGTGCGGTCGGCGTCCGCGGTGCGCTCCTGCGCGGCGGCGGTCCACCGCCGGCCGGTCCGGTAGACGTGGACCGCGCCGCACGGGCACTCGACGTGCAGCGCGATGTGGGTGGGGTGGTTCACCACCGAGCGGATGCGCCGCTCGGCGACGAGCTCGTCGGTGCCGGTCACGGGGCAGGTGATGAGGAACATGCCGAGAGCCTGGGCCGACCGCCCGCCCCGCACGAGTGGCAGGACTGACGCCGATCGCGTGGTTCCTGCCATACTCGGTGCATGACCGGGAGCGACCGTCCCCTCGTCGTCAGCACCGTCGTGGCCGACGGGCTGGTGGGGTCCTTCGGGCTCGGCGTCGCCGCGGAGGTCTTCGGCTACGACCGGCGGGCCATCGGCATGCCGCTGTTCGACTTCGGGCTCGTCACCGAGCAGCCCGGCGTGGTGCGCACCGACACCGGGATCCCGATGACCGTCGAGCACGGCCTGGACCGCCTCCCGGCGTCGGACATCGTCACGATCACCGCCTGGGAGCTGTTCAGCCGCGTACCGTCGCCGCAGCTGCTCGACGCGTTCCGGGCGGCGCACGCCAACGGCGCGCTGATCGTCAGCCAGTGCACCGGCGCCTTCGTGCTCGCCGCCGCCGGCCTGCTCGACGGGCAGCGGGCCACCACGCACTGGAAGTACGCCGGTGAGCTGGCCGCCCGCTACCCGGCGGTGCGGGTCGACCCGATGGTGCTCTACGTCGACAACGGCCGGATCATCACCGGTGCGGGCACCGCCGCCGGCGTGGACACGCTGCTGCACGTCGTCCGCCGGGAGTGGGGTGCGGCCGCGGCCAACGCCCTCGCCCGCGAGATGGTCGTCCCGCCGCACCGGGACGGCGGGCAGGCGCAGTTCATCGACGCGCCTGTCGCCGCCTGCGAGGACGACCTGCTCGGGGCCGTGCTGGACTGGGCGCAGGGCCACCTGGCGGAGGAGATCACCGTCGAGCTGCTGGCCCGCCGGGCCCTGATGAGCCCGCGCAGCTTCGCCCGCCGGTTCAAGGCGACCACCGGGACCACCCCGCACGCCTGGCTGCTCGGCCAGCGCCTGGCCGCGGCGGAGGAGCTGCTGGAGAACAGCGACGCCCCGGTCGAGGAGATCGCCCGGCTGGTCGGCTTCGGCACCGCGGCCGGTCTGCGCGACCAGTTCACCCGGCGCCGGGGGGTGTCCCCGCGGGCCTACCGGCAGACCTTCCGCGCCGCGGTCGCCGTCGGGGACGACGACCGCGCCGCCTGAGGGAGGACCCTCCGCGGGCTCGGGCGGGACCCGCCACCGGATGACTGCTGCGCGAGGTGCCGACCTCCCCGCGGGAACGTCGGCGAACCGGGGCTCGACCGCATTCCCGCGGGAGCGTCTCGGGAGGCGCCCGGCGCGCCGACCCCCCCGATCGCTGATCGCCGACGACCACCGACCCCTGGGGTCGATCGTCTAGCCGCCGGGGATCGGCCGGGCGACGCCCACCAGCGAGTCCAGCCGGCCGGCGTTGGCCGCGGCCAGCGGGCTGCGCACCACACCGGTGAGGGCCAGGCCGGCCCGGGCCAGCAGCAGCGCGTGGGTGCGCGGGGTGAAGTGCCAGATGTGCTCGGTCGGCTTGAGGGTCCACCAGCGGGTGCCCAGCAGCCGCGCCGGCAGCGAGGACCAGTACGGCGTGGAGAACAGCACGACGCCGTCGTCGGCGACCAGCGAGCGGACCGTGCGCCAGAACGACAGCGGGTCGGGCACGTGCTCGACGGTGTCCCAGGCGCAGACCACGGCGAACCCCGGCTCGAGCGGGGCGTCCTCGAGCTGGCCGCAGAAGACGTCGAGGCCCAGGGCGCCGGAGGCGTGCGCGGCCCCGGTGCGGGAGAGCTCGACACCCGAGGTCGTCCAGCCGGCGGTGCGCGCCGCGTCGAGGAACAGCCCGTACCCGGCGCCGACCTCGAGCAGCCGCCCGCCGGGGAGCAGGCCGTGCTCGCGCTCGATGAGGCGCAGCCGCCCCGCGGTCCAGGTCCGCTGCAGCAGCATGGCCGGGGACAGCCGCCCGTCGCCGGCCGGTGCCGCCGCGTCCGTGGAGACCCGCGAGCCGTACACCCCGCCCTCGAAGTAGCCGGCGTCGTCGTAGAGCCGCTGCAGCGCCTCCGGGCGCAGCCGGGGACTGACGAACACCAGCCGGCAGCGCGGGCAGCGCACCACCCCGAAGGGCGCCACGTCGTGCACGAGCGTCCCGGGGACGCCGCACAGGCAGCAGACGACGTCCTCGGTGTCCGCGGTGCTCCAGCGGGCGGGTGCGCTCACCCGGTCAGCCTACGGAGCCGCCCGGTGCCGCCCCCGGAGCCCGGGCCGCCGCGCCCACCGGCGGGTCGTCGCCGGCGTGCCGGGGCCGCGCGTCGGTGTCGTCGCCGGCCGGGGCCTCGTGGTCCCCGCCCGCCTCGCCGCGCCCTTCCCCGTCGGCCGCGGCCGGGTAGCGCAGCGCCACCAGCGAGGTCACCCGCCGCCGGACGGCGGGGGAGACCAGCGAGCCGGGGGCGGCGGTGTCGAGCAGCTCCCCGGGGACGACGACGTAGCGGTCCGGCGCCGCGTCCGCCTGGGCGAGGAAGGCCCGGCGCACCGCACCGGGGTCCGCGCCGTCCGGCGCGGCGGTCACGGGGGCGTCCACCACCACCGTGAGGTCGGGGAGCAGCCCCCGCGTGGCCCACAGCGAGGTGCGGAAGATGCGGTCGGCGTCCAGCCCCTGGCCCGCGCCCTGGAAGGCGATCGAGGTGTCCACGTAGTGGGTGTTCACCACGACGCGGTCGCGCTCGAGCGCGGGGCGGATCACGGTCGCGACGTGCTCGGCCCGGTCGGCGGCCGCGAGCAGCGCCGCCGTGTGCGCCCCCACGGGGCGGCCGTCGCTGCCGGCCCCCGGGGCGGCGGCCGGCGGGAAGCCGGTCCCCGAGGTCGGTGCCGGCGGGAACAGCAGCCCCCGCACCTGACGCCCGAGGTCGGTGTCGCTGGGCTCGGAGGTCACGGTGACCGGGCACCCGCTCTCCCGCAGCACCTCGGCGAGGTCCTCGGTGTAGCGGCGGGTCAGCTCCCGGTCGGCGCCCTCCACGACGACGAACAGGCCCACGCCGCTGGAGGAGGCCGACAGCAGGTCCGAGCGGCCCCACAGCAGCCGCAGCAGCTCGCGGAAGCGCGGCCGGGAGCGGTGCGCCACCTGCCGGGTGGCGTAGGCGCTGACGACCAGCGCGAGGACGCCGCCGACCAGCAGGGTCAGCCCGGGGCCGGTGACGGTGAGCTCCAGGTCCCCGAGCCGGAAGGCGTGGTCGCCGAGCAGGCCGGCCAGCCCGGGCCCGACCGCGACGGCCAGCAGCAGCACGATCCGCACCGAGGAGATGACGAAGGCGAAGACCCGCCCGCGCAGCCGGTCCTCGACCTCGAACCCGATGAGGGTGTAGCCGATGATCCAGCTCACCCCGGCGAACAGGCCGACGAGGAAGGCCGCCGCCGTGGCGAGGACGAAGTCGCGCAGCAGCGACATGGAGAGCAGCGCCAGCCCGGCCAGCCCGATCGCGTGGCTGAAGACGCTGCGCCGCGGCACCGTGGGCAGCACGCGCGGGCCGACCAGCATGCCGATCGCCAGACCGGTGAAGACCGTGCCGAAGACGACGCCGTAGCCCGCCGTGCCAGCCTGCAGCGTGGCCACGTAGAGCTGGGCGACGCCGATGGTCAGGCCCCCGGCGCCGAAGGCCCCGATGACGCCGACGTAGAGAGCCCGCATGAGCGGCTGGCCGCGGAGGAAGGCGACCCCCTCGACCACGAGGGAGAAGACGTTGCGCTGCTCCCCGGCGCGCTCCCCCGGGGACGGCGGGAAGAGCCCCCGGGAGAACAGCACCGTGGCCGCGCTCACCCCGAAGCTGGCCGCGTTGACGACCAGCGCCACCACGATGGCGGTCCGCGCCTCCCCGCCCTCGGTGCCGCCGGGGAAGACCCGGGCCAGCGTGGAGAGCAGGGCGAACAGCAGCGAGGCGACCGGCACGGCGCCGTAGACGCTGAACAGCGACACCTGGTTGGCCACCGCCAGCCGGTCCCGCGGGACGATGGAGACCCACAGCGCCTGCTTGGCGGGGTTGGTGAACAGCCCGACGGCCTCGACGAGGAACTGGGCGATGTAGAGCCAGGTGAGCTCGTAGGTCACCGCGATCGAGAGGTAGAGCGACAGCGCCAGCAGCTCGCCGACGACGACCGTCGTCCGCCGGTCCAGCCGGTCGGCCAGGGCCCCCGCGACCGGGCCGAGCACCAGGTCGGGCAGGAGGCGGGTGAGGATCACCCCGGAGATCGCCGCGCCCTGGACCGCCAGCGACTCGTCGCGGGTCAGCTGCTGGGCCATGGCCGTGGTGGCCAGCAGCCCCAGCCAGTCCCCGAGGCTCGAGACGGTGATCGCCGCCCACAGCCGGCGGAACACCGGGATCCGCACGAGCGCGAGGAAGGCGTTGTCACCCCGCCCCGGCCCGTGCCGGTCACCGGACGAGGGCGCGCCCGTCGCCGCGTGTCCCTCGATCACTGGTCCCCGCCGTCCGCTCGTGGATCCGTCCCCGGAAGGGTAGTGGCGGCGACCTCCGTGGTCAGCGCACCGGCACCCCGGACGGGGGACCGTCTCCCGGGCGGCGGCGGTGCAGGGTCACCGGGACCGGCGCGGGGCTGGCGGGGTGCGGCGCGACCAGCCCGGCGTCCAGCCGGGCCTCGGTGAGCCGGCGCAGCTCGGCGTAGGCGGCGGCCCCGACCAGTGCGGTGAGCTCGGCGGCGTAGGTGGCCACCAGGGGCTCCGGGGAGACGTGCGCGGCCGGGGACCCGGTGCACCACCAGTGCAGGTCGTGCCCGCCGGGACCCCACCCGCGCCGGTCGAACTCCCCGATGCTCGTCACGAGCACCCGCGAGCCGTCGGGCCGGTCCACGTGCTCCTGCTCGCGCCGGACCGGCAGCTGCCAGCACACGTCCGGCTTGGTCAGCATCGGGTGCAGGCCCTCGCGCAGCGCCATGCGGTGCAGCGCGCAGCCGGTCCCGCCGGGGAACCCGGGCCGGTTGAGGAAGACGCAGGCCCCGTCGACCAGCCGGGTGCGCAGCGAGCGGACCGGGTCGCGGCCGGCTCCGGCACCGTCGTCGTCCTCGGCGCCGTCCTCCTCGGTCCACCCGGCGCGGCCCTCGGCGGCCAGCTGCCAGTCCCCGGGCGTGAGGTCGGCGACGGCGGCGGTCACCCGGGCGAGGTCGTCGGCGTCGGTGAAGAAGGCCCCGTGGCTGCAGCAGCCGTCGTCCGGACGTCCGGGCACCACGCCGGCGCAGCCGCGGCCGAACACGCACGTCCACGCCGACGACAGCCAGGTCAGGTCCGCCCGGACGACGTGGTCGGGGTCGGCGGGGTCGGGGAACTCCACCCACTCCCGGGCGAAGTCGAGGGGGACCTCGGGGGGCACGTCCGGCACCGGTCGAGCCTAGAGAAGGGACCCCCTCCCCCTCACGCCGCGCTCCGCTCGGCGCGAGCCTCCGCAGGGGGCCGTGCAGACTGACCCGCATGCGGCTCGGGGTGCTGGACGTCGGCTCGAACACCGTCCACCTGCTGGTCGTCGACGCCCACCGCGGCGCGCACCCGACGCCGATGCACGACGAGCGGTCGGTGCTGCGGCTCGCCGAGCACGTCGGCCGGGACGACCTGCTCTCCAGGGAGGGCGAGAAGGCGCTCGTCAAGGCGGTGCGGCGGGCGTGCGACCAGGCCGCGGCGCAGGGCTGCGAGCAGCTGCTGGCGCTGGTGACCTCCGCCATCCGGGAGGCGCGCAACGGCCTGGAGGTCCTGGAGCGGGTCCGCGACAAGACCGGCGTGGAGCTGCAGGTCACCAGCGGCGAGGAGGAGGCGAGGCTCACCTTCCTCGCGGTGCGCCGCTGGTACGGCTGGAGCGCCGGCCGGCTGCTGGTCCTCGACATCGGCGGCGGCTCGCTGGAACTGGCCAGCGGCCTCGACGAGGACCCCGACGTGGCGCTGTCGCTGCCGCTGGGCGCCGGCCGGATGACCCGGCGCTACCTGCCCGGCGCGCACCAGGGCCGGCGGCCGTCGCTCGGTGCGCTGGCCGAGCTCGACGAGCACGCCGCGGACCTGCTCAAGCCCGCGGCGAAGAAGCTCCTGGGCGTCGGGCCGCCGGACCTCGTGGCGGCCACCAGCAAGACCTTCCGCACCCTGGCCCGGCTGACCGGCGCCGCGCCGTACTCCGCCGGCCTGCGGGTCGAGCGCCAGCTCACCCAGGACGGGTTGGACCAGCTGCTGGGCTTCGTCGCCCGCATCGAGTCCGCGGCGCTGGCCGAGCTGCAGGGGGTCTCGCCCGACCGCGCGCACCAGGTCCCGGCCGGCGCCGTCGTGGCGCGGGCCGCGATGCGCGCCCTCCACGTACCGTCCGTGCGGATCTGCCCGTGGGCGCTGCGGGAGGGCGTCATCCTCCGGCGACTGGACCAGCTGGGGGAGGAACGATGAGCGAGCCGCGACGGGACCCCGAGACGGGGGGCCGGTCCCTGGCCGACATCCTGCGCGAGGCCGGGGTCGAGTCGCCGCGCGGCGGGCGGCGACGGCCCCGGTCCGGGGACACCGGCGAGACGCCGATCCGGCAGCGGGGCAGTGGTGGGGACACCGGCCGGGTCGCGGAGCGGCCGGCGTTCGGCCGGCGGGCCGGCGACCGGGCCGAGGCGACCGGGGACACGGGGGCGACGGGCAGAGCGGCCAGGGAGAGGGCGGCGGGGGACACGGCGACGCCGGTTCCCGGGCGCGGCCGCGGCCGCCACGAGCCCTCGACCGCGGCCATCCCCGGGCTGCGGCCCTCCCGCAAGCCCGGGGTCCCCGCCACCGCCGCCGCCGCGGGGAGCCGCGCGTCGGGGGGGACCCCGTCGACCGGCCCGATCCCCGTCGTCCGCGCCCAGGACGACCCGCCGCTGCTCGAGGACGAGGCGCTCGGCCCGCGGGAGGGCGCGCTGGCCTGGCTGCGCTTCGCCGGGGAGCTGGTGGTCGCCCTCGGCGCGGGCGTCGGCACCTACTTCCTGTTCACCGTGCTGTGGGAGCTGCTCCCGTGGCTGGCGGTGGTGCTCGCCCCCCTGGTGGTGGCCGGGCTGGTCGGTGCGGTGGGGGCGTGGCGGCAGCGGCAGGACAAGGAGCCGGCCGACGTCCGGTTGATCGCCGTCCTCGTCTTCGCCGGCACGCTGCTCACCATCGCCCCGGCCGCGGGCCTGCTGTCCGGGACCTGATCACTCCTCCTCGTCCGGGTCGGTCGACCCGGCGGCGAAGAGCTCCACCATCGCCGCCGAGAAGGCGTCGAGGTCGTCGGGCTTGCGGCTGGTCACCAGGTTCCCGTCGACGACGACCTCCTCGTCGACCCACGTCGCCCCGGCGTTGCGCAGGTCGGTCTGCAGCGACGGCCAGGAGGTCATCCGGCGGCCCCGGACGACGTCGGCCTCGGCCAGCACCCAGGGGGCGTGGCAGATCGCCGCGACCGGCTTGGCGGCCTCGAAGAAGGCCGACACGAAGGCCACCGCGTCGGCGTCGGCCCGCACGAAGTCGCCGTTGATGACGCCCCCGGGCAGCACCAGGGCGGCGTAGTCGTCCGGGTCGGCGGAGCCGACGACCGCGTCGACCTCCTTCTTGTCGGCCGGGTCGATGTGGTCGTAGGCGGTGATCGACCCCGACGCCAGCGAGACCAGCTCCGGCTGGGCGCCGGCCTCCTCGAGCGCCTGCCAGGGCCGGTCGAGCTCGACCTGCTCCACCCCGTCGGTCGCGAGCACGGCCACCTTCATCCCGTTCAGTTCTCCTGCCATGCGGCGGCGGCTACCCCGGCCCCGTGAGCAGCACACGCGCCGCGCACTACGGTTCGCCCGTGCCCCCGTCGACCCCCTCCCCGGTCCGGCGGCTGCTCGCCGGCCGCCCGGCGAGCGGTCGGCACGCCCGCTCCGGCCCCGGCGCCGGCCCCGGGCCCGAGGACGCCGCCCGCGTGGCCGCGGAGCTCGTGGCCGCCGGCCACCGCGTGGAGCTGCGGCACCTGCCCGCGCCGGGGGAGGGCCCGGGACCCGGGACGGCACGCCTGGCCGCCCTGCTGGCGGACGGGCTGCCGGCGGGGTCCTGCCGGGTGGTGCTGCCCGCCGGCGACCCGGCGGCCGAGGGCCTCCCCGCCGGGGTCGGCGTCGTCCTGACCGGGCCCGGGGAACCGGTGGACCGGCAGGTCGCGGGCTCGCCGGGTGCGGTCGCCGCCGTGCGCGCCGCCGCCCCGGACGCCGAGGCCCGCTGCCGGACCCTCGCCGGCGGGCGCGTCCGGCTGGAGACCGGCGGTGGTGCCGCGGCCGACCGCGCCGCGGCCCGCTGCCTCGCCGTCCTCATGGCCGGGAGCGGGGAGCCGGGGGTCGCCACCACCGACCCGCGGCTGGTCGCCGTCGCGGGGGAGCGGGCGGCCTGGAACGACCGAGCACACGACACCTGGGAGTACGTCATGCCGTGGAGAGCCGCGATCGACCAGCAGCGCCGCCTGGCGGCGGCCGGCCACCGGGTGCGGGTGGCCGTGCCCTGGGGGGCCGGGGTCCGCGGCGGCCTGCGGCACCTCGGGGGCCGGTCGTGAGCGCCGGGCGCCAGGGGCTGGCGATCATCGGGGGCGGGAAGATCGGGGAGGCGCTGCTGTCCGGGCTGGTCCGGCGCGGGAGCCGCGAGGGCATCGTGGTCTGCGAGCGCAGCCCCGAGCGGGCGGCGGAGCTGACCGCGCGCTACGACGTCCCGGTGCTGGGGCTGGCCGAGGCCGCGGAGCGCTCCCGCGTCCTGCTGCTGGCGGTCAAGCCGCAGGACATCGGCACCCTGCTCGGGCTGCTGGCCGGGGCCGTGGACGCCGGGCACCTGGTGGTGTCGGTCGCCGCCGGCGTGCCGACGGCCACGATCGAGGCGGCCCTGCCCGCGGGGGTCCCCGTCGTCCGGGTCATGCCGAACACGCCGGCGCTGGTCGACGAGGGGATGAGCGTGCTCTCCGCGGGGGCGCACGCCGGGGAGGAGCACCTCGACGAGGCCGAGGCGCTGCTGGCGGCGGTGGGGCGGGTCCGGCGGGTTCCGGAGAGCCAGCAGGACGCGGTCACCGCGCTCTCGGGCAGCGGCCCGGCCTACTTCTTCTACCTGGTCGAGGCGATGATCGACGCGGGGATCCTGCTGGGCCTGCCGCGCGCCCTGGCCGCCGACCTCATCGTCCAGACCGCCCTCGGAGCGGCGGTGATGCTGCGCGACTCCGGGGAGCACCCGGTGCAGCTGCGCGAGGCGGTCACCAGCCCCGGGGGGACGACGATCGCCGCGGTGCGCGAGCTGGAGCGGCACGGCGTCCGGGCGGCGCTCATCGCGGCGATCGAGGCGGCCCACGCCCGCTCGGTCGAGCTGGGGCGGACCACGCGGGACCGGTGACCGTAACCCGGTTGCGCGCCGTCGAGTCGACAATGCGTGACGACTTGCGGACTTCCTGTGGACGACTCGCCCAGGAACATGTCGATCTAGCTACATAGGTGTAGTTCTGCCGAGGACGGACCGGTCCGCCTGTCCGTTTCTTCCATCGCTTCTGTCACGCGTGTCCCCCTACGCTCTGTATCAGCACGTGCGTGACCCGTAGTCGGTGGGGAAGCCGGCGCCCGACGCGTGCTAGGTCCGGAGATGAAGTCATGACCATGCCCCAGCGCAACGCCACTGCCGCCGCCTACGCCCGTCAGGGCATCCCGGGCCCCCGCCCGGTGGGCCGCCCGGTCGCCGCCGCCACCATGGCCCGCCCGATCGCCCCGGCCCACCCGGCCGCCATGCCCGTCGGCCGCCCGGCCGTCCCGGCGCCGCGCGCCGCGGTCACCTTCCTGACCGTCGCCGAGGTGGCGAGCATGATGCGCGTCTCCAAGATGACCGTGTACCGCCTGGTGCACGCCGGCGAGCTGTCCGCCGTCCGCGTCGGCCGCTCCTTCCGCGTGCCGGAGCGCGCCGTCCAGGACTACCTGCGCGACGCCTACACCGACATCGCGTGAGCAGGGACCCCCTCCCGGGTCCCCTCGCCAGCTCGGGGACGCCCTGGAGGGGGCCGGAGGCGACGTCGCAGCGAGCGCCGGCGAGCGAGGAGCGGACCGGTGCGCGGAGTCGCGCCGGCGGCATCGCCTGAGAACGGACCCCGTCCTCCCCTCGCAGGCTCGGGGCGGGAGCCGGGACGGGGCCGCCCTGCCCCCGCCACTCGCAGGCTCGCGGCGGGACCCTGCAGGGAGGCCATCCACCCCCTCCGGGTGGACGCACCACCGGGGCCGGTTCCCGCGGCAGCGTCGCCGCGGGCCGGCCGGGTACGCTCGGTCGCCGAGCGGCGCCCCGTGGTCCGGGTCGTCGCACACGAGCTGATCACCTCGCGCGGCGCCCGGCGTGACCTCCCGGTCACCGGTGGACGTCCGCGCTCACGACGTCGGGAGCACTGGTATGGGTTCGGTCATCAAGAAGCGCCGCAAGCGGATGGCGAAGAAGAAGCACCGCAAGCTGCTGAAGAAGACGCGCGTCCAGCGACGCAACAAGAAGTGAGCTGACGCTCGTGCCGCCCGCGGTCGTCCTCGTCACCGGCGTGAGCCGGTGGCTGGGCGGGGCGTTGGCGGCCGAGCTGGCTCGCGACCCCGCCATCGAGCGGGTCATCGGGGTGGACACGGTCCCCCCGTCGACGGAGCTGCTCCGTCGCCTCGGCCGCACGGAGTTCGTGCGTGCCGACATCCGCAACCCCCTGATCGGCAAGGTCATCGCGACCGCGTCGGTCGACACCGTGGTGCACATGAACATCAGCGCGACGCCGGCCGGCTCCGGGGGGCGTGGGCTGATGAAGGAGCTCAACGTCATCGGCACCATGCAGTTGCTGGCCGCCTGCCAGCGGTCGACGTCGGTCCGGCGTCTGGTCCTGAAGTCGACCAGCGCCGTGTACGGCGCCTCCTCGCGCGATCCCGCCGTCTTCACCGAGACGATGCAGGCCCGCCGGGTCCCCTCGGGCGGCTTCGCCAGGGACAGCCTCGACATCGAGGGCTACGTGCGCTCGTTCGCGCGCCGCCGGCCGGACGTCGGCGTCGCCGCGCTGCGCTTCACCAACTTCATCGGCCCGCGGATCGACTCGGTCCTCACCTCCTTCCTGCGGATGCCCGTGGTGCCCACGGCGCTCGGCTACGACGCCCGGGTGCAGCTGCTGCACGAGGACGACGCCCTGGCGGTCCTGACCCGGGCGACCACCGGCGACTTCACCGGCACGGTCAACGTGGGCGGGAGCGGCACGCTGCTGCTCTCCCAGGTGATCCGCCGGCTCGGTCGCCTGCAGCTCCCGCTGCCCGCGCCCGCGCTCGGCTCGGTCGGCCGGCTGACCCGCCGCCTGGGTCTCGTCGACTACTCGCCCGAGCAGATGCGCTTCCTCAACTTCGGGCGGGTCGTGGACACCACGGTGCTGCGTCGCGACTTCGGCTACACCCCGCGCTACAGCACCGCGGAGGCCCTCGACGACTACGCGCAGACCGTCCCGCCGGTGATCCCCCCGGAGGCCGTCCGGGCGGTGGCCGGCTCCGCGGCCGGGCTGGTGCACCGGGTCGGCGCGACCGCCGGGGCGGTCGGGGACCGGCTGCGGCCGGCCCCCGCGACCCCCTCCCTCCGGGCGGTGCGCGATGCCTGAGGCGCGGGTCATCCCGCTGCGCCCCGAGGACGACGAGCCGCGGCCGTCGCCCCGCCCGGCGCCGAGCTGGGAGGAGCAGGTGGCCGGCGGGCTGGCGTTCCTCAGCCGCCGGCTGACCGGGGACTACGAGACCGACGAGTTCGGCTTCGACCCCGACCTGACCGACCACGTGCTCATGCCGCTGCTGCGGCCGCTGTTCGAGCGCTGGTTCCGGGTGGAGACCCAGGGGCTGGAGAACGTCCCGGACGCCGGCGGCGGCCTGGTGGTGGCCAACCACTCGGGCACCGTGCCGGTCGACGCGATGATGACCACGGTGGCGCTGCACGACGACCACCCGGCCCGACGCCGGCTGCGGCTGCTCGGCGCCGACCTGGTGTTCGACCTGCCCGTGGTCGGCTCGGTGGCGCGCAAGCTCGGCTCGACGCTGGCCTGCAACGAGGACGCCGAGCGCCTGCTCACCGCCGGTGAGCTCGTCGGCGTCTTCCCCGAGGGGTTCAAGGGCATCGGCAAGCCCTTCCGCGAGCGGTACACGCTGCAGCGCTTCGGTCGCGGGGGTTTCGTCACAGCCGCACTGCGGACGGGGGCGCCGATCATCCCGTGCGCGATCGTCGGGGCCGAGGAGATCTACCCGCTGATCGGCAACTCCCGCACCCTGGCCCGCCTCCTCGGGCTCCCGTACTTCCCGATCACCCCGACCTTCCCGGCGCTGGGGCCCCTGGGCCTGGTGCCGCTGCCCTCCAAGTGGCTGATCGCGTTCGGGGAACCGATCGAGACGGCGTCCTACGGCCCGGCGGCGGCCGAGGACCCGATGCTGGTGTTCAACCTGACCGACCAGGTGCGCGAGACCATCCAGCAGTCGCTCTACCAGCTCCTCCTGCAGCGCCCCTCCGTCTGGGGCTGAGCCCGACGAGGGGGCACGGAGGGTCCCCGAGGCGGGCTCGGAGCCGCGGCCGTGCTCCCGGTCGGCCTCCGGGTGACACCGCGACCGGGTGCCGTCTCCCGCTGCGTCGAACCGTTCCCCGTCGCGGTCCGGGGCCTCCGGCCCCCCGCTCGCCGGGACCACTTCGTCCACGGCAGGCGCGGGCGCCCGCCCGTCCCCGGCTCCGTGCCGCGGTCGGTGTCCCTCGTCGGGGGACCCTCCGGGCCCCCGCTCCTCAGAACGGCCAGCGGTTGCGGCGGCGCAGGGCGACCGCGCCGCCGACCAGACCTCCCGACACGGCCGCCGCGGCCACCGTGGGGACGACGGTCTTCACGGCCTTGCGCCCGGTCCGGAAGTCGCGCACCTCCCACCCCCGCGACCGCGCCACCGCCCGCAGCTCGGTGTCCGGGTTCACGGCCACGGCCGCGCCGGTGAGGGTCAGCATCGGCAGGTCGTTGGAGCTGTCGCTGTAGGCGGTGCAGCGGGAGAGGTCCAGGCCCTCCCGATCGGCCAGCGCGCGCACCGCCTCGGCCTTGGCCTCCCCGTGCATGAGCTCCCCGACCAGCCGGCCGGTGTAGCGCCCGTCGACCACCTCGGCCACCGTGCCCAGGGCACCGGTGAGACCCAGCCGGTGGGCGATGATCCGGGCCAGCTCCACCGGGGTGGCGGTGACCAGCCAGACCCGCTGGCCGGCGTCCAGGTGCTTCTGGGCCAGCAGGCGGGTGCCGGTCCAGATCCGGTCGGCCATGAGCTCGTCGTAGATCTCCTCGCCGACGGCGACGATCTCCTCCACCGGGCGGCCGGCGACGAAGGCCAGCGCGTTCTCCCGGATGGTGTGCATGTCGTCGGCGCTCTCGTTGCCGGCGATGCGGAACTTGGCCTGCTGCCAGACGAACAGCGCGAGGTCCCGGGCCTTGAAGTAGTCCCGCGCCGCGAGGCCGCGGGCGAACCAGAACAGCGAGGCGCCCATCATCATCGTGTTGTCGACGTCGAAGAACGCCGCGGCGGCGAGGTCGGGGACGACGGCGGGTGCCGGCTCGACCTCCGCCGCGGCCGCCGACGCGGCACCGGCGACGACCGCGCGGGTCTCCTCGTCCGGCGGACCGCCCGCGCGGCTCCGGCGGCCGCGGAACGGCAGTCCGGGCACGAGGACCTCCCTGGTTCGCCGCCGTCCCGGCGGGCCGGGGCGGCGGTGGTGGCTGCCCTCCGGACCCTAGCGGCGGCCGCTCCGGCGCCCGACGCGGGCCCGGCGCGTGGAGGCTGCGCGCCCGGGCCCGTGGTGACACGATCGCGCAGGACCGGTGCCGTCGCGCCGGCCTCCGGTCCCGCTCGCCCGCGGACGGCCCGGCCGTCGCCGTCCCGGGGCGGACCGACCGCCGACCGAGAGGAGAGCCGTGACCCAGCCCGCGACGACCCTGCCCGCGCTCGTGCGGGCGGCCGCCCGCGCCCGCCCGGAGGCGCCCGCGGTGGTGGCGGGGCAGGAACGGCTCAGCTGGGCCGAGCTCGACGCGCAGGTGGACCGGGCCGCGGCCGGGTTCGCGGCCCGGGGCCTCGCGCCCGGCGACCGGGTGGCGGTGCAGCTGCCCAACGGCAGCGCCTGGCTGCGGGCGGTGCTCGGTGCGCTGCGGGCCGGCTGCGTCGTCGTCCCGGTGAACACCGCCTACACCGACCCGGAGCTCGAGTACGTGCTCGGCGACTCCGGGACGTCGCTGCTGGTGGCCTCCGCCGACCGGCCGCCCCTGGCGGGGGTGCCGGTGATCGCCGGGCCGCCGCACGGGGACGGTGACCCGCCGGCCCCGCCGGAGGACCCCGCGGCGCCGGCCTTCCTGGCCTACACCAGCGGCACGACCGGCCGACCGCGCGGCGCGGTGCTCACCGCCGCCGCGATGCGGGCCAACCAGGAGCAGTGCCTGGCGATGGACCCGCCGCCGGTGCGGCCCGACGACCGGGTCCTGCTGGTCCTGCCGCTGTTCCACGTCTACGGCCTCAACGCCGGCTTCGGGCTGGTCGCCGCCACCGGGGCCTGCGCGGTGCTCCTGGACTCCTTCGACCCGGCCGCGGCGCTGGCGGCCATGGCGGCCGAGGAGGTCACCGCCGTCCCCGGCGCCCCGCCGATGTACCAGGCCTGGCTGGCGGAGGCGGACGCGGCCGGCTCCGACGCCGCGCTGCGGCGGGCCTTCGCCGCCGTCCGGATCGCCTCCTCCGGCGCCGCACCGCTGCCGGCCGAGGTCTGGACGGCGATGCGCGAGCGGGCCGCGGTCACCGTGTGGGAGGGATACGGGCTCACCGAGGCCTGCCCGGTCGTGGCCAGCACGCTGGCCACCGGGCGGGCGAAGCCGGCCTGCATCGGTGGCCCGCTGCCGGGGGTCGAGGTGCAGCTGCGCGACACCGCCCTGCACGAGCCGGCCGGGGACCGGGAGGGGAGCGACGGGACGGAGGAAGGCCCGGGCGAGATCTGGGTGCGCGGCCCGAACCTGTTCTCGGGGTTCTGGCCCGACGGTGCCGACGGGCCGGACGCCGACGGGTGGCTGGCCACCGGCGACCTGGCCTACGCCGACGAGGACGGCGACCTGCACCTCGTCGACCGGCGCAGCGACCTGGTCCTGGTCAGCGGCTTCAACGTCTACCCCGCGGAGGTCGAGCGGGTCCTGGACAGCCACCCGGCCGTCGCCGAGAGCGCGGTGATCGGCGTCCCCGACCCCCGGACGGGCAACTCCGTGCGGGCCGTCGTCGCGCTGCGCCCCGGGCGGACGCTGACCTACGAGGAGCTCCGCGAGCACGCGGCCGCCTCGCTGGCCCGGTACAAGGTGCCGTCCTCGGTGCACGTGCTCGCCGCGCTCCCGCACTCGCTGACGGGGAAGGTGAGCCGGGCCCGGCTGCGCGAGCTCGGCCTCACCCGCCCCGACGGCGGCCTCCCGGAGGAGGACGACGGTGCCTGACCTGCAGCTCCTGACCCGGGACGGGTGCCACCTCTGCGAGGTGGCCGCGGAGACCCTCGAGCGCCTCGCGGCGGAGGCCGGGACGACGGTGACCCTGGTGGACGTCGACGCCGACCCCGAACTGCAGGCCGAGTACGGCGACCGGGTGCCCGTGGTGCTGCTCGACGGCCGCGAGCACTCCTACTTCACCGTCGACGTGCCGCGGCTGCGCCGCGACCTCGGCCTGGTCTGACCCGCCCTCCGCGACGGGGCGAGCCCGGACCTACCCCACGCGGTGGTCCTCGGCGCGCTCACCCCTCGGGCCGCTCCCGGGGAACCGACCCCGCACCGCCCGGTGGACGGCGTCCGGGTACGGCTCGGCCGCGGCGGTCGCCGTCCGCACCAGGTCCAGCGCGGCGTGGGCACCGGTGCCCAGGGTCCGCCCGTCCGGCGCCGTGCCCGCCGCGTCGTCGAGGGCCAGGACGTCGGCGGCGAGGAGCACCTCGACGGCGAGGACGTCCTCCAGGAGGGCCAGCGCGGCCTCGGCCTTGCGGGCGCTGAGCGGGGCCCCGGTGGCGTGGTCCTCCACGCCGTTGTCCAGCGGCGGGACGTCGAGGGTCGCCGGAGCGGCCAGCTGCCTCAGCTCGGCCACCACCGCGGCTGCGCTGGGTCGCAGCGCCAGGCCGTGCGCGGTCGACGGCGGCGGGCCGGTCAGCTGCCGGAAGAACGCCTCCCACAGGTGGGAGAGCCGGCGGTCCCCGAGCTGCCCGACCGCGGCGACCGCGATCCGCAGCGCGTCGCAGGCGATGGCGAGCACCATCGGGTGGAAGTTGCCGTTGCTGACCAGCGCGCGCTCCTCGACCGACACCAGTGGGTTGTCCGCCGCGGCCGCCAGCTCGGCCTCCACCGCGGCGCGGGCGGCCGCGACCTGCTCGCGGAGCGCGCCGTGCACCTGCGGCACCACCCGGAACGACAGCGGGTCCTGCACCGACGCGGGACCGTCCGGGGCGAGCAGCGCGCTGCCGGTCAGCAGGTCCCGCAGGTGGTCGGCGGCCGCCACCTGCCCGGCGATCGGCTTGGCCCGCCCGACGGCGGGGTGCACGACCGACGGATTGGCGCGGATCGCCTCCATCGAGAGCGCGGCGGCGACGTCGGCCGCCTCGGCGGTCCGCGCCGCCCGGGCGACCACCAGCGCCGCCTGGCCCACCGACACCCCGTTGGCCGAGATCAACGCCAACCCGTCCTTGCCGCTGAGCACCAGCGGGGCGATGCCGGCCCGCCGCAGGGCCTCACCGCCGTCGAGCACCTCGCCGCGGTACGCCGCCCGGCCGCGGCCGATGGCCACCTGCGCCATCCCGGCCATCTGGCCGATGTCGGCCGCCCCCACCGACCCGGTCGCCGGTACCACCGGGTGGACCCCGGCGTTCAGCATCGCCGCCAGCGTCTCGGCGGCCGCCACCGACGCGCCCGACCCGCCGCGCGCGATGCCGGCGAGTCGCACGGCCAGCGCGGCGCGCACCACCGGCACCGGCAGCGGCGGCCCGACCCCGCCCGCGTGCGACAGGACGAGGAACTGCTGCTCGCCGCGGATCTCCTCCTCGCTCAGTCGGGAGTCGCGCAGGTGCCCGACCTGGGTGGTCAGGCCGTAGACCGCCGCGTGCGAGGACAGCGCCTCGTCGACCACGGCGCGGGCGGCGGCGATCGCGTCCCGCGCCGCGGGGCCCAGCTCCACGCGCGCGCCGTCGACCACGGCGAGCAGGTCGTCCACCGACAGGGGCGCGCTGGTGATCGTCACGGTCGCCACGGGGGCCTCCTCGGCGGGTGGGAGGAGCGCGTCGGGACGACGGTAGGCCCGCGCCTCCGGCCGCTCCCCCGGTCCCGGCGCGCGAGGTCGGTGACGAGCGCCCCTGTGCACCCCGGGGGACCGCGAGGACCGTCGGGCCCTACCCGGAGCGGGTGCTCGTCACCGACCTCGTGGACCGCGCCCAGCCGCTGGTCCGCTACGAGCTCGCCGACGCGGTCACCGAGGTCCCACGGCCCAACCTGGCCGGCCGTGGCGCTGCCTGGTCTCGGTGGACGGCCGCACCCCGGACATCCTGCACCTGCCCGGCCCGGACGGCGCCCGGGTGCCGGTCCACCCGTCGGTGCTCGGCTCAGCGGTGGCGCCCTTCCCGGAGGGCGGCCAGTACGCGTTCGTGCAGGACGCGACGGGCCTGCACGCGCGGGTCGTGCTGGGCCCGGGCGCCGCCGCGGACGTCACCGGGCGGCCGCGCGCGGCGCTGCTGGCGGCGGTGACGTCGCTGACGCCCGAGCCTGGGACGAAGTCCCGGTCGGTCCGCACGGGGTGACGGCCCGCGTGCGGCGCCGGACCGCCCCCACCGGCGGACCCCGCACCGGCCCCCCGACGGGGGCCGGTGCGGCCGCGGGGTATGGTCCTCACCACAGGCGGGCGGATTCGCGCCGGTGGCGGCCCCAGGAGGCCCCCGGCGACTTTGTTCCTGCGTTCACAAGCGGTTACCGTGGCGTTCGCCGGGCAGGAGTGCCCGGCTCCCCGATGTCGTCCGTCCGCACCGGCGCCCGCCGGCCCGCGGGTGCGACCGCTGTGGAGAGCCCGTGACGCAGCCGCGGCCCCGGATCCCGGAGGCCACCGTCGCCCGCCTCGCCGTGTACCTCCGGGTGCTGACCGGCCTGGCGGACGGTGGTCGCACCACCGTCTCCTCCGGCGAGCTGGCCTCGGCCGCCGGCGTCAACCCCGCCGGGCTGCGCAAGGACCTCTCGCACCTGGGCCCGTGCGGCGTGCGCGGGGTGGGCTACGAGGTGGCCACCCTGCGGGACCGGATCGCCCGGGTGCTCGGTGTCGAGCGGTCGCGCGCCTGCGTGCTCGTGGGCATCGGCAACCTCGGCGCGGCCCTGGCCGACTACGCCGGCTTCGGCGGCCGGGGCTTCCGCTTCGTCGGGCTCTTCGACGCCGCCCCCGCGCGGGTGGGGCAGCGCGTCGGCGGGCAGCCGGTCCGCCCCATGGAGGAGCTCGCCGAGGTGGTCGCCGCGACGGCGGCCAGCATCGGGGTCATCGCGACACCGGCCGAGGTCGCGCAGTCGGTCTGCGACCGGCTCACCGCGGCCGGGGTGAGGAGCATCTTGAACTTCGCACCGGTGGCGCTCGCCGCGCCGCGGGACGTCGACGTCCGCCAGGTGGACCTCTCCGTCGAGCTGCAGGTCCTGGCCTTCCTCGGCCAGCAGCGCGACACCGGCGCCCCGGCGCTGCCCGCCGCGTCCGTGGAGGTGCCGGCATGAGCCTGCTGGCCGTGGGCGTGAGCCACCAGACCGCGCCCGTCGCGCTGCTCGAGCAGTTCGCCATGGGCGCCGACGAGACGACCAAGGCCCTGCACGAGCTGGTCGACACCCCGCACGTGAGCGAGGCCATCGTGCTCGCGACCTGCAACCGGGTCGAGGTCTTCGCCGAGGTCGACCGCTTCCACGGGGGTGTCGCCGAGGTCAGCCGCGTGCTGGCCCGCCAGGCCGGGGCCACCGTCGAGGAGCTGTCGCCCTACGTCACCGTGCACTACGAGGACGAGGCGGTGCGCCACCTGTTCACCGTCGCCGCGGGCCTGGACTCCATGGTCGTCGGCGAGACCCAGGTGCTCGGGCAGCTGCGCAACGCCTACGCGCTGGCCCGCGAGCAGGGCACCGTCGGCCGGGCCCTGCACCCGGTGGCCCAGCGCGCCCTGCGGGTGGGCAAGCGCGTCCACTCCGAGACCGGCATCGACCGCGCCGGCGCCTCGCTGGTGTCGGTCTCCCTCGACCGCGCCGAGGAGCGCATCGGGCCGCTGGCCGGGCGCGGGGTGCTGGTCGTCGGCGCCGGCTCGATGGGCGCGCTGGCCGCCACCACGCTGGCCCGCCGCGGTGCGGGCGTGACGGTCATCAGCCGCACGCCGGCCTCCGCGCAGCGGCTGGCCGACGCCGTCGAGGGCCGCGCCGCCGGGCTCGGGGACCTGACCGGGGAGCTGGCCGCGGCCGACGTCCTCGTCACCTGCACCGGCGCCCGCGGGCTGGTCGTGGGAACCGACGTCGTGAGCGCCGCGCTGACCGGCCGCACGGGCCGCCCGCTGGTGGTCGTCGACCTCGCGCTGCCCCGTGACGTCGACCCCGGCGTGGCCGGGCTGCCCGGCGTGCACGTGGTGGACCTGGCTCTCCTGCAGAGCGAAAAGCGCACGGCTCTCCTGCAGAGCGAAAAGCGCACGGCTCTCCTGCAGAGCGAGGAGCGCACGGCCCTCCTGCAGGGCGAGGAGCGCACGGCTCTCCTGCAGAGCGAGGAGCGCACGGCCCTCCTGCAGGGCGAGCGGGGGGCCGACCGGCTCCCGGGCGACCCGGTCGCCGGGGCGGTCGGGACGGACGACATCGCCTCCGCGCACGCGCTCATCGAGGCCGAGACCGCGCTGCTGCGCGCCGAGCGGCAGGCCGCGGCCGTCGCCCCCACGGTGTCGGCCCTGCGCAGCCAGGCCGCCGAGGTCGTCGACGCCGAGCTGCTGCGGCTGTCCGCCCGGGTCCCGGACCTCGACGCGAAGGCCCGCGCCGAGGTGGCCCGCACCGTCCGCCGCGTCGTCGACAAGCTGCTGCACGAGCCGACCGTCCGCGTCAAGGAGCTGGCCGGCGCCCCCGGTGGGGTCGACTACGCCGACGCGCTGCGCGCCCTCTTCGGGCTGGGCATCGACGCCGAGGTGGTCCCCGAGCGGACCAACCTGGCCGAGGCGGTCACCGTCGACCCCGACGAGCTGCGGCGCGGGGGGAGCTCGTGAGCGTCTCCACCACCACCCTCCGGCTCGGCACCCGTGCCAGCCTGCTGGCCACCACCCAGTCCCGGGCGGTCGCCGACGCGCTCACCGCGGCCACCGGGGTCGAGGTCCAGCTGGTGCCCATCAGCACGGAGGGCGACCGGTCGTCGGCGTCCATCGCGCAGCTCGGCGGCACCGGCGTCTTCGTCGCCGCGATCCGCCGGGCACTGCTCGAGGGGACCGTCGACGTCGCCGTCCACAGCTACAAGGACCTGCCGACGCTGCCCGAGCCGGGCCTGTCGGTGGCCGCCGTCCCGCCGCGGGAGGACCCCCGCGACGCGCTGGTGGCCCGGGACGGCCTGACCCTCGGCGAGCTGCCGCCCGGGTCGCGGGTGGGGACCGGCGCACCGCGCCGCGTGGCCCAGCTGCGCGCCCTCGGCCTCGGCCTCGAGGTGGTGCCGATCCGCGGCAACGTGGACACGCGGGTGAGCCGGGTCGTCCCCGGTGACCTCGACGCGGTGGTGCTGGCGCGGGCCGGGCTGACCCGGCTGGGCCGGCTCGACGCCGTGACCGAGACCCTCGACCCGCTGCAGGTCCTCCCGGCGCCGGCCCAGGGCGCCCTGGCCGTCGAGTGCCGCAGCGCCGACGAGGGCACCCGCGCGCTGCTGGCCACGCTCGACGACCCCGCCACCCGGGCGTGCGTGCTGGCCGAGCGCACCGCCCTGGCCACCCTCGAGGCCGGGTGCAGCGCCCCGGTGGCCGCCTACGCCGAGCTCGCCGAGGGGGAGGACGGCCCCGAGCTGTACCTCCGCGCCTCGGTCACCGCGCTGGACGGCAGCGACGCCGTCCGCGCCTCCCTCACCGGACCGCTCGAGGCCGCCGAGCGCCTCGGCCGCGACATCGCGGCCGACCTGCTCGACCGCGGCGCCGCCGAGCTGATGGCGGCCGGCCGGTGAGCCCCACCCCGACCGGGGCGCGCGCCCCGGTCCTCCCGACCCCCGCACACGGGCCCTCCGGGGCCATGAACAGGAGCACGCGATGACGCGCCCCCGCAAGCACAACGGGACGACCGGCACGGTCGTCTTCGTCGGCGCCGGCCCGGGCGACCCCGGGATGCTGACCGCCCGGGCGACCGCCGCGCTGACCGAGGCCGACGTCCTCCTCGTCGACCCCCACCTGCCGCCGGCCCTCACCGACGCCGTCGGCGCCGCCCGGCCCGACCTGCAGCCGGAGACCGTCTCCGGGGAGCCCGCCGAGGTCGCCAAGGCGGCCGTGGCCCAGGCCAAGAGCGGCGGCACCGTCGTCCGGCTGGTCGCCGGCGACCCGTTCACCGACGACGCCGTCGTCAAGGAGGTGCTCGCCGTGGGGCGCACCTCCGTGCCCTTCGACGTCGTGCCCGGCGTCGCGACCGCCACGGCGGTCCCCGCCTTCGCCGGCGTCGCCCTCGGCGGGACGTCGCTGTCGGCGGACCTGCGCGCCGAGGTCGACCTCGCCGCGCTCGCCGCCGCCGCCTCGGGCCTGGGCGCCCCGCTGGTCCTGTCGGCCGACGCCGGCCAGCTGCCCGACGCCGCGGTCGGCCTGGTCGAGGGCGGTCTGCCCGGCAGCACCCCGGTCGTGGTGACCACCGGCGGCTCGGGGACCGGGCAGCGCAGCGTGGTGACCAAGCTGGCGGCCGTCGCCGAGAAGACCGCCGGCCTCGACGCGGTCACCGGGCCGGTCGTGGCGACGGTCGGGTCGGCCGTCGACAAGCGCGGCAAGCTGTCCTGGTGGGAGAGCCGGCCGCTGTTCGGGTGGCGGGTCCTGGTGCCGCGCACCAAGGACCAGGCCGGGGAGATGAGCGACCGGCTGCGCGCCTACGGGGCGGTCCCGGTCGAGGTGCCGACGATCGCCGTCGAGCCGCCGCGCAGCCCCGCCCAGATGGACCGCGCCATCAAGGGCCTGGTCACCGGCCGGTACGGCTGGATCGTGTTCACCTCGGTGAACGCGGTCAAGGCCGTCCGCGAGAAGTTCGTCGAGCTCGGCCTGGACGCGCGCGCCTTCGCCGGCGTCAAGGTCGCCTGCGTCGGTGAGCAGACCGCCGACGCGGTGCGGGCCTTCGGCATCGTGCCCGAGCTCCTGCCGACCGGGCCGCAGTCCAGCGAGGGCCTGCTGGCCGACTTCCCCGAGTACGACGACGTCCTGGACCCGATCGACCGGGTGCTGCTGCCCCGCGCCGACATCGCCACCGAGACCCTCGCCGCCGGGCTCAAGGAGCGCGGCTGGGAGATCGACGACGTCACGGCCTACCGGACCGTCCGGGCCGCGCCGCCGCCCGCCCCCGTCCGCGAGGCGATCAAGGGCGGCGGGTTCGACGCGGTGTGCTTCACCTCGTCGAGCACGGTGCGCAACCTCGTCGGCATCGCCGGCAAGCCGCACGCCAAGACCGTCGTCGCGGTGATCGGCCCGCAGACGTCGGCCACCGCGCAGGAGTTCGGCCTGCGGGTCGACGTGCAGCCGGAGACCGCCGCCGTCGGGCCGCTGGTCGACGCCCTCGCCGAGTTCGCCGCCGCCCGCCGGGCCGAGCAGGAGGGCGAGGGGAAGTGAGCGGGGGCGCGAGCCCCGGCTTCGCGCGCGGGCGCCGGCTGCGGTCGACGCCCGCGCTGCGGCGGCTGACCGCGCAGACCCGGCTCTCGCCGGCCGACCTGGTGCTGCCCGTCTTCGTCAAGGAGGGCATCGACGAGCCGGTGCCGATCTCCGCCATGCCCGGGGTCGTGCAGCACACGCCGGACTCCCTGCGCAAGGCCGCCCACGAGGCGGCCGAGGCCGGGATCGGCGGGCTCATCCTCTTCGGCATCCCGTCGGAGAAGGACCCGGTCGGCTCCCAGGCCGACGCCGCGGACGGGATCGTCAACGTCGCGCTGCGGCAGCTGCGGTCCGACGTCGGTGACGACCTGGTGCTCATGGCCGACCTGTGCCTGTGCGAGTACACCGACCACGGGCACTGCGGGCTGGTCACCCCGGCCGGGGTCGTCGACAACGACCCGACGCTGGACCGGTACGCCGCCGTGGCGGTGGCCCAGGCGCAGGCCGGCGCCCACGTCATCGCCCCGAGCGGGATGATGGACGGCCAGGTCGCGGCCATCCGCCGGGCCCTCGACGGCGACGGGTGGACCGAGACGCCGGTGCTGGCCTACGCGGCCAAGTACGCCTCCGGCTTCTACGGCCCGTTCCGCGAGGCCGCCGAGGGGGCCCCGCAGTTCGGCGACCGGTCGACCTACCAGATGGACCCGCCCAACGCCGACGAGGCGCTGCGGGAGGTGCGGCAGGACCTCGACGAGGGCGCCGACGCGGTGATGGTGAAGCCCGCGCTGCCCTACCTCGACATCGTGGCCCGGGTCGCCGACGCCGTCGACGTCCCGGTCAGCGCCTACCAGGTCAGCGGCGAGTACGCGATGGTCGAGGCGGCCGCCGCCCGCGGCTGGGTCGACCGGCGGCGGGCGGTGCTCGAGACGCTCACCGCCATCCGCCGCGCCGGGGCCGGCACGGTGCTCACCTACTGGGCGGTGGAGGCGGCGCGCTGGCTGCGCTGAGCGGCCGGGGCGGCCGGGGTCACGTCGAGCCCGGGGGCTCCTGGCGGCCGTTCTGGGCCACCGCCGGGGTCCTCGCGGTGCTGGTCGCCGCCGATGCGCTGGTCGCCCCCGGCCCCGGCCCGCTCGCGTGGGCGCTCGCCGGGCTCGCCGTCCTGGGCCTGGTGGCCGCCGGCGTGCTCGCCGCGCGGCGCACCTGGACGGTCCGGGTGGACGCCGACGGTCCCGACGCGGCGCTCACCGTGGGCCGGGAACGGGTGCCGCTGCACCGCATCGACGCCGCGCACCTGCGGGCGGTCACCGCCGGCACCGCCGGGGTGGACGCCGGGGCGCCGGTGCTCGGCGGCGCGGGCTCGCTGCCGCGCGGCCGGTCGGGGCTGCCGCTGCGGCTCACCGACGGGCGCACCGTGCTGGTGCCCTCGCGGGACCCGGCGGCCCTCGCCGCGACGCTGCTGGCCACCGTGACGGACACCCCCGGCACCGGACCGGGGGAGGAGGGGACACTGGGGTCGTGACCTCGCTGGACAGCCCGCCGTACGCCTACGAGGCCCCCGCCTCCGCCGATCTGTTCGCCCGCGGGCAGCGGGTGACCCCGGGAGGGGTCAACAGCCCGGTCCGCGCCTTCCGGGCGGTCGGCGGCACACCGCGGTTCATGGCCTCGGGTTCGGGCCCGTACCTGACCGACGCCGACGGGCGCCGCTACGTCGACCTGGTCTCCTCGTGGGGGCCGCTGATCCTGGGGCACGCCCACCCGGCCGTGGTGGAGGCGGTGACCGCGGCCGCCCGCCGCGGCCTGTCCTTCGGCGCCCCGACCGAGGGCGAGCTGGAGCTGGCCGAGGAGATCGAGGCGCGGATGCCCCCGGTCGAGCAGGTGCGGCTGGTGAACTCCGGAACCGAGGCGGTGCTCTCGGCGATCCGGCTGGCCCGCGGCGCCACCGGCCGGCCCCTGGTGGTCAAGTTCGCCGGCCACTACCACGGCCACGTCGACGCGCTGCTGGCCTCCGCCGGCTCCGGCGTGGCGACCCTCGGCCTCCCCGACACCCCCGGGGTCACCACGGGCGCGGCCGCCGACACCGTGGTGCTGCCCTACAACGACGTGGCCGCCGTCGAGGCCGTCTTCGCCGAGCGCGGGGACCGCATCGCCTGCGTCATCAGCGAGGCGGCGGCCGGGAACATGGGCGTCGTCCCGCCGCTGGACGGCTTCAACGCCGAGCTGCGGCGCATCACCGCGGCGCACGGCGCGCTGCTGGTCCTCGACGAGGTCATGACCGGCTTCCGGGTGTCCCGCTCCGGCTGGTACGGCATCGACCCGGTCGACGCCGACCTGTTCACCTTCGGCAAGGTCATGGGCGGCGGGCTGCCCGCGGCGGCCTTCGGCGGCCGCGCCGACCTCATGGGCCACCTGGCGCCGGCCGGGCCGGTCTACCAGGCGGGCACCCTGTCGGGGAACCCGGTGGCCGTCGCCGCCGGGCTGACCACGCTGCGGCACTGCACCGAGGACGTCTACGCCCGCTGCGACGAGGTCGCCGCGACCCTCCGCGGTGCGGCCAGCGCCGCGCTGTTCGCCGCCGGCGTGCCGCACCGGGTGCAGCAGGCCGGCTCGATGTTCTCGGTGTTCTTCGTGCCGGACGACCGGCAGGTCCGCGACTACGACGACGCCCGGTCGCAGGAGGCCGCCCGCTACACCGCCTTCTTCCACGCGATGCTCGCCCGCGGGGTCTACCTGCCGCCCTCGGCGTTCGAGGCCTGGTTCGTCAGCGCCGCGCTGGACGACGAGGCCGTCGGCCGGGTGCTCGACGCGCTGCCCGCCGCCGCCCGCGCCGCCGCCGCCGTCGACCCGGCGAGCGCCCCGCCGGCCGAGGAGCCCGCCGACGCGCCCACCGGGATGAGCACCTGATGGCCGAGACGACCGTCGTCCACGTGCTCCGCCACGGGGAGGTGTTCAACCCCGAGAAGGTCCTCTACGGCCGGCTGCCGGGCTACCGGCTCTCCGAGACCGGCGAGGCGATGGCCCAGGCCGCTGCGGAGTGGCTGGCCGACCGGGGGGTCACCCACCTGGTCTCCAGCCCGCTGGAGCGCGCCCAGCAGACCGCCGCCCCGATCGCCGCGACCCTGTCGCTGCCCGTCGAGATCGACGACCGGCTCATCGAGGCCGGCAACGCCTTCGAGGGGCTGCGGGTCGGCGTGGGGGACGGCGCCCTGCGCATGCCCCAGCACTGGTGGAAGCTCCGCAACCCGTTGCGGCCCTCCTGGGGCGAGCCCTACGTGGAGATCGCCGCGCGCATGCTCGCCGCGGTCGAGGCGGCCCGGGACGCCGCCCGCGGCTCCGCCGCGGTGTGCGTCAGCCACCAGCTGCCGATCTGGACCCTGCGGCTGCACCTGCAGGGACGCCGGTACGCGCACGACCCGCGGCGGCGGCAGTGCGGCCTGGCCAGCGTCACCTCGCTGACCTTCGACGGCGACCGGTTCACCGGCCTCTCCTACGCCGAGCCGGCCGGCGCCACCGACCCCGACGCGGTGCCGGGCGCATGAGGCGGACCCCGACGGCGGTGCTCACCGCCCTGCTCGGCGCCCTGCTGCTGGCCGGCTGCTCGGCCGGGGCCGACGCGGTCGACGTCAACAACGGCGGCCAGTTCCGCTTCGTCGCCGGGACCCCCGCCGGGGAGGTCATCCCCGAGGAGGAGCGCGCCGCGGCGCCGGACTTCTCCGGCACCCTGCTCGGCGGCGGCTCGTTCGACTCGGCCGAGCTCGACGGCGACATCGCCGTCCTCAACTTCTGGGGCTCGTGGTGCCCGCCGTGCCGGGTCGAGACCCCGCAGTTCCAGGAGGTCTACGCCGACGTGCGCGACCGCGGCGTGGCCTTCCTCGGCGTCAACGTCAAGGAGACCAGCGAGCAGTTCGCCCAGGCCTTCGTCGACAGCCAGGGCATCGAGTTCCCCTCGCTGTCGGACCCCCGCGGCGAGGTCGCCCTGGCGTTCCGGGACTACCCCGCGAACGCGATCCCGTCGACCATCGTGCTCGACCGCGCGGGGCAGGTGGCGGCGGTCTACACCGGCGAGGTGGCGCAGGAGGACCTCCGCGCGGTGCTCGACATGCTCCTGGCCGAGGGGAGCTGAGCCGTGGGCGAGACGTTCAGCGGCCTGGTCACCGACGGCCCGCTGCTGGTGGCCGCGGCGGTGGCCGCCCTGGTCGGGCTGGTCAGCTTCGCCTCGCCCTGCGTGCTGCCGCTGGTGCCCGGCTACCTCTCCTACGTGACCGGCCTCGCCGGTGCGGGGGCCGGCGCGGGAGCCGGGGCCCGCAGCGGGGCCGCCGCCGGCGCCGGGGCCCCGGCGGCCGGGGGGAGCACCTCGACGGCGGTGCGCAGCCGGGTCGACGAGCGGTCCCCGCGCGGGCGGATGGTGCTCGGGGCGTTGCTGTTCGTCCTGGGCTTCACCGTCGTCTTCGTCGCCTTCGGCGCGGCGTTCGGCGGGCTGGGCCGGCTGCTGCTGCAGTACTCCGACGTCCTGACCCGCGTGCTCGGCGTCGTCACCGTCGCCATGGGCCTGGCCTTCCTCGGCTGGCTACCCCTCCTCCAGCGCACCGCGCGGCTGTCCGCCCGGCCGGTGGCCGGCCTGGCCGGCGCGCCCCTGCTGGGGGTCGTCTTCGGGCTGGGCTGGACCCCCTGCCTCGGCCCGACGCTGGCCGCGGTCAACTCGCTGGCCTACGTGGAGGCCACCGCCGGCCGCGGGGCGCTGCTCGGCGTGGCCTACTGCGCGGGCCTCGGCATCCCGTTCGTCCTGGTCGCCCTCGGGGCGCGCTGGGCCCTCGGCGCCACCTCGGTGCTGCGCCGCCACGCCCGGACCGTCACCCGCGTCGGCGGGGCGCTGCTCGTGGTCGTGGGCGTCCTGCTCGTGACCGGCGCCTGGACCGAGATGATGGGCTGGCTCCGGTCGTGGCTGGCCGCCACCGGCTTCGCGGAGACCTCGCTGTGACGATCGAGGCCCCCCCGCGGCCGGCCGAGGCCCCGCAGCCGCCCGCCCGCCCGTCGACCGGCCACCGGGCGTGGGCGGTGTGGCTGCGCTGGTGGCGCCGGCTGACCGCCATGCGGACGGCGATCGTCCTGCTCTTCCTGCTCGCCGTCGCGGCGATCCCCGGGTCGCTGCTGCCCCAGCGCTCGCTGTCGCAGAACAACGTCCGGCAGTACTACCTCGACCACCCGACGCTGGCGCCGGTGCTCGACCGGCTCTGGCTGTTCGACGTCTTCTCCGCGCCGTGGTTCGCCGCGGTGTACCTGCTGCTGTTCGTCTCGCTCATCGGCTGCGTCGTGCCGCGCATCGCCGAGCACGCCCGCGCGCTGCGGGCGGCCCCGCCGCCGGCACCGCGGCGCCTGCTGCGGCTGCCCGACTCCGCCGAGCTGGCCACGCCGCTGGCCGGCCCGGCCGCCCTGGACGTGGTCGAGGAGGAGCTGCGGGTCCGCCGCTTCCGCGTCGTCCGGCGCTCCGGGGCCGCGGGGGAGGAGCTGTCGGCCGAGAAGGGCTTCTGGAAGGAGACCGGCAACCTGGTCTTCCACCTGTCGCTGGTCGCGCTCCTGCTCGGGCTGGCCGGCGGAAAGCTGTGGGGGTACGAGGGGAGCATCCTGGTCACCGAGGGCCAGGGCTTCTGCAACTCCTTCCAGCAGTACGACACCTACTCGGCCGGGCCGCTGGTCGAGGGCTCCGACCTGAGCCCGCTGTGCGTCGACCTCGAGGACTTCCGCGCCGAGTACGAGGAGGACCTCACCGCCGCCTCCTACACCGCCGACATCTCCTACGGGCCGCCCGGCGAGGAGGGGCGGCGGACGACGATCGGCGTCAACGACCCGCTGCGCACCGACGGCGACCGCGTGTACGTCACCGGGCACGGCTACAGCCCGCGGTTCACCGTCACGCTCCCGGACGGCACGGTGTTCGAGGGCGTCTCGGCGCCCTTCCTCCCCGCCGACCAGGCCACGCTGGCCAGCGAGGGCGCGCTCAAGCTCCCCGACCTCGGCGCGGGGGTCGAGGACCAGCTGGCCGTCGAGGGGTTCCTCGCCCCGACCGGCGTGCTCCAGGGCGGCATCCTCACCTCGATCGACCCCCGGCCGCTGTCGCCGCAGGTCGCGGTCCTGGTCTACCGCGGCTACCTCGGCCTGGACTCCGGCCTCCCCCAGTCGGTGTACTCCCTCGACGCCGCGCAGATCGAGCGCGGCAGCCTCACCGAGGTGGGCCGGTCCAACCTGGCGGTCGGGGAGTCGCTCACCCTGGACGACGGGACGACGATCACCTTCGACGGCGTCGACCAGTTCGCCGCGCTGCAGTTCTCGCACGACCCCGGCCAGGTGTGGGTCCTCGTCGCCTCGATCACCCTGCTCGCCGGGCTGCTGGCGCTGCTCCTGCTGCGCCGCGAGCGCTTCTTCGCCCGCGCCGCCGCCGCACCCGACGGCGGCGGTACCGTGCTGACCGTCGGCTCCCTCACCCGCGGCGGTGGCGACAGCGCCGAGCGGTTCGCCGAGCTGACCGGTGAGCTGCGGACGGCGCTGGCCGACCGCTCCTCCCCGACCCCGCCGGCCGGCGGGGTCGACCCGCACCCCGGAGGTCCCCACCCGTGACCGTCGACCCCGCCCTGGCCGAGCTGTCGGACACGCTCTTCTCGGCCAGCGTCGCCGTCTACTCGGTGGCCGTCGTGGCGTTCTGCGCGCAGCTGGCCTTCGGCCGCCGGCCGGCCCGGCAGCTGGTGGCCGCGGGCGCCGGCGGCAGCGCTCCTGCGGCGGGGGACGGCGCCACGGACCCGGGTCCCGCCGCGTCGCCGGCCGACCGGGCGTCCCGCTGGGGTGCGGTCGGGCTCGCGCTGACCGTCGTCGGTGCGCTGGTGCACGCCGGGGTGCTGGTCACCCGCGGGCTGGCCACCGACCGGCTGCCCTGGGGCAACATGTACGAGTTCGCCACCGCGGTGGTCCTCGTCGGCGTGGTCTCCTTCGTCGTCCTCGCCGTGCGCGTGCCGGGTGCCCGCGACATCGGCGCCTACGTGCTCGCACCCGTCGTGCTCGCGCAGGTCGCCATCGGGCTGTTCCTCTACGCCGAGGCCGGCCCGCTGGTCGCCGCGCTGCGCTCGAGCTGGCTGGCGGTGCACGTCAGCAGCGCCGTCCTGGGCTTCGGCGTGTTCTTCGTCAGCGGGATCGCCAGCGTGCTCTACCTGCTGCGGCTGCGCCACGACGCCCGCGGCGGGGACGACGGCTCGGTGCTCGCCCGGCTGCCGGGGGCGGTCACCCTCGACCGGGTCGCCCACCGCACGGCGGTGTTCGGCTTCCCCGTCTGGACCTTCGCCGTCATCGCCGGCGCGATCTGGGCCGAGAGCGCGTGGGGCCGGTTCTGGGGCTGGGACCCCAAGGAGACCTGGGCCTTCATCGCGTGGGTGGTCTACGCCGGCTACCTGCACGCCCGGACGACGGCGGGCTGGCGCGGACGGCCCGCGGCGTGGGTCAACATCGTGGGCCTCGGCGTCATGGTCTTCAACCTGCTGTACGTCAACATGGTCTCGACCGGGCTGCACAGCTACGCAGGTCTCGACTGAGCCCCCTGTCGTCACACCGGGTGACTCCTGTCCCGGGGCGCGGCGTCGCATGTCGCCCCCGTGCGGCGTGTCGTGCTTCCATGCGCGCATGACGCACCGTGGGAGGAGCTCCCGTGGGTAGGCACTCGGCGGCCGAGGGCGCCGCGGTGGACCCGCTCGTGGCCGCCGCCCTGGCGCGCCGCCCGGCGACCGACGGCCGGCGCGCGCCGCACGGCGAGGGGGAGCTCGGCTGGCCCGGGGAGGGTGAGCGGCACGAAGGCCTCGGCTGGCCGGGAGGCGTGCACGAGCCCGACGACGCCACCCCGCAGGACGGGGGGACCGGCACCGGACCCGCAGCGGCACCGGCGGACGGGCCCGGGCGCGCGGCCGGGCACGAGGCCGACGACACGGCGCAGATGGACCGGCTGCCGGACCCGCCGGGTCTCGGGGCCCCGCCCGGGCCGGGCGGGGACGTGCCGCCGCGCCGCCGCGCCGGCTGGCGGCGCTTCTTCCGCGCCGCCTGAGAGGACCCCTCCTCCCCGCTCGCAGGCTCGCGCCGAGCCGCCGCACGGGGCCGCCGCCCGGATCCGGGCGGCGGGGACGACCGCCGGGGAGCGGGGCTCAGGCCGGCGAGCCGTCGTCGCGCCGGGCGCGGCGCTCCAGCTCGCGGAGGAAGTCGGAGTCGTCGTCCGGCCCCACGACCCGGCCGGTCGACGGCCGGGGACGGCTCGGCGGCCGGGGCGGGCGCGGCAGCCCGCCACCACCGCCGCCACCGGGACCACCGCTCGCGGAGGCCGCTCGCATCACGAGCACGACGACCGCGACGGCGACCAACAGCACCACCAGCAAGGCCACGACGCCCACCCCCTCGAGTCCCGACAGCCCGTCCGACACCACAGTACGTCCGCGGGGATACTCGGTTGCGTGCGGCGGACGTCCCGCGGCACGGGCAGAGGACGGAGAGCGCCATCGACGCCGTCGACCGGCAGCTGATCGACCTGTTGCGGGCCAACGGCCGGGCGAGCTACGCCGAGCTGGCCCGCCAGGTGGGCCTCTCGGCGCCGTCCGTGCACGAGCGCGTGGGCAAGTTGGAGGCCGCGGGGGTCATCACCGGCTACCGTGCCGTGGTCGACCCCGCGGCCGTCGGGCTGGACGTCACCGCGCTGGTCGGCGTCATCGAGAGCGACTCGGTCGACGACACGGGCGTCGAGGAGGCCCTGCGCGCGATGCCCGAGATCGAGGACTGCTGGCGGGTCGCCGGCAGCGAGGGCTACGTGCTCAAGGTCAGGGTGACCGACATCCCGGCACTGGAGGCGGCCATCAGCGCGTTGAACAGGATCAGAGGCGTGGCGCGCACCCGCACCACGGTCGTCCTGAGCACGAAGTGGGAGGGTCGTCATGGCTGAGCGGGCCGTACCGGGCGCACCGACCGGAGGGCCGGCGACGCCGCCGAAGGTGCTGCCGTGGCTGGCCGTCTACACCGTCGGGCGCTTCGCGATCGCCGCGGCGCTGGTGCTGCTGCTCTGGTGGGTGGGCATGCCCGGCTTCCCCGGGCTGCTGTTCGGGCTCCTGCTGTCGATGCCGGCCGCCTACCTGCTGCTGCGGCCCTCGCGGGAGCGGCTCACCGAGGCCCTCGCGGCCCGCAGCGTCGCCCGCAAGCAGGCCCGCGCCGACCTCGACTCCCGGCTCGCCGGCGACGACGCCGCCTGAGGCGGTCACCCGCTGAGCGCGGCGGTCACCCGCTGAGCGCGGCGGTCACCCGCTGAGCGCGAGGCCCAGCGCCAGCAGCACCCCGGTGGCCAGGGTGAGCAGCCCGGTGCCCTGCAGCGCCCCGATCAGCGCCGGTCCCCGGCCCCCGGAGAGCACGGTCCGCACCGGCGGGACGGCGAGCGGTGCCGCGAGCAGCGCCAGCAGCGCCGCCGGCCGCCCGATGCCGATGGCGACGACCACCGCGGCGGAGACCACGGGCAGCGCGGCGAACAGCGACCGCGTGCGGCGCTCGCCGAGCAGCACCGCGAGCGTGCGCTTGCCGACGGCCGCGTCGCCCTCCACGTCGCGCAGGTTGTTCACCACCAGCAGCGCCACCGACAGCAGCCCGATCGGCACCGAGGCGGCGACGGCCAGGCCGTCGACGGAGCCGGTCTGCACGAACGTCGTCCCCACGACGGCCACCAGGCCGAAGAAGACGAACACGAACACCTCGCCCAGCGCCCGGTAGCCGTAGGGCAGCGGGCCGCCGGTGTAGGTCCAGGCCGCGGCGATGCAGGCCGCGCCGACGGCCAGCAGCCACCAGCTGGTCAGCGCGGCCAGGGCGAGACCGGCCAGCGCCGCGACGGCGAACGAGGCGACCGCCGCGGCCAGCACCTGCCGGGGGCTCGCCGCCCCCGAGCCGACCAGCCGCATCGGGCCCACCCGGGTGGCGTCCGTGCCGCGCACCCCGTCGGAGTGGTCGTTGGCGTAGTTCACCGCGACCTGCAGCGCCAGCGCCACGACGAGGGCGAGGACGGCCGTCAGCGGCCGGAATCCGTCGAGCGCGGCGGCGGCCCCCGTGCCGACGAGGACGGGCGCCAGGGCAGCGGGCAGGGTCCGGGGGCGGGCCGCGGCCAGCCACTGGGCGGGGGTCGCCACGGTCAGCGGGTCTCCTGGGTGCTGGGCACCCGGGCGGCGGACCCCCGGGCGTCGGTCTGCCCGGCGTCGGCCTGCCGGAGGAGGGCCGCGGCGGCGCCGCGGCGGTCGGGCTTGCCGGTGTGCAGGGTCGGGACGGCGGGGATGGCGTGCAGCTCCCGCGGCGCGGCGGGCCCCCCGAGCCGGTCGGCCACCCACCGGCGCAGCGCCGCGGGTTCCGGGGAAGCACCGGGCGCCGGGACGACGGCGGCCACGACCCGCTGGCCCCACTCGTCGTCGGGCCGGCCGAAGACCACCGCGTCGGCCACCTGCGGGTGCTCGCGCAGTGCCGCCTCGACCGCCTGCGGGGCCACGTTCACCCCGCCGGTCACCACGACGTCGTCCAGCCGCCCCTGCACGGTCAGCCGGCCGTCGGGGCCGAGCGTCCCGGCGTCGCGGGTGCGGAACCAGCCGTCGCCGAAGGCCGCGGCCGTCCCCTCGGGGTCGCGCCGGTAGCCCACGGCCAGGACCGGCCCGGCCAGCCGGACGCCCTCGGCGTCCACCGCCACCCGCACGCCGTCCAGCGGCACGCCGTCGTAGACGCAGCCGCCCGCGGTCTCGGTCATGCCGTAGGTCGTCACCACCGCGACGCCGGCGTCCCGGGCCCGGGCCAGCAGGGCGGGGTCGGTCGCCGCGCCCCCGACCAGCACCGCATCGAAGGCGGCCAGCGCCTCCGGCTCGCGGTCGAGGGCCCGCCGCAGCTGGGTGGGGACCAGCGCCGTGTAGCGGCGGCCCCGCGGCATCCGGGCCAGCGCTCCGGCCAGCGGCTCGTCACGCGCCAGGACGGTGGGCCGGGTGCCGGCCAGCAGGGAGCGGCAGAGGACCTGCAGGCCCGCGACGGCCGAGACGGGCAGCGCCAGCAGCCAGGCCCCCGGCCCGCCCAGCCGGGCGTGCGTCGCCGTGCCGGAGGCGCGCACCGCGGCCGCGGGCAGCAGCACCCCCCGGCCCCCGCCGGTGGAGCCGGAGGTGACCACGACGAGGTCGGCGCCGTCCTCCAGGGGCTGCTCGGGGGCGAGCACCGCCCGCGCGGCCGAGACCGCGGCCGCGGGGCCCGCGGGCAACACCGCCAGCGGCGCCGTGCCGTCGAGGGCGGCGCGCAGGGCGGGCACCAGCTCCAGCGGGTCGGCCGGCGCGGGCACGAGGGTCAGCTGCCGGGCCACGGCTGTCGAGGCTACTGCCGCTCTAGGGTGGGCCCGTGATCACCGGGGTCGGCGCGGAACTCGAGCCGCACGTGTGGTCGGTCCCGCTGCGCACCCGGTTCCGGGGGCTCGACGCGCGCGACGGCGTCCTGGTGCGCGGGCCGGCCGGCTGGGGTGAGTTCTCGCCGTTCTGGGACTACGACGCCACCGAGAGCCGCCGCTGGTGGCGGGCGGCGCGGGAGGCGGCCGTCGACGGCTGGCCCGCGCCGGTGCGCGACGCGGTGCCCGTCAACGTCACCGTGCCCGCCGTCGGGCCCGAGCGGGCGCACGCGATCGTCGCCGCCTCCGGCTGCCGCACCGCCAAGGTCAAGGTCGCCGAGCCCTGGCAGACGCCCGCCGACGACCTCGCCCGGGTCGAGGCGGTCCGCGACGCGCTCGGCCCGTCCGGGGCGGTCCGGGTCGACGCCAACGCCGCCTGGGACGCCGGGACCGCCGTCGCCCGGCTGCGCGAACTCGACCGGGTGGGCCTGGAGTACGCCGAGCAGCCCTGCGCCACGCTCGCCGAGCTGGCCGAGGTGCGCCGGCGCACCGGTGTGCGGGTCGCCGCCGACGAGGTGGTGCGGCGCGCGGCCGATCCGCTGGCGGTGGACCTGCGGGAGGCCTGCGACGTCGTCGTCCTCAAGGTGCAGCCGCTCGGCGGGGTCCGGGCCGCCCTGCGCGTGGCCGAGGCGCACGGCCTGCCGTGCGTGGTCTCCTCGGCGCTCGAGTCGTCGGTCGGCATCGCCGCGGGCGTGGCGCTGGCCGCCGCGCTGCCCGAGCTGCCGTTCGCCTGCGGCCTGGCCACGGTGGCGCTCTTCGAGGACGACGTCGCCACCGACCCGCTGCTGCCGGTGGACGGCGCCCTGCCGGTGCGCGCCGCCGTCCCGGACCGGCTGGCCGAGGTCGCGGCCGGGGCCGAGCTGGCTGCCCGCTGGCGCGCCCGGCTGGCGGCGGTCGCCGCGTGAACCCCTCCACCGCGCTGGCCCGCGTGCTGGTCGACGAGCTGGTCCGCGGCGGCGTCGGCGACGCGGTGGTGGCCCCGGGTTCGCGGTCGGCGCCGGTGGCCCTCGCCCTCGCCGAGGCCGAGCGCGCCGGCCGGCTGACCCTGCACGTGCGCATCGACGAGCGCACCGCCGCGTTCCTCGCCCTCGGCCTGGCGCGGGCCTCGGGCCGCCCGGTGCCGGTGCTCACCACCTCCGGGACGGCGACCGCGCACCTGCACGCGGCGGTGCTGGAGGCCGACGCCTCCGGCGTGCCGCTGCTGGCCCTCACCGCCGACCGCCCCCCGGAGCTGCGCGACACCGGCGCCAACCAGACCGTGCACCAGCCCGGGCTCTACGGGGGCGCCGTGCGATCGGCGGTGGACGTCGGCGTGCCGGAGGCCGGGCGGGAGGCGGCGCAGGCCCGGTACTGGCGCTCGCTGGTGGCCAAGGCGCTGCTCGTGGCCCGGGGCGCCCTCTCCGGGGACCCCGGCCCGGTGCACCTCAACCTGCCCTTCCGCGAGCCGCTGCTGCCCGACGACGCGGCGCCGGCCGAGCTGACCGGCCCCTGGGCCGGGCGGCCCGGCGGGGCGCCGTGGACCGCCGCGCAGCCCCGCGTCGCACCCGTCCCCGCCGCCCCGCCGTGGTGCCGGCGCACCCTCGTGGTGGTCGGCGACGGCCCCGCCGCGGCCGGCCGGCGGGCGGCGGAGGAGGCCGCGGCGAACGGCTGGCCGGTGGTCGCCGAGCCCAGCAGCGGGGCCTGGTCGGCCGGCGCCGTCCGCGGCGGTGCGCTGGTGCTGGGCGCCCCCGCCTGGCTCGCGGAGCACCGGCCCGACCGCGTCCTGGTGGTGGGGCGGCCGACGCTGTCCCGCCCGGTGAACGCGCTGCTGGCCGACCCGGGCGTCGAGGTCGTGACGGTGACCTCGTCGCCGCGCTGGCCGGACGCCGGCCGCTCCACCTCGCTGCTCGCGGGCAGCGCCGCCGGGGGTGCGCCGGAGGGCCCGGCGGACGGGCGGTGGGCCGGGGACTGGCGGGCCGCGGGCGCCGCCGTGGGCGCGGCGGTCGACGGCGTGCTCGACGCCGTGCCCGGCCTGACCGCCGCGCGGCTGGCCCGCGACGTGGTGGCCGCGCTGCCGGACGGCGGGCTGCTGGTCCTCGGTTCCTCGACCCCGGTCCGGGACGTCGACCGGCTCGCCGTGCCGCGCGACGGGCTCACCGTGCTGGCCAACCGGGGCGTCGCCGGCATCGACGGCACCGTGTCGACCGCGGTCGGCGCGGCGCGCGTGCACCAGCGGGGCGGTGGCGGGCCCGCGGTGGCCCTGCTCGGCGACCTGACCCTGCTGCACGACCTGCAGGGCCTGCTGGTGGCCGACGGCGAGCCCCGGCCGGACCTCGCGATCGTCGTCCCCGACAACGACGGGGGCGGCATCTTCGCCCAGCTCGAGCCGGGGTCCTCGCGCCACGAGGCGCACTACCGGCGGGTCTTCGGCACGCCGCACGGCCGGGACCTGGTCGCGGTGGCCGAGGCCCTGGGCTGGCCGGCGAGCGCGGTGGACGGACCCGCGCAGCTGGCCGCCGCCCTCGCCGGCGGGGGGCCGCGGGTGGTCGTCGTCCGCACCGACCAGCGGGCCGAGGCGCAGCTGGCGGCGGCGCTGCGCACCGCGGCGGCGGAGGCGCTGGACGGCTCCTGACCGGCCGGCTGGCCCGCCCGGCGGGGGAGGAGCAGGCTGTGAGCAGCCTCACACCTGCGACGTCGAGGAGTGCGCGATGGTCAGCCCCGAGCCCCGCACCGGTCCCGAGTTCTGGCGCGACCTCAAGCCGATCGAGAACGTCTTCCGCAGGGACGCCGCCCCCGAGATCTTCCTGCCCGACACCCTGGACGACGACGAGCGGTACTTCATCCCGCTGTCGGAGACGGTCGGCTCCCGCCCCCTGTGGATCTCGCTGACGCAGAACCGGTGGGCCGACGTCCTCATGGCCAGGCAGGCCGGGCTGGTGAACCGGCACTACCACCCGCACCAGGTCTTCGGGTACACGCTCTCGGGCAGGTGGAGCTACCTCGAGCACGACTGGGTGGCCACGAAGGGCACGTTCGTCTACGAGACCCCGGGAGAGGCGCACACCCTGGTGGCGCACGAGTCCGACGAGCCGATGCGGGTCCACTTCAACGTCACCGGACCGCTGATCTGGCTCGACGAGAACGGCGAGCCCGAGGGGACCTTCGACGCCTACGACTACCTGGAGCTGGCCCGCGACCACTACGAGAAGGTCGGTCTGGGCGCCGCCGAGGTGGAGAAGCTGCTGCGCTGACCGGGACCGCCGACCCGGGCCGCCGACCCGGGGGGTCAGCCCTCGAGCGCGGCCTGGAAGGCGGCGAACTTGGCCTGGGTCTCGGCCAGCTCGGCGGCCGGGTCGGAGCCGGCCACGATGCCGCACCCGGCGAACAGCCGGGCGGTGGCCGGGTCGTCGTCGCACAGCTGGGCGCAGCGCAGGGCCAGCCCGAACTCGCCGTCGCCGCGGGCGTCCAGCCAGCCGACCGGCCCGGCGTAGCGGCCGCGGTCCATCCCCTCCAGCTCGCCGATGAGCGCGGCCGCCGGCCCGGGCGGTGTCCCGCACACCGCGGCGGTGGGGTGCACCGCGCCGACCAGCTCCAGCAGCCCGGCCCGGCCGCGGGCGCCGCCGCGCCGCTGCAGGCCGGTCACGTCGGTGGCCAGGTGGCGCACGTTGGGGAGGGTCAGCAGCTGCGGGTCGTCAGGGGCGGTGAGCGTGGTGCAGTAGGGCGCCAGCGCCCGCACCAGCGACTCCACCGCGTAGGCGTGCTCGGCGCGGTCCTTGGCCGAGCCGAGCAGGGCGGCGGCCAGCCGGTCGTCCTCGGCGCCCGCGCCCCGGGCCACGGTGCCGGCCAGCACCCGCGCGGACAGCTCCCGGCCGGTCCGCCGCAGCAGCAGCTCCGGGGTGGCGCCGAGCAACCCCTCGACGGCGAACGTCCAGCAGTCCGGGAACCGGTCGGCCAGGCGGGCGAGCAGGTCGCGGGGGTCCAGCGGGGCGTCGGCGGTGACCAGCAGGTCCCGGGCCAGCACGACCTTGTCGAGGTCCCCGGCGGAGATGCGGCGCACCGCCGTCTCGACCGCGCGGCACCAGGAGACCGGGTCCAGGCCGCCGTCGGCGTAGCGCAGCCGGCCCAGCGGCGCCGGTGCGGTCGCGGGGGAGCGGGTCAGCTCCGCGGGCGGGTCGACGTCCCCGGTGGTCGTCACCCAGGCCACGCCGTCCCGGCGGCCGACCACCACGCGGGGGACGACGAGCACCGACGTCCCCGCCGCCGGGTCGAAGGCGATCCCGGCGAACACGACCGGCCCCGAGCCGGGCACGCCCAGCGGGTCGGTGACGTCCAGCCCGGCCACCGTCTCCTCCCACCACGCCGCGGCCTCGGCGAGCGCGTCGGGCCCGCGGACCTCCAGGCGCGCGGCCTCGCCCCAGCCGACCAGGCCCTCGCCGCGGCGCACCCAGGAGAGCGCGCCGCTCGCCGGCAGGAGGCCGAGCAGGTCCGGGGTGTCGGGCAGCACGGTCGTGGTGACCGGGTGCGCGGGCGCCTCCGGGGAGGTCACGGCGGCCGCAGTCACGGTCCCAGGGTAGGCAGCCGGTAGCGTCGTCCGCCGTGGTGGACCGGCGAGTGGACGCGGCGACGGCGGGCGTGCGGGCGGGTCTGGACAAGCGGCCGGCCGACGTGGCCGCCATGTTCGACCGCGTCGCCCGGCGCTACGACCTCACCAACACGGTGCTCTCCGCCGGTCGCGACGTCGCCTGGCGGCGGGCGACCCGGGAGGCCCTCGGCGCCCGTCCGGGCCAGACGGTGCTCGACGTCGCGGCCGGGACGGCGGTCTCGACGGTCGAGCTGGCCTCGGGCGGGGTGCACGCCATCGCCTGCGACTTCTCCCAGGGCATGCTGCGCGCCGGTGCCGACCGGCCGGTGCCCAAGGTGGCCGGGGACGCGACCGCGCTGCCGCTGGCCGACGCGAGCGTGGACGGCGTCGTCATCTCCTTCGGGCTGCGCAACGTCGTCGACCCCGACGCCGCGCTGCGCGAGTTCGCGCGGGTCACCCGGCCCGGCGGCACCCTGGTGGTCTGCGAGTTCTCCAGCCCGACGTGGGCGCCCTTCCGCACCGTCTACACCGAGTACCTGATGCGCGCGCTGCCGCGGATCGCCCGCGCGGTGAGCAGCAACCCCGAGGCCTACGTGTACCTCGCCGAGTCGATCCGGGCCTGGCCGGACCAGCCCGCGCTCGCGCGGCGCATCGGCGCCGCCGGGTGGGCCGGCGTGGAGTGGCGGGACCTCACCGGGGGCGTCGTGGCGCTGCACCGCGCCCGCCGGCCCTGACGCCGTCCCCGCTTCCGCCGCCGTTCCCGGTCGAGATCCCCACGATCTCGCACGGTCCCGGGGCCCGGTGCGTGCCGGATCGCGCGATCTCGACCCGAGACCCAACCGTGACGTCCGCATCCCGGGACGCCCCTTGTCAGCAACGTCACACCGCGGCATAGAGTGGGGACCGAGCGACCTTGTGAAGCAATTCACAAAGTCGGTAGGAACTCGAGGGCGAGGGGGCTCCCGTGGACGCGGCGGACCGGCGGGCCGACGTGGTCGTCGTCGGTGCCGGTCCGGCCGGCTCCGCGGCCGCGTGGCACCTGGCCCGCGCGGGGCGGGACGTCGTCCTGCTGGAGAAGGCCCGCCTCCCGCGGGAGAAGGTCTGCGGTGACGGCCTGACCCCGCGCGGGGTCAAGGCGCTGGCCGACATGGGCGTCGACACCACCGGCTGGGTGCGCCACCGCGGCCTGCGGGTCACCGGCGGCGGCCGGGTCGTCACGGTCGACTGGCCGGCGCTGGAGCGCTGGCCCGGCCACAGCCTGGTCCGCCGACGCGCCGAGCTCGACGCCCAGCTCGCCGCGCACGCCGTGGCCGCCGGCGCCCGCCTGCACCAGGAGGTCACCGTCACCGGCCCCGTCCTCGACGAGGCCGGCCGGGTCGCCGGGGTGGAGGCCGCCGAGGGCCCCGACCGCGCCCCGGTCCGCTGGCGGGCCGCGCTGGTCGTCTCCGCCGAGGGGCTCTCCGGTCGGCTGGGCAAGGCCCTGGGCCTCGTCCGCCGGGAGGACCGGCCGCTGGGGGTCGCCGTCCGCCGCTACGTGCGGTCCCCGCGCACGGACGACGACTACCTCGACATCTCCTTCGACCTGTCGGCCACCGGGCCCAGCGCGGACTCGATGCCGGGCTACGGCTGGGCCTTCGGCATGGGCGACGGCACCAGCAACGTCGGCTTCGGCCTGCTCGACCGGCGCCGCGGCACGGGGGCCGAGCCCCGCGCGGTGCTGCGGGGGTGGCTGGCGACCCTGCCGCCGGAGTGGCAGTTCGGCGAGGAGCACGCGGTGACCCCGCTGCGGGGCGCCGGCCTGCCGATGGCGCTGCACCGCCAGCCGGCCTACACCCGCGGCCTGCTGCTGGCCGGGGACGCCGCCGGGGTGGTCAACCCGTTCAACGGCGAGGGCATCAGCTACGCGCTGGAGACCGGGCGGATGGCCGCCGAGGCCGCCGTCGCCGCGCTGGCCGCCGCCGAGGGGCCGGCCCGGGAGGCCGCGCTGCGCGCCTACCCGGCCCGCCTGCGCGAGGAGTACGGCCGCCACCACCGGCTCGGCACCGCCTTCCTCGCACTGCTCGAGCACCCGGGGCTGGTCCGCTTCGCGACCGCGCACGGCCTCGAGCGGCCGCGGATGGTGGCCGCGGCGCTGCGGCTCATGGGCAACCTGTCCGACGGCCGGGACGGCGACGGGTTCGACCGCGCCGTCGCCGTCCTCACCCGGCTGGCCCCGGCGGTCTGACGTGCATCCCCCCGCGCTGTGCCGCCGTGTCGACACGCCCAGTGATCGAATGCCTGCACACGGGCACGTGATCCCGCTCACCGTAGGGTGCCGCTGATGCTCTCGAACTACGTGCCCATCGTCGGGCTGTTCGCCCTCGCCGCGGCCTTCGCGCTGTTCTCGGTGGCGATCGCGCCGTTCGTCGGGCCGCGCCGGTTCAACCGCGCCAAGCTCGCCGCCTACGAGTGCGGCATCGAGCCGGTCGACCAGCCGCTGACCGGCGGCCGGTTCCCGGTGAAGTTCTACCTGACCGCGATGCTGTTCATCGTCTTCGACATCGAGGTGGTCTTCCTCTACCCCTGGGCGGTCGCCAACGACGCGCTCGGGGTGTGGGGCCTGGTCGCGATGGTGGTCTTCATCGGCACGGTCTTCATCGCCTACGCCTACGAGTGGCGGCGCGGCGGGCTCGAGTGGGACTGAGGAGCTGACATGGGTCTCGAGGAGAAGCTGCCGAGCGGCGTCCTGCTCACCACGGTGGAGAAGCTGGTCAACTGGACCCGCAAGTCCTCCCTGTGGCCGGCCACCTTCGGGCTGGCCTGCTGCGCCATCGAGATGATGGCCACCGGCGCCGGCCGCTACGACCTGGCGCGCTTCGGCATGGAGGTCTTCCGCGCCTCACCGCGGCAGGCCGACCTGATGATCGTGGCCGGGCGGGTGAGCCAGAAGATGGCGCCGGTCCTGCGGCAGATCTACGACCAGATGCCCGAGCCGCGCTGGGTGCTCTCGATGGGCGTGTGCGCCAGCTCGGGCGGGATGTTCAACAACTACGCGATCGTGCAGGGCGTCGACCACGTCGTCCCGGTGGACATGTACCTGCCCGGCTGCCCGCCGCGGCCGGAGATGCTGGTCGACGCCATCCTCAAGCTGCACCACAAGATCATGCACGAGCCCCTGGGGCCCCGGCGGGCCCGCGAGCTCGAGCGCGCCCGGGCCGAGGGCGCCGCACCCGACCTGCACGTCGAGATGCCCTCCACGGTCCGCGTGGACAAGGCCCGGCGGGCCGCCTACGAGCGGGCCGCCGCGGAGGGCCGCACCGGCCAGTTCGCCATCGAGCAGCGCGGCGGCGACGCCGTCCTGCTGCCCGAGCCCTCCGTCCGGCCGGGGAGCACCGCGCTGAGCGCCGGCACGCGGGAGGGGGACCGGTGACCGGGCCGGGGGACCGCAGCGGCGCCGACCCCTCGCGCGGTGTCGCGGCGCCCGGCGGCGGCTTCCGCAAGGGCGCCTTCGGGGTCAGCGGCAGCGGCGACACGTCCGGCTTCGGCGGGCTGGTCCGCGTCGAGCCCGGCGGCGCGGTGGCGCTGCACTCGACCGAGCGGCCCTACGGCGGCTACTTCGACGAGGTCACCGACGCCCTGGTCGAGGCGGTCGGCGCGGCCACCTACGCCGCGGCGGTGCCGCGGGTGGTGGTCGACCGGGGCGAGATCACCTACTTCGTCGTCCGGGAGCACCTGCTCACGATGGTGCGCGCCCTGCGGGACGACGAGGCGCTGCGCTTCGAGCTGCTCTCCAGCCTCTCCGGCGTCGACTACCTCGACAGCGGCGGCCCGGTGAGCACGCCGGACCGGCCCCGGCTGCACGTCGTCTACCACCTGACGTCGATGACCTACCGGCGGCGCATCCGCCTCGAGGTCGCGGTGACCGCCGAGGACCCGCACGTCCCGTCGGTGACGCCGGTCTACCCGACGGCGGACTGGCAGGAGCGGGAGGCCTGGGACATGTTCGGCGTCGTCTTCGACGGCCACCCCGCGCTGACCCGGATCCTCATGCCCGACGACTGGGACGGCCACCCGCAGCGCAAGGACTACCCGCTGGGCGGCGTCCCGGTCGAGTACCACGACGCCACCATCCCGCCACCCGACACGAGGCGGAGCTACCGATGAGCACCACGTACAACCCCGCCGACCCCTACGCCGGCTCCCGGGAGACCACCGAGGGGCGGGTCTACACCGTCACCGGCGGCGACTGGGACCAGACGCTGGGCACCGAGGCCTACGGCGAGGAGCGGCTCGTCGTCAACATGGGCCCGCAGCACCCGTCCACGCACGGCGTGCTCCGGCTGGTCCTCGACCTCGAGGGCGAGACCGTCACCAAGGCCCGCGTCGTCGTCGGCTACCTGCACACCGGCATCGAGAAGAACACCGAGTACCGCACCTGGACGCAGGGCACGACCTTCGTGACGCGGATGGACTACCTGTCCCCGCTGTACAACGAGGCCGGCTACTGCCTGGCGGTCGAGAAGCTGCTCGGCATCCAGGCCCCGCCCCGCGCCCAGACGATCCGCGTCCTGGTGATGGAGCTCAACCGGATCGCCTCACACCTGGTCGCGCTGGCCACCTTCGGCATGGAGATGGGCGCGCTCACCGGGATGACCAACGGCTTCCGCGAGCGGGAGATGGTCCTCGACCTGCTCGAGGAGATCACCGGCCTGCGGATGAACCACGCCTACATCCGCCCCGGCGGGCTGGCCCAGGACCTCCCCGAGGGCGCGGTCGAGCACATCCGCGAGTTCCTCGGGGTCATGCCGGCCCGGGTGGCCGACTTCCACAAGCTGCTCACCGGCCAGCCGATCTGGCAGAACCGGCTCAAGGACGCCGGGTACCTCGACGTCACCGGCTGCGTGGCGCTCGGCGTCACCGGCCCGGTGCTGCGGGCCACCGGCCTGCCCTGGGACCTGCGCAAGGTGGAGCCCTACCTGGGCTACGAGACCTACGACTTCGAGGTGCCGACGGCCGACACGTGCGACGCCTGGGGCCGGTACCTGGTCCGCATGGCCGAGGTCAACGAGTCGATGCGGATCATCGAGCAGGCGCTCGACCGGCTCGAGCCCGGCCCGGTCATGGTCGAGGACAAGAAGATCGCCTGGCCGGCGCAGCTGTCGCTGGGCCCGGACGGCATGGGCAACTCGCCGGCCCACGTCGCGCACATCATGGGCCAGTCCATGGAGGCCCTGATCCACCACTTCAAGCTGGTCACCGAGGGCTTCCGGGTGCCGGCCGGCCAGGTGTACGTGCCGGTGGAGAGCCCGCGGGGCGAGCTCGGCTACCACGTGGTCAGCGACGGCGGCACCCGGCCCTGGCGGGTGCACGTGCGCGACCCCAGCTTCGTCAACCTGCAGGCCACGGCGGCGATGAGCGAGGGCGGCATGATCGCCGACGTCATCGCCGCGATCGCCTCGCTCGACCCGGTGATGGGGGGGTGCGACAGGTGAGCGAGCCCGTGAGCGAACCCATGAGCACAGCAGCGCCGCGCGCGGCGTCGACGCGCGCCGGCGAGGAGGCGGCGTGAGCGCCCTCCCGGGGAGCGGACCGGGCACGGCGGTGACCGGGCTGGACGCCTCGCCGGTGGACTCCTCGCCGGAGACCCTGGCCGAGCTGCCCCCGCTGACCGAGCAGACCCGGCGCGAGGCGCGGGTGATCATCGCCCGCTACCCGCAGCCGCGCTCGGCCCTGCTCCCGATGCTGCACCTGGTGCAGAGCTACCAGGGCTACGTCTCGCCCGAGGGCGTGGCGCTGTGCGCCGAGGAGCTGGGCCTGACCAAGGCCGAGGTCGGGGCGGTCGCGACCTTCTACACGATGTACAAGCGCCGCCCCACCGGCCGGCACCTGGTCAGCGTGTGCACCAACACGCTGTGCGCCGTCCTGGGCGGGCAGCGGATCTACGACGCGCTGTCGGCGGACCTCGGCGTCCACCACGACGAGACCACCGCCGACGGCTCGGTCACCCTCGAGCACGCCGAGTGCCTCGCCGCCTGCGACTACGCGCCCGTGGTCACCGTCGACTACGAGTTCTACGACCAGCAGGACGTCGAGAGCGCCCGCGCCCTCGTCGCCGCGCTGCGCCGCGGCGAGAAGCCGCACCCCACCCGGGGTGCCCCGCTCACCGACTTCCGCGGCGTGTCCCGCCAGCTGGCCGGCTTCTCCCAGCACGCCGACGAGGCCGCGGCGCGGGCCGCCGTCGACGCGCCCATGCAGGACGAGCCGACCCTGCGCGGCGTCCGCCTGGCCGCCGAGCGGGGCGAGGCCGCCCCGCCCATGCCCGGCCCGGAGCCGGAGCCGGCCGACGCGGGGGAGCCGGCGGAGACGGTGGCGCCCTCCGGGCGCACCGGTGAGACGCCGGAGGAGGAGGCCGCCGACGCGCGCGTCGCCGCCGCCGACACCCCCGCGGAGCGGGCCGGCGCCGCGCAGACCCACCCCGACAAGGGCGCCGAGTACGGGCGGCCGCGGCCGCCCGGCGGCCGGGAGCGGGAGGGCACCGACACCCCGCCCGCCGCCGAGCCGGCCACCGGCACCGACCCGACCCAGAGCAAGGAGGCCTGACCCGTGCCTCTCACCCCCGTGCTGACCTCGCGGTGGGGCGCCGAGCAGTCCTGGCGGCTGGCCACGTACGAGCGGCTCGACGGCTACAGCGCGCTGCGCACGGCGCTGCGGATGGACCCCGACGAGCTGGTGGCCCTCGTCAAGGACTCCGGCCTGCGCGGCCGCGGCGGCGCCGGGTTCCCGACCGGGATGAAGTGGAGCTTCATCCCGCAGCCCAAGCCGGGGGAGACCCCGACGGGGCCGGCCGCGATGCCCAAGTACCTCGTGGTCAACGCCGACGAGGGGGAGCCCGGCACCTGCAAGGACCTCCCGCTGATGATGACCGACCCGCACTCCCTCGTGGAAGGCGTGATCATCTCGGCGTACGCCATCCGGTCGCGGTTCGCGGTCATCTACGTGCGCGGCGAGGCGGTGCACGCCCACCGCCGGCTGGTCTCGGCCGTCGAGGAGGCCTACGCCGCCGGTTACCTCGGCACCGACGTCCTCGGCTCGGGCTACGACCTGGAGCTCGTCGTGCACGCCGGCGCCGGGGCCTACATCTGCGGCGAGGAGACCGCGCTGCTCGATTCGCTCGAGGGCTACCGCGGCCAGCCGCGCCTCAAGCCGCCGTTCCCCGCGGTCGCCGGCCTGTACGGCGCCCCGACGGTCATCAACAACGTGGAGACCCTGGCCAGCGTGCCGTTCGTCGTCCGCGGCGGGGCGGACTGGTTCAAGGAGTTCGGCCCCGAGAAGTCGCCCGGGCCGAAGATCTACTCGATCTCCGGCCGCGTCGTCCGCCCCGGCCAGTACGAGGCCCCCATGGGGACGACGATGCGCGAGCTGCTGGAGATGGCCGGCGGGGTCCGCCCCGGGCACGAGCTGAAGTTCTGGACCCCGGGCGGGTCGTCCACCCCGTACTTCACCGCCGAGCACCTCGACGTCCCGCTGGACTTCGACTCGGTCGCCGCCGCCGGCTCGATGCTCGGGACCACCGCCCTCATGGTGTTCGACGAGACCGACTCGATCGTCGAGGCGACGCTGCGGTTCACCGAGTTCTACGCGCACGAGAGCTGCGGCAAGTGCACCCCGTGCCGGGAGGGCACCTACTGGCTGGTGCAGGTCCTCGAGCGGATCGCGCACGGCCGCGGCACCGCCGCCGACCTCGACGTGCTGACCGACACCTGCGACAACATCCTCGGCCGGTCCTTCTGCGCCCTGGGTGACGGCGCGACCAGCTGCATCACCAGCTCGCTGAAGTACTTCCGCGACGACTACGTCGCGCTGCTGCCGCCCGAGGAGCAGGCCCGGCTGGGCCGCTCCCTGCGGCTCGAGCCCGTCGGAGCTGCCTCATGACCGTCACGCCCGCTGCCCCGCAGCCCGCGCCGGCCCTGCCGCCGGGCGCGCCGGGCCCGCACACCCCGCCCGACGCCGTGCACTGCACCATCGACGGCTTCGACGTCGCCGTCCCCAAGGGCACGCTGATCATCCGGGCCGCGGAGATGATCGGCATCCAGATCCCACGGTTCTGCGACCACCCGCTGCTCGACCCGGTCGGCGCCTGCCGGCAGTGCCTCGTGGAGGTGGAGGGGCAGCGCAAGCCGGTGGCCTCCTGCACCATGCCGGTCACCGACGGCATGGCGGTGCGCACCCAGCTCACCAGCGTCGTGGCCGACAAGGCGCAGCAGGGCACCATGGAGCTGCTGCTCATCAACCACCCGCTGGACTGCCCGGTCTGCGACAAGGGCGGGGAGTGCCCGCTGCAGAACCAGGCGATGAGCAACGGGCGGGCCGAGACCCGGTTCGTCGACGTCAAGCGGACCTACCCCAAGCCGCTGCCGATCAGCAGCGAGATCCTGCTCGACCGGGAGCGCTGCGTGCTCTGCGCCCGCTGCACCCGCTTCTCCCAGCAGGTCGCCGGCGACCCGTTCATCGAGCTGTTCGAGCGCGGCGCGCTGGAGCAGGTGGCGATCTACGAGGACGAGCCGTTCGAGTCCTACTTCTCCGGCAACACCACGCAGATCTGCCCGGTCGGCGCGCTCACCAGCGCCCAGTACCGGTTCCGGGCGCGCCCGTTCGACCTGCGCAGCGAGGACAGCGTCTGCGAGCACTGCGCGTCGGGCTGCGCCCAGCGCACCGACTACCGGCGCGGCAAGGTCACCCGCCGGCTGGCCGGCGAGGACCCCGAGGTCAACGAGGAGTGGAACTGCGACAAGGGCCGCTTCGCGTTCCGCTACGCCACGGCCAACGACCGGCTCACCACCCCGCTGGTCCGCCGCGACGGCGTGCTCGAGCCGGCGTCGTGGCCGGAGGCCTGGGCGGTGGCCGCCGAGGGGCTCCGCGCCGCCCGCGCGGCCGGCGGCGTCGGCGTGCTGCCCGGCGGGCGGCTCACCGTCGAGGACGCCTACGCCTACGCCAAGTTCGCCCGCGTGGCGCTGGGCACCAACGACGTCGACGCCCGGGCCCGCGCGCACTCCGACGAGGAGCTGGCGTTCCTGGCCGCGCACGTGGCCGGCACCGGCCCGTGGCGCGGCGGGGTCACCTACGCCGACCTGGCCGAGGCGCCGGCGGTGCTGCTGGCGGGCTTCGAGCCGGAGGAGGAGTCGCCGATCGTCTTCCTCCGGCTGCGCCGGGCCGTGCGCAAGAACCGGCTCCCGGTCTTCGACCTGGCCCCGTTCGTCACCCGCGCCGCCGAGAAGCTGCAGGCCACGGTCCTCACCACGCTGCCCGGCACCGAGGCGCGCTCGCTGCGCGCGCTGGCCGAGGGCAGCTGGGGCGGGCCGGCGGTCGAGGCGGTGCGCCGTCCCGGCGCGGTCGTGCTCGCCGGGGAGCGGCTGGCCGAGCTGCCCGGTGCCCTCTCCGCGGTCGCCGAGCTGGCCCGGGTCACCGGCGCCCGGGTGGCCTGGGTGCCCCGGCGGGCAGGCGAGCGGGGCGCGGTCGAGGCCGGCGCGCTGCCGGGCCTGCTGCCCGGTGGGCGGCCGGTCACCGACGACGGTGCCCGCGCCCGGGTCGCCGCCGCGTGGGGCCTGGCGGACCTGCCGGCCGCGCCCGGCCGGGACACCACCGGCATCCTCACCGCCGCCCGCGAGGGCACCCTCGGGGGCCTGCTCGTCGGCGGCGTCGACCCGGCCGACCTGCCCGACCCGCTGCTGGCGGAGGCCGCCCTGGCCGCGGCCGGGTTCGTGGTCAGCCTGGAGATGCTGCCGAGCGCGGTCACCGCGCACGCCGACGTCGTCCTCCCGGTCGCCGCAGCGCCGGAGAAGTCCGGCGGCTACCTCGACTGGGAGGGCCGGCTGCGGTCGTTCGACGCCACGCTGCACGGCACCGGCCAGCTCCCCGACGGCCGCGTGCTGCAGGGCATCGCCGACGAGCTGGACGTCGACCTGGCGCTGCCCACCCCGCAGGCCGCGCGCGCCGAGCTGGCCGCCCTCGGGGCGGCGGACGCCCGTCCCGCGCCCACCGGGCTCGACGTGCCCGCCCCCGCGGACGTCGAGCTCACCGGCGACGAGGCGGTGCTGGCCTCCTGGCGCCAGCTGCTCGACGTCGGGACCCTCCAGCGCGACGAGCCCGAGCTCGCCGGGACCGCCCGGCCGCCGGTGGCGCGCATCGGCGGGGACACCGCCCGGCGGCTCGGCGTGGTCGACGGCGACCGGGTCACCGTCCGCGGGAGCGCCGGTGAGATCACCCTCCCGGTGCAGGTGGCCCCGATGCCCGACCGGGTCGTGTGGCTGCCGATGCGCTCGCCCGGCAGCGAGGTGAGGAGCGCCCTGGGCACCCGGCCCGGTGGCGTGGTCCGCGTCGTGGCGGGAGGTGCGGCGTGACCCTGCTCGCGGCCGAGGACCAGCCGACGCTCGCCGACTTCGGCGGCGACGTCTGGTGGATCGTGCTCATCAAGGTCTTCGGCGTCTTCGCCGTCCTGGTGCTGCTGACGCTGTTCGCCATCGTGTTCGAGCGCAAGGTCGTCGCGCGGATGCAGCAGCGGATCGGCCCCAACCGGGTCGGGCCGCGCGGCTACCTGCAGAGCCTCGCCGACGGCCTCAAGCTGGCCTTCAAGGAAGACATCATGCCGGCGATGGCCGACCGGCCGGTCTACTTCCTGGCGCCGGTCCTGGCCACCGTCCCCGCGTTCCTGGCCTTCTCGGTCATCCCGCTCGGCCCGGTGGTCAGCATCTTCGGCGAGCGGACACCGCTGCAGCTCACCGACGCCCCGATCGGGGTGCTCATCGTGCTGGCCTGCTCGGCGATGGGGATCTACGGCATCGTGCTCGGCGGCTGGGCCTCGGGGTCGACGTACCCGCTGCTGGGCTCGCTGCGCAGTGCCGCGCAGATGGTCAGCTACGAGATCGCGATGGGGCTGTCCATCGTCGCGGTGTTCCTCTACGCCGGCACGATGTCGACCTCGGGCATCGTGGCCGCCCAGGCCGACGGCAACGAGGTCTCCTTCTTCGGCCTGGAGTTCACCGGGCCCAGCTGGTACGGGGTGCTGCTGCCGGTCAGCTTCGTCATCTACGCCATCGCGGTGGTCGGCGAGACCAACCGGGCGCCGTTCGACCTGCCCGAGGCCGAGAGCGAGCTGGTCGGCGGGTTCCACACCGAGTACACGTCGCTGAAGTTCGCGCTGTTCTTCCTCGCCGAGTACATCAACATGGTCACCGTCTCGGCCCTCGCCGCGACCCTGTTCCTGGGCGGCTGGCGGGCCCCGTGGCCGATCTCGATCTGGGACGGCGCCAACAGCGGCTGGTGGCCGCTGCTGTGGTTCTTCCTCAAGGTCGTCGCCGCGCTGTTCGTCTTCATCTGGCTGCGCGGGACGCTGCCCCGGCTGCGCTACGACCAGTTCATGCGCTTCGGCTGGAAGGTGCTGGTCCCGGTCGCCCTGGTGTGGATCCTCATCGTGGCGACCATGCGCACCGTCTCCCGCGAGGCCGACCTCTCGGCCGGCCAGGTGGCGCTGTTCGTCGGCGTCCCGGCCGCGCTGGTCGTCCTCGCCGTCCTGCTGGTCGCCAGCCGGGCCACCAACCGGGACACCCGGGTCGCCGCGGTGAAGGCCGCGGCCGGCTCCAACCACCCGACCGACGCCGAGCCGGAGGTCCTGCCGCCGGCCGGGCCCCGGCGGCGGCCGGCCCAGAGGACCGGGCCCAGCCGCGCCGAGGGCGGGTTCCCCGTCCCGCCGATGGACCTGGCGGTGCCGCCCTCGCCACGGCTGCGGCGCTCCGAGTCCGTCGCCACCGGCACGGTCGTGGGCACCGGCCGGCGCAGCACCACCACGATCGAGGAGGACGGCGATGGCTGAGCGCGGCGACGTGGACCGCCGGTCCCCGCACCCGCACGACCCCGGCCACGACACGGTGGCGCAGACCGGGCGCGAGGTGGCCCCCCGCGACCGCGACGCGGGCCCGGTGCGGCGGTCGAGCTGGCTGCCCGGCCCGGGCCAGGGCTTCGGCGTCACCTTCGGCCAGATCTTCCGCAAGGTGACCACCGAGGAGTACCCCGAGGTCCCCAAGGTCACCAAGCCGCGCTACCACGGCCGGCACGTGCTCAACCGGCACCCGGACGGGCTGGAGAAGTGCGTCGGCTGCGAGCTGTGCGCGTGGGCCTGCCCGGCCGACGCGATCTACGTCGAGGGCGGCGACAACACCGAGGACGCGCGCTACTCGCCCGGCGAGCGGTACGGGCGCGTCTACCAGATCAACTACCTGCGCTGCATCTTCTGCGGCCTGTGCATCGAGGCCTGCCCGACCCGCTCGCTCACCATGAGCAACGACTTCGAGCTCGCCGACGACAACCGCGCCGACCTGATCTACACCAAGGAGCAGCTGATGGCCCCGCTGCTCCCCGGCATGGAGGCCCCGCCGCACCCGATGCGGCTCGGCGACGACGAGAAGGACTACTACGTGCGGATGCCGCAGGACCTCCCGGCCGTGCGGGAGGGCTCGTGACCGAGCTCGCGAGGTCACGCCGGGGCACAGCAGCGCCGGGCACGCGCCCGACGAGCGCCAGCGAGGAGGGAGCGTGAGCGAGGTCGTCATCGGCACCGGCGAGGCCGTCGTCTTCTGGATCCTGGGGCCGATCGCCCTCGCCGGCGCCCTCGGCATGGTGCTCTCCCGCAACGCCGTGCACTCGGCGCTGTGGCTCGTCAACACGATGCTGGCCCTGGGCGTCTTCTACGTCGTCCAGGAGGCGCCGTTCCTCGGCGCGGTGCAGATCATCGTCTACACCGGCGCCATCATGATCCTCTTCCTGTTCGTGCTCATGCTGGTCGGCCGGGACTCCTCCGACTCGGTCGTGGAGACCCTCCGCGGGCAGCGGGTGGGTGCCCTGCTGTTCGGCGCGGGCTTCGCCGCCCTCGTCGGCGCGGGCATCGCGCGGGCCACCCGGGACCTGCCGGTCGAGGGGCTGGCCGCCGTCCAGGGCGGGGAGGGGGGCGCCGCCGCGGGCAACGTCGACGCGATCGCCGCGGTCCTCTACAGCCGCTACCTGCTGGCCTTCGAGGTCACCGGCGCCCTGCTCATCACCGCGGCGGTCGGGGCCCTCGTGCTCACCCACGTCGAACGGGAGGCCGGGACCCGGCGCACGCAGAAGGAGCTCTCGCGCGCCCGCTTCCTCACCGACCGGCCGCAGACCCTGCCCGGCCCGGGCGTCTACGCCCGCGCCAACTCCGTGGCCGCCCCGGCGCTGCTGCCCGACGGCCGGATCTCCGAGGACAGCCTCGCGACCGGCATCGACCCGCAGGAGGTCACCCCGATGCCCCGGCCGACCGGCCGCGACCAGCTCGGCAGCCCCGACGCCGCGCTGGGCGCCCTCGACCCGACCGTCAGCGACGTGCCCGGCGGCCGCGAGGGTGGCGAGCACCGGTGACCCTCACGCACTACCTGGTCCTGGCGGCGATCCTGTTCACCATCGGCGCGGTCGGCGTGCTCGTGCGCCGCAACGCGATCGTCGTCTTCATGTGCGTCGAGCTGATGCTCAACGCGGTGAACCTGACGCTGGTCACCTTCGCCCGGTCCACCGGCACCATCGACGGCCAGATCATGGCGCTGTTCGTCATGGTCGTCGCCGCCTCGGAGGTGGTCGTCGGCCTCGCGATCATCATGTCGATCTACCGGACCCGCCGGTCGGCGTCGGTCGACGACGCCAGCCTGCTCAAGTACTGAGAGAACGGGGACCCGGTAGATGGAGACCGTGCCCGCCGAGGGGCTGCTCGCCGCCTCCTGGCTGCTCATCGCCCTACCCCTCGCCGGCGCCGCCGTGCTGCTGCTCGGCGGGCGGCGCACCGACCGGTGGGGGCACCTGCTGGGGACGGCGACCGTCGTCGCCGCGTTCGTCATCGGGCTGGCCTGCACGCTGGAGCTCGACGGCCGGCAGGTGGACGTCGACCTGTTCACGTTCATCTCCGCCGGGTCGCTCGACGTCCAGGCCGGGCTGCTCTACGACCCGCTCTCCGCGGTCTTCGTGCTGCTGATCACCGGCGTGGGCTCGCTCATCCACGTCTACTCGATCGGCTACATGGCGCACGACCCGCGCCGCCGCCGGTTCTTCGCCTACCTCAACCTCTTCGTCGCCGCGATGCTGCTGCTCGTCCTCGGCGACAACTACGTGGCCCTCTACGTCGGCTGGGAGGGCGTCGGCCTGGCGTCCTACCTGCTCATCGCCTTCTGGCACGAGCGCCCCTCGGCGGCCACCGCCGCCAAGAAGGCCTTCATCATGAACCGGGTCGGCGACGTGGGCCTGGCCCTGGCGATCTTCATCATGTTCGCCCAGCTGGGCACGGTCACCTACGAGGGCGTGTTCGGCTCGGTCGGCACGCTGGCCGGCGGCACCGTCACCGCCCTCGGGCTGCTCCTGCTGCTGGGCGCCTGCGGCAAGTCCGGTCAGTTCCCGCTGCAGGCCTGGCTCCCCGACGCCATGGAGGGCCCGACCCCGGTGTCGGCGCTCATCCACGCCGCGACCATGGTCACCGCCGGGGTGTACCTCATCGCCCGCAGCGCCCCGATCTACGACCTCACCCCGACCGCGCGGGCCGTCGTCCTCGCCGTCGGGGCGATCACGCTGCTGATCGGGGCGATCGTCGGCTGCGCGCAGGACGACATCAAGAAGGTGCTGGCCTACTCGACGGTCAGCCAGATCGGCTACATGTTCCTGGCCGTCGGGCTCGGCCCTGCCGGGTACGTCGCCGGCCTGGCGCACCTGCTCACCCACGGCTTCTTCAAGGCCGGGCTGTTCCTCGGCGCCGGGTCGGTCATGCACGCGATGGGCGACTCGGTGGACATGCGCCGCTTCGGCGGGCTGGCCCCGCGGATGAAGATCACCTTCGTCACGTTCGGCCTGGGCTACCTGGCGCTGATCGGCTTCCCGTTCCTGTCGGGCTTCTACACCAAGGACGCGATCATCGAGGCCGCCTTCGACCGCGGCGACGGCTGGGGCTACGTGCTCGGCGGGGTGGCGATCCTGGCCGCCGGGCTGACCGCGTTCTACATGACGCGGCTGATGCTCATGACCTTCTTCGGCCGGCCGCGCTGGGAGGAGGGCGTGCACCCGCACGAGGCGCCGCCGGTCATGACCGCGCCGATGGTGCTGCTGGCGCTCGGGTCGGTGTTCGCCGGCTTCCTGCTGGTCGTGGCCTTCCCGCTGGAGGAGTGGTTCACGCCGGTGTTCGGCGAGCCCGAGGAGGTCGAGCACGTGGTCGCCCCGATCGTGGTGAGCGTGCTCGTGACCCTCGTGATGGTGCTCGGGGTGGCGACCGCCTGGGCCTTCGTCGGCCGCCGCGAGGTGCCGGTGACCGCCCCCGCCCGGGTGTCGCCGGTGGTGCGGGCCGCCCGGCGGGCGCTGTACGCCGACACGGTCAACGAGTCGCTGTTCATGCGGCCGGGCCAGTGGCTGACCCGCGCCCTGGTGTTCGTGGACAACCGCGGGGTGGACGGCGCGGTGAACGGGCTGGCCGCGACGCTGGGCGGCTCGTCGTCCCGGCTGGGCCGGGCGCAGACCGGCTTCGTGCGCTCCTACGCCCTCTCCGTCCTCGGTGGCGCGGTGGTGGTCGCGGGTGCACTGCTGGCGGTGACGGCGGGATGACCCGGCGGACGACGAACGGAGAGGTCCTGCCCCGTGACTGACTTCCCCTGGCTGCTGGCCATGATCGCGGTCCCCGCGGCGGGGGCCGCGGCCGTCGCGGGGCTGCCGAAGGGACGTGACCACCTGGCGCGGCAGGTCGCGCTCGGCGTCAGCCTCCTCGTGCTGCTGCTGGCCGTGCTCGCCACGGTGGCCTTCGACACCGGCGGGCCGCGCTTCCAGCTGACCACGTCGGTCGCGTGGATCCCCGACTTCGGGGTGGACTTCGCCCTCGGCGTCGACGGCATCGCGCTGGTCATGCTGCTGCTCATCGGCGTGCTCGTGCCGGTCGTCGTGCTCGCCTCCTGGCGGGACACCGCGCCGGGGCCGCGGTCGATGACCGCCTTCTGGGCCTGGCTGCTGCTGCTCGAGTCGCTGATGGTCGGGGTCTTCGCCGCGACCGACGTCTTCCTCTTCTACGTGTTCTTCGAGGCGATGCTCGTCCCGATGTACTTCCTCATCGGCAGCTTCGGCGGGCCGCGCCGGCAGTACGCGGCGGTGAAGTTCTTCCTGTACAGCCTGGTCGGCGGGCTGGTCATGCTCGCCGCGGTCATCGGCCTGTACGTGGTGAGCAGCAGCCAGCTGGGGGAGGGCACGTTCGCCTTCGACGCCCTGCGCCAGCTCGAGATCGACCCCGGTGTGCAGAAGCTGCTGTTCCTCGGCTTCTTCACCGCCTTCGCGATCAAGGCGCCGCTGGTCCCCTTCCACACCTGGCTGCCCGACTCCGGTGCCGAGGCGCCGATCGGCGGCGCGGTGCTGCTGGTCGGCGTCCTCGACAAGGTGGGGACGTTCGGCTTCCTGCGCTACTGCCTGCCGCTGTTCCCCGAGGCCTCCCGCGACCTCGCGCCGCTGGTGCTGGTGCTGGCGGTCATCGGCATCCTGTACGCCGCCCTGCTGGCGATGGGGCAGACCGACATGAAGCGGCTGGTCTCCTACACCTCGATCGCGCACTTCGGCTTCATCGCCCTCGGGATCTTCGCCTTCACGACGGAGGCGGCCACCGGCTCGGTGCTCTACATGGTCAACCACGGGATCGCGACCGGGCTGCTGTTCCTCGTCGTCGGGATGCTCATCGCCCGCGGCGGCTCCCGGCTGGTCGGGGACTACGGCGGGGTGGCCGCGCAGGCGCCCCTGCTGGCCGGGGTGTTCCTCGTGGCGGGGCTGGCCTCGCTGGCGCTGCCGGGCACCAACAGCTTCGTCAGCGAGTTCCTGGTGCTCATCGGCTCCTTCCCCGAGGTGCCGGTGTACACGGTGCTGGCCACGGTCGGGATCGTGCTGGCCGCCCTGTACGTGCTGCTCGTGTACCAGCGGACGATGCACGGCCCGCCGCGCGGCGTCCTGCTCGAGCCGGGGACGGCGCCGGCGCCGGAGCCCGTGCCCGCCGGTACCGGGGGCGGCGGCGCGACCGCGGCGACCGCGGCCACGACCACCACCTCCACCACGACCGCCGCCCCCGCCGCCGCCACCGCCCGGCTGCGGGTCAGCGACCTCTCCGGCCGGGAGATCGCCGTCGCCGCCCCGCTGGTCGCGCTGGTGCTGGTGCTCGGCTTCTACCCGCAGCCGCTGCTCGACCTCATCGAGCCCGCGGTCGCCGCCACCATGGTCGACGTCGGCGTGGACCCCGGCACCGCCGTGCCGGCCGACAGCGGCCTCACCACCGACGCCGGGGGGACCGACTGATGATCGAGGCCCCGGAGCTCTCGCTCGCGGCGCTGGCGCCGCTGCTGTTCGTGCTCGGCGCGGCCTGCGTCGGCGTGCTGGTCGAGGCGTTCGTCCCCCGGCCGAACCGGCACCCGGTCCAGGTCGGCGTGGCACTGGTGGGCACCGTCGGCGGGCTGGTCACCACCCTCGCGCTGGCCGGCGAGCGCACGGTCACCGCGGAGGGCGCGCTGGCCGTCGACGGCGCCGCGGTCTTCCTCCAGGCGACCATCACCGGGCTCGGCGCCCTGTCGGTGCTCCTGTTCGCCGAGCGCTCGCTCGACCCGGCCCGCTCGGCGTTCGTGGCCTCCGCCGCGGTCCCGGCCGGCACCGCCCGCGACCGCGAGCTGGTCACCTCCGAGCAGGTCCAGACCGAGGTCTACCCGCTGGCGACCTTCGCCATCGGCGGGATGATGCTGTTCGTCTCGGCCAACGACCTCCTGGTCATGTTCGTGGCCCTCGAGGTGCTCAGCCTGCCGCTGTACCTGATCTGCGGGATGGCCCGCCGCCGGCGGCTGCTGTCCCAGGAGGCGGCGGTCAAGTACTTCCTGCTCGGGGCGTTCGCCTCGGCGTTCTTCCTCTACGGCCTCGCCCTGGTCTACGGGGCCACCGGGAGCATCCGGTTCTCCGAGATCCGGGCGGCGTCCGCCGTCGAGGGCACCGGCACCCTGCTCGTGCTCGGGTTGGGGCTGCTCGTCGTGGGGCTGATGTTCAAGGCCAGCGTCGCGCCGTTCCACGCCTGGACGCCCGACGTCTACCAGGGCGCCCCCACGCCGGTCACCGCCTTCATGGCCGCCTGCACCAAGGTGGCCGCCTTCGGCGCGATCCTGCGGCTGCTCTACGTCGCCTTCGGCACCAGCGAGTGGACCTGGCGGCCGCTGGTGTACGGGATCGCGATCGTGTCGATGGTGGTGGGCGCGGTGCTCGGGCTCACGCAGACCGACCTCAAGCGCATGCTCGCCTACTCGTCCATCGCGCACGCCGGGTTCCTCCTCACCGGCGTCATCGGTCTCGGCGGGGACGGCGGTGGCTCGGGGCTGGCGGCCACGATGTTCTACCTGCTGGCCTACGGCCTGACCACGCTGGGCGCCTTCGCCGTCCTCACCCTGGTCCGCGAGGGCGACGGCGAGGCCACCCACCTGTCCCGGTGGTCCGGCCTGGCCCGCCGCTCACCGCTCACCGCCGCGGTGATGGCGCTGTTCCTGCTGGCGCTGGCGGGGATCCCGCTCACCAGCGGGTTCACCGGCAAGTTCGCCGTCTTCCGGGCGGCGATCGACGCCGGGGCCTGGCCGCTGGTCGTCGTCGCCGTGCTGACCAGCGCCGTGGCCGCGTTCTTCTACCTGCGGGTCATGGTGCTCATGTACTTCAGCGACCCGGCGCCCGACGGTCCGACGGTCGGGGTGCCGGGCCTGCCGACGACGCTCGTGCTGGCCGTGACGGCGACCGCCACCCTCGTCCTGGGGATCGTCCCCGGGGCGGTGCTCGACCTCGCCGACCAGGCGGCTATCTTCGTCGGTTGATGACCGGAGCCAGCGCCGCCGTCGACGGGGACACCCCGGTCGACACCTGGCAGCGGATCGCGACCCCCGCCTCCACCGTCGGGCCCTGGCTGCCCGACGGTGAGCTCGGCGAGCGCCTCGCCGAGGGGCTGGCGCGGGTCGAGGCGCTCCTGCGGACGTCGGTCGACAGCGAGCACCCCTTCGTGCAGGAGGCCGCCGGGCACCTGGTCCTGGCCGGCGGCAAGCGGTTCCGGCCGCTGCTGGCGCTGCTGGCCGCCGAGCTCGGCGACCCCCACGCCCCCGGCGTCACCGAGGCGGCGGTCGTGTGCGAGCTCACCCACCTCGCCACGCTGTACCACGACGACGTCATGGACGAGGCCGCCGTCCGGCGGGGCGCCCCGAGCGCGAACAGCCGCTGGAGCAACAGCGTCGCCATCCTCACCGGCGACCTGCTGTTCGCCCGGGCCTCCGACCTGCTGGCCGACCTCGGGCCGGAGGCGGTGCGCATCCAGGCGCGCACCTTCGAGCGGCTGGTCACCGGCCAGATCCGGGAGACCGTGGGGCCGCCGGCGGGGACCGACCCGGTCGACCACCACCTCGGCGTGCTGGCCGACAAGACCGGCTCCCTGGTGGCCACCTCGGCGCGCTTCGGTGCCTCCTTCGCCGGGGTCGACGGCGAACTGGTGCGAGCGCTGACGGCCTTCGCCGAGGAGGTCGGGGTGGCGTTCCAGCTCTCCGACGACCTGCTCGACATCGTCAGCCAGGACGGCGCCTCGGGGAAGAGCCCCGGCACGGACCTGCGCGAGGGCGTCGCCACGCTGCCGGTGCTCTTCGCCCTCGCGGGGGACGACCCGGCCGAGGCGCGCCTGCGCGACCTGGTCGCCGGCCCGCTGACCGACGACGACCGGCACGCCGAGGCGCTGGCCCTGCTGCGCTCCTCGGCGTCGCTGCAGCGGGCCGCCGGGGTGCTGCGGGAGTACGCCGACCGGGCCCGGGCCCGCCTCGACCCCGTCCCCGAGGGGCCCGTCCGGGACGCCCTCTCGGCGCTCTGCGACTACGTGGTGACCCGCACCAGCTGAGCAAGGACCCCCATGCCCCCCGTGAAGGACCCCCTCCTTCCCACCCCCTCGCGAGCTCCGGGCGGGGCCCGGAAGGGGGCCTCGAGGCTCGCGGCGGGCCCCTGCATGGGGGCCGTCCTGCTCGTCGCGGCCTGCTCGGCCTCGACCGAGCGGGGCGCCCCGCCGGCGGGGACGTCGGCGCCGGCAGGGACCGCCCCGTCGACGTCCGGCAGCGCGCCCGCCACCGCGCCTCCGACGACGCCCGCCCTGGACGTCACCGTCGTCGCCGAGGGGCTCGACCACCCGTGGGACGTCGTCCGTGCCCCCGACGGCACGCTGCTGCTCGACGAGCGCGCCGGCGGGCTCACCGCGGTCCGGCCCGACGGCACGGTCCAGCAGGTGCAGGCCGACTTCGGCGACCTCTTCGTCGACGGGGAGACCGGGCTCATGGGGCTCGCCCTCGACCCGTCCTTCGCGGAGAACCGGCGCTTCTACACCTGCCAGGGGGTCACCGACGGCGGCCCGGACGGCGGGCCGTCGATCGAGGTCATCGCCTGGACGGCGGCAAGGGACTGGAGCTCGGCGACCCGGGTGGACGATCCGCTCATCGGCGGCATCCCGGTCAACGAGCGCACCGGCCGGCACGGCGGCTGCCGGGTGGAGTTCGGCCCGGACGGCGCGCTGCTCGTCGGGACCGGGGACAACGCGGTGGGCACCTACCCGCAGGACCTCGGCACGCTGGCGGGGAAGGTGCTGCGCGCGGACCCCGCCACCGGGGACGCGCTCCCGGACAACCCCTTCGCCGGCCCGGGTGACGGGGCCGACGACCTGATCTGGACCTACGGGCACCGCAACGTGCAGGGGCTGGCGGTCCGGCCGGGCACCGGGCAGGTGTACTCGGTGGAGCACGGCCCCGACCGGGACGACGAGGTCAACCTGCTGCGGCCCGGCGGCAACCACGGCTGGGACCCCGACGGGCCGGGCGGGGCCTACGACGAGAGCGTGCCGATGACCGATCCGGCGATCGAGGGCGCCGTCCCGGCCGTGTGGGCCTCGGGCGCCCCACCCATCGCTCCCAGCGGCGGCACCTTCCTCGAGGGGGAGGAGTGGGGGACCTACGACGGCCTGCTGCTCATCGGTGCCCTGCGGGGGGAGCACGTGCACGCCCTGCGGCTCGACGACGCCGGCCGGCTGGTCGAGGGCTTCCGGCTGCCCGAGCTCGACGGCAGCTACGGCCGCATCCGCGCGCTGGAGACGGGTGCGGACGGGGCGCTGTACGTCACCACCGACAACGGCGGCGGGGACGACGTCGTCCTGCGGGTCACGCCCCGGGGCTGACCACCCCGACCGGGGCCCGGTCCCGCACCCGGTCGGGCACCGGCGTCCCGGGCGGCAGCAGGGGGCAGGGCTCGGGGGTGCCCAGCACGGTGCGCACCGGCAGCACGCCCGCCCACACCGGATCGGGCTCGCCGGCGGCGGGCAGGTCGCGCTCGTCGTCCCCCGGCGGGCCGGTGCGCACCTTGACGCTGGCCTCGGCGAGGTCGAGCGCCAGGACCGCGGTGGCGGCCAGCTCCTTGCGGTCGGGCCGGCGCGTGGCCGACCAGGACCCGGGGGCCAGGTGCTCGGTGAGCACCGCCAGCCCGTGGCGCCGCTCGTCGGGGTCGGTCAGCAGCCGGGCCGTGCCGTGCACCACGGCGCAGCGGTAGTTGACCGAGTGGTGGAACGCCGAGCGGGCGTAGACGACGCCGTCCAGGTGGGTGACGGTGAAGCACACCGGCGCACCGGCGGCGGCCGCCCGCAGCGTCGCGGCCCCGGTCGAGCCGTGCAGGTAGAGGGTGTCCCCGTCGCGGCCGTAGCCGGTGGGCAGCACCACGGGAGCGCCGTCCAGCACCACCGCCAGGTGGCCGATCAGCCCCGCGTCCAGCACCGCGTGCAGGTCCCGCCGGTCGGTGCGGGCGCGCGAGGCGCCCCGGCGGACGGTGCTGCGGGCGGTGGGGGAGAGGGGCGGTGCGGCATCCACGGGCCCAGCCTCTCCCCGCCCGTGGCATCCTCCAACGGCCAATCCGGGAGATTCCCGGGAGGCCACACCGGGAGGTCGCCGTGGTCGAGGTGCCGCCGGTCCTGCTCGACCGGGCCTCCCGCACACCGCTGGCGGTGCAGCTCGCCGACGCGCTGCGCGAGGCGGCCGCGGGCGCGGTGCTGCGCCCCGGTGACCGGCTGCCGTCCACCCGGGCCCTCGCGGCCGCGCTGCGGGTCAGCCGGACCGTCACCGCCGCCGCCTACGACCAGCTGCTCGCCGAGGGGTGGGCCGCCGGGCGGCGCGGCGTCGGGACCTTCGTGGTCGGCTCGGTGGCGACCGCCCCGGCCGCCGTCCGGGCCGGGGCGCCGGTGCCCGTCCACCGGCCGGCGCCGGCCGACCTGCGCGCGGGGTCGCCGTGCCGGGAGGTGCTCGACCGGGCGGCCTGGCGGCGGGCCTGGCGGGCCGCCGGCGACCTCCCCCCGGACGCGGCGCCCGAGCCCGCCGGGGACCCCGCCTTCCGCGCCGCGGTCGCCGAGCACCTGCTGCGCCACCGCGGGCTGGCCGCCGGTCCGGACGACGTGCTGGCGACGGCCGGCACGTCGGCGGCCGTCGCCGAGGTCGCGCGCACCCTGCCCCCGGGCAGCCGGGTGGCCGTGGAGGACCCCGGCTACGGCCGGGTGGTCGCCGCGCTCGCCGACGCAGGCCTGCAGCCGGTGGCCGTCCCGGTGGACGACGACGGGCTGGTCGTCGACGCGGTGCCCCGCGGGGTGGCCGCCGTCTACTGCACGCCCGCGCACCAGTACCCGCTGGGACGCCGCATGGCCGCGGCCCGCCGGGCGGCGCTGGTCGCCCGCGCCCGGGTGGAGGGGTGGTGGGTGCTCGAGGACGACTACGACGGCGAGCTCCGCTACGACGTGGCGCCCCTGCCGCTGCTCGGTGCGCTCGCCCCCGACGTCGTCGTCCACCTGGGCACCACGAGCAAGATCCTCAGCCCCACCCTCGGTGTCGGCTGGCTGGTCGCCCCCGCCCCGCTGCGCCGCCGGCTGGTGGCCCGGCGCACGGCGACCGGGACCCGACCGGCCCGGGCCGGGCAGCGGGTGTTCGCCGCGTTCGCCGCCTCCGGCGACCTCGCCCGGCACCTGCGGCGGCTGCGCCGGGAGCTGGCCGGCCGGCGGGCGGAGGTGGTCGCCGCGGTCGCCGCGGCCGGCTGCCGCGCGGAGGGGGACCCCGCCGGGGCGCACGTGCTGGTGCCCCTGCCCGACCCCGCCGCCGAGGAGGCCGTGCTGGCGGCGGCCGCGGGCCGCGGGGTGGCCCTCGACGGGCTCGGCCGGCACCGGCCGGCCGGGCCGGGGGCCGGCGCCGGTCCCGGGGCCGGCCTGGTGCTCGGCTTCGCGGCACCGGACCGGGCGGCGCTCGGAGGCGCCCTCGGCGTCCTCACCGCCGTGCTCCGCGACCTCCCCCGGCCCTGAACCGGCCCCTCTGCAGGGCCCCGCGCCGAGCCTGTCAGGCGTGGGGGGCAGAGGGGGCCTCTTTCAGGCCTCGACGGTCCAGGTGTCGTTGCCGCTCAGCAGCGCGTCGAGGTCGCCCGAGCCCTGGGTGCGGGCCTCCTCCACCTGGTCGGCCATCATGCGGTCGTAGGTCGGCTTCCGCACCGAGCGGAACACGCCCATCGGGGTGTAGCGGAGGTCCTGGCTGGACAGCCGCGACAGCGCGAAGGCGTAGGAGGGGTCCTCGCGGGTGGCGTCGTGCACCACGACGTCCTCGGCCGCGACCTGGTTGGTCTCGGCGATGCGCAGCCCGCCGGCGTCGTCCCGGACGACGCAGGAGGCACCCTCGGGACCGAACACCAGCGGCTTGCCGTGCTCGAGGGGGATCGACCACTGGACGCCGGTGGTCGGGTCCTTGAGCAGGTCGAAGGCGCCGTCGTTGAAGATGTTGCAGTTCTGGTAGATCTCCACCAGCGCCGTGCCCTGGTGCTCGGCGGCCTGCCGGAGCACGTCGGTGAGGCCCTTGCGGTCGGAGTCCATCGCCCGGCCGACGAAGGTCGCGTCGGCGCCGAGGGCCAGCGAGACCGGGTTGAACGGGTGGTCCAGCGAGCCCATCGGCGTGGACTTGGTGACCTTCCCGACCTCGGAGGTGGGGGAGTACTGGCCCTTGGTGAGCCCGTAGATCCGGTTGTTGAACAGCAGGATCTTCAGGTTCACGTTGCGGCGCAGCGTGTGGATGAGGTGGTTGCCGCCGATGGAGAGGGCGTCGCCGTCCCCGGTGACGACCCACACCGACAGGTCGGGCCGCGAGGCGGCCAGCCCGGTGGCGATCGCCGGCGCGCGGCCGTGGATCGAGTGCATCCCGTAGGTGTTCATGTAGTACGGGAAGCGGGACGAGCAGCCGATGCCCGAGACGATGACCATGTCCTCGCGGGCGATGCCGAGCGAGGGCAGGAAGCTCTGGACGGCGTTGAGGATGACGTAGTCACCGCAGCCGGGGCACCAGCGGACCTCCTGGTCGGTCTTGAGGTCCTTGGCCTTGAGCTGGGTCTGCTTCTCGCCCTGGCTCTCGACGGAGCGGGCGATGGCGTCGGCGACGGGGCCGTGCGGGGGGACCGACGCAGCCGGCATGCCGAGGTCGAAGGTGGTCACTGGGTGCCTCCGGTGGTGGCGTCGATGACGTCCTGGACGACCGCGGCGAGCTCGGCCGCCCGGAAGGGCAGGCCGCGCACCTGGGTGTGGCTCTGGACGTCGACGAGGTACTTGGCGCGGAGCAGCAGTGCGAGCTGCCCCATGTTCATCTCGGGGCAGACGACCCGGTCGTAGCGCCGCAGCACCTCGCCGAGGTCCGCGGGGAACGGGTTGAGGTGCCGCAGGTGGATCTGGGCGACCTTGCGGCCCGAGCGCCGGATCCGCCGGCAGGCGGCGCCGATCGGCCCGTAGGTCGAGCCCCAGCCGATCACGGCGACCTCGGCGTCGCCGTCGGGGTCGTCGACCTCGGTGGGCGGGATGGTCGCGGCGATCCCGTCGACCTTGGCCTGCCGCAGCCGGGTCATCAGGTCGTGGTTGGCCGGGTCGTAGGAGATGTTGCCGGTCCGGTCCGCCTTCTCCAGGCCGCCGATGCGGTGCTGCATGCCGGCGGTACCCGGGACGGCCCAGGGGCGGGCCAGGGTCTCCGGGTCGCGCAGGTAGGGCAGGAACTCGCCGTCCGCACCGTTGGGCTCGGTGGCGAACTCGACGGTCAGGTCGGGCAGCTGCGCGGCCTCGGGGATCTGCCACGGCTCGGCGCCGTTGGCCAGGTAGCCGTCGGAGAGCAGGACCACCGGCGTCCGGTAGGTCAGCGCGATCCGCGCCGCCTCCAGCGCCGCGTCGAAGCAGTCGCCGGGGGAGCGGGGGGCGACGACCGGCAGCGGCGCCTCGCCGTTGCGGCCGAACATCGCCTGCAGCAGGTCCGACTGCTCGGTCTTGGTCGGCAGGCCGGTCGAGGGCCCGCCGCGCTGCACGTCGACGATCACCAGCGGCAGCTCGGTCATGACGGCCAGGCCCATGGCCTCGGACTTCAGCGAGACCCCGGGCCCCGAGGTGGTGGTCACCCCGAGCGCCCCGCCGAACGAGGCGCCGATCGCGGCGGAGATCCCGGCGATCTCGTCCTCGGCCTGGAAGGTGCGCACGCCGAAGGCCTTGTGCCGGGACAGCTCGTGCAGGATGTCCGACGCCGGGGTGATCGGGTACGCGCCCAGGAAGAGCGGCAGGCCCGAGCGCTGCCCGGCCGCCACGAGGCCGAGGGCCAGCGCCTGGTTGCCGGAGATGTTGCGGTACCGGCCCGGCGCCATCGGCGCGGGCTTGATCTCGTACGAGACGGCGAAGGCCTCGGTGGTCTCGCCGTAGTTGTAGCCGGCGCGGAAGGCGGCGATGTTCGCCGCCGCGATCTCCGGCTTGCGGCGGAACTGGCGCTCGAGGAACCGCACGGTGCCCTCGGTGGGCCGGTGGTACATCCAGCTGAGCAGGCCGAGGGTGAACATGTTCTTGCTCCGCTCGGCCTCCTTCTTGCCGAGGCCGGAGTCGGCGAGCGCCTCGAGCGTCATCGAGGTCAGCGGGACGGCGACGGTCTGCCAGCCGTCCAGCGAGCCGTCCTCGAGCGGGCTGGTCGCGTAGCCGACCTTCGCCAGGTTGCGCGGCGTGAACTCGTCGGAGTCGACGATCAGCAACCCGCCGCCGGGCAGGTCGGAGAGGTTGGCCTTGAGCGCGGCCGGGTTCATCGCCACCAGGACGTCCGGGGCGTCGCCGGGGGTCATGATGTCGTGGTCGGCGAAGTGCAGCTGGAACGAGCTGACACCGGGCAGGGTCCCCGTCGGGGCGCGGATCTCGGCGGGGAAGTTCGGCAGCGTCGAGAGGTCGTTGCCGAAGGACGCCGTCTCGCTGGTGAACCGGTTCCCGGTCAGCTGCATGCCGTCACCGGAGTCGCCGGCCAGCCGGATGACCACCCGGTCCAGCTCCACCACGCTCTTGACGAAGGGCGCCGAGCCGCCCGCCGCGCCGTCGGTGCGGGGCGCGTTGGTCGCAGTCATCAGTCCTCTACCTCCACCGGCCGAGATTACGTGGCGGGACCGGTCCCGAAAGCCGTGAGCCGCACCACTTCCAGCCCGGCAGTCGATCCGGGCGCTGACCCGGTGCAACCCCGGCTGCGGGCGGCGGCATTCCGTGAGGGACGTCGCAGCCCGGCCCGCGGCCCGGGACGGGGAACGGCACCGTCCGGAGGGCCGTTGGACGGGTCGTGCAGCGCTGGAACAACGGACTGAAGACCGCCGTGCTCCTCGGTCTCATGGGCGGGCTCATCCTCGCTGCCGGCGCGCTGATCGGCGGGCGGAGCGGCCTGCTGATCGCCCTGGTGATCGCCCTCGCGGTCAACGGCTACGCCTACTTCAACAGCGACAAGCTGGCCCTGCGGGCGATGCGGGCCTTCCCGGTGACCGAGACGCAGGCCCCGGCGCTCTACGCGATGGTGCGGGAGCTGGCCACCGAGGCCCGCCAGCCGATGCCGCGGCTCTACGTCAGTCCCACCGACCAGCCCAACGCGTTCGCCACGGGCCGCAACCCGCGCAACGCCGCGGTGTGCGTCACCCAGGGCATCCTCGAGCTGCTCGACCGGCGGGAGCTGCGCGGCGTGCTCGCCCACGAGCTGTCGCACGTCTACAACCGCGACATCCTCATCAGCTCGGTCGCCGGCGCCATGGCCACGGTGATCACCTACCTGGCGCACATGGCGATGTTCGCCTCGCTGTTCGGTGGCCGCTCCGACGACCGCGGCGGCGGCAACGCGCTCGGCAGCCTGCTGCTGGTGTTCCTCGGCCCGCTCGCGGCGGGGCTGGTGCAGATGGCCGTCAGCCGCAGCCGGGAATACCAGGCCGATGCCTCGGGCGCCCAGCTGTCGCAGGACCCGCTGGCCCTGGCGAGCGCGCTGCGCAAGATCTCCGCCGGGGCGTCGGCCCGCCCGCTGCCGCAGGAGGACCGGCTGATCACCCAGAGCCACCTGATGATCGCCAACCCGTTCCGCGGGCAGGGGCTGGCCTCACTCTTCTCCACCCACCCGCCGATGCCCGAGCGGGTCGCCCGGCTGGAGGGGATGGCGCGGGAGCTCGGCCAGCGCTAGGAGGGCCTACGACGTGCCGGCCCGGGGGACGCGGGACGTGCCGGGCCGCCGTCCTCCCGCGCTCGGGGGCGAACGGGAGAGGGCCGGACGGCGCTACCGTCCCGGCATGTGCGCAGATCTCGGCGCCGGCGCCGGCGCCGGCGCCGTCGCGTCGGCGGTGCCGCGCCCGGCCGAGGGGCCGGCGGTCGACCCGGTCCGCCTCGAACCGGTCGACGAGGTGTCGGTCACCACCCTCGTCGACAACAGCTTCGACGCGCTCCTGCCCGGCGGTGAGGGCGTCGCCCGCGCCCCGCTCGAGGCCGGGCGGGTCGCCGCGCCGCAGTTCCAGGGTGGCGTCACCTCGACCGGGATGCGGGCGGAGCACGGTTTCGCCGCGCTGGTCACGGTCCGCCGAGGGGGGACGACGACCACCCTGCTCTTCGACACCGGCCTCTCGCCCGACGGGATGACCGAGAACGCCGGTCGGCTCGGCGTCGACCTCGGCGCCGTGCAGGGGGTCGTCCTCAGCCACGGGCACCTCGACCACGCCGGCGGGCTGGCCGGGTTGAGCGAGCGGCGGCGTGGTCAGCTCCCGATGACGGTCCACCCGCTGGTGTGGACCCGTCGCCGGGTGGCTGCGCCGGGGGCCGAGGCGGTGGAGCTGCCGACCCTGAGCCGACGGGCCCTGGAGGCCGAGGGCTTCGCGGTGGTCGAGCGGCGGCAGCCGTCCCTCCTCGTCGACGGGTGCGTCCTGGTGACCGGGGAGATCGACCGCACCACCGAGTACGAGCGGGGCATGCCGCCGGCGCACCAGACGACCAGGCCCTCGTCGTCTCGGTGCGCGGCCGCGGGCTGCTGGTGCTCACCGGGTGCGGCCACGGCGGGGCGGTCAACATCGTGCGGCACGCCCTGCGGTTGACCGGTGCGGACCGGCTCTGCGCGCTCATCGGTGGCCTCCACCTCGGCGGCCCGTGGTTCGAGCCGGTCAACCCCCCGACGGTGGCCGCGCTGGCCGAGCTGGCCCCCGAGATGCTGGTCCCGGGCCACTGCTCGGGGTGGCGGGCCCAACAGGCGTTGGCGGTCGCCCTGCCCGGGGCGCTGGTACCGAGCAGTTCGGGAACCCGTTGCACGCTGACCGCCGCCTGACGGGCCCGTGGGATCGACCGCCCGCCACCCCGCCGCCCCGCGAGGTGGCGCTGGCGGTGACGGTCCACGCGGTCGCCTGGATCGACCGCGACGACACCGGGGTGAGCACCCCGCTGCGGGCCTGGGACGACCAGAGCCCGCTCTGGCAGGAGGGGTGAGCCGCCCCGGTGCCGTGCCGGTTCAGCGGTAGTTGTCGAACTGCAGGGCGACGTCGAGGTCCTTGCCCCGCAGCAGCTGCTGGACGGCCTGCAGGTCGTCCCGCTTCTTGCCGCTGACGCGGAGCTGGTCGCCCTGGATCTGCGCCTGCACGCCCTTGGGTCCCTCGTCCCTGATGATCTTGGCGATCTTCTTGGCGGTGTCGGACTCGATGCCCTGCTTGATCCGCGCGGAGATCTTGTAGGTCTTGCCGGAGGACTGCGGGTCCCCGGCGTCGAGCGCCTTCAGCGAGATCTTCCGCTTGACGAGCTTGTCCTTGAAGACGTCGAGGGCGGCGTTGACCCGCTCCTCGGTGTCGGCCTGCAGGGTGACGCCGTCCTCGCCGGCCCACGCGATGCCGGCGTTGGTGCCCCGGAAGTCGAAGCGCTGCGACAGCTCCTTGGCGGCCTGGTTGAGGGCGTTGTCGATCTCCTGGCGGTCGACCTTGCTCACCACGTCGAAGGACGAATCGGCCATCGGTCGCATCTCCTCTGCTCGTCGTCCGGAGCGGCGCGGGCGCTGGGTCCCTCGCGCGGACCGGGGTCCGGTGTCTTGTAGGCTCTCTCCCGGTACCAACCGAGGCGGGTTGCCCGAGTGGCCAATGGGAGCGGACTGTAAATCCGTCGGCTTAGCCTACGAAGGTTCGAATCCTTCACCCGCCACACCCGGTACCCGACGGCCCCCGACCCCAGGTCGGGGGCCGTCGGCGTTCCCGGGGCCCTCGGTCAGGCCGCCGGGGCGCGGGCGCCGGCGACGGCGGTGCGCTCGAGCGGGCGGTTGCCGAGGAACAGCCAGCCGAAGGCGATCTCCACCGACCGCGTGCAGCGCACGGTGACCTCTGCCCCGTCGGTCTCGGTCGACCAGGAGTCCAGGACGACGCCGGCGTCGGCGAGCTGGTCGGCCACGGCCGTCCGTGTGCTCGCAGGGGTCAGCGGCAGCGTCGTCCCCACGCCCGCGGCGTAGACCACCGCCTCGTCGGTCGCGTTGGCCGCGGCCAGCGCCGCGCCGTCGCAGTCGGACTGCAGCGCCAGTTGCTCGAGGAAGGCGTCGGAGGCGGCGACCGCCCCGAACGCCATCAGCGCGGCGACCAGCCAGCACACGAGCACGAGCGGCAGTGCCGACCCGCGTTCGGCCTCGTCGTTGCGCACGGCGGGGAGGCTAGGGCGCGTCCACGTCCCGTGGCCGCCGCCGGAGGTCGCTGTGGACCCGATCAGGCGACAGCGGTTCGGTCGCGGGGTGACCCTGTGGTCGTGATCGAGGGGTTCGTGGTGCACGGCGGCCCCCGATCACCCACCCAGGTGACGCAGCGCCTATCTACTGTGACTCTTGGTCACAGAATCACGGTTCGTCACCCGATCGTGATTCTCGGTGCTTGCCTCGGAAGGGTGACGGGCAGCAAGGTCTCGGGCGCGGTCCGTACCGAACGACGCTCTGCCCCCGCGCCTGGGTGACTGCCGCAGTCGAAAGCAGTCCTTCATGCCTGAGGAGGCGTCATGACCAGCACTGCCATGTCCATCACCAGCCGTGGCCAGAAGTGGGGTCGGGGTCAGAAGTGGGGTCGGGGTCAGAAGTGGGGCCGCCAGGCCGCCTGAACCCCTCGGGGAGCTGATCGGCCCGGTCCGCGCGTGTCCCTCTACCCCCGTGGGGGGAGGGGGGCCGCGTGTGTCCGGAGCCGCCGACTTCGCGCTGTTAGCCTCACCACCGCCCATTCCCCAGGCGAAGCAGGTGTCAGTGGCCGAGCAGGATGCCCCAGTATCTCGCTGGCCAGCAGCTTCTCTGGGGCCGGGGACGGTTGCCGCCGCGAGTGCCCTGCTGGCGGTGCTCATCGCCGTGCTCGTCCTTCCACGGGACGTTCCGGACGTGCATCCGTTGATGGTCCTCGCTCTTCTCTTCGGCCTCGTCGTGGCCGAGAGCTACAACATCAACGTCGAGTTCCGACGCCAGAGCGTGTGCATCTCCGCCTCGGAACTTGCCTTCGTAGTGGCGCTCATCGAGGTCGGTCCTGTGTGGACCGTCCTGCTACGGACCCTGGCGGTCGCGGGCACCTGCTTGGTCCAGCGATTCAGCGGCGCGAAGATCATCGCCAACGCAGCCATCGCTGTCATCGAGGTGGGCGTGGCCGTTGCGGCACTTCGGGTCCTGCCACTAGGGGACGTTGCAGACCCAGCGACGTGGCTCGCCTACGTCGTCGCCATCACCCTCGCTTCCATGGCCGGTGGCGCAGTGATCCGACTGGCCATCATCGCCACCCAGGGGTACCCCGGCCCTGCCCTTTGGACCAGCATGGTCGTCGCAGCGGTCACGGTCAGCCCCATGGCCGTCCTGGTGGGGCTCTCCGTACTGCTGATGGTGCGTGCGACGCCCTGGTCCCTGCTGCTCGTCGCTCCATTGCTGGCCGGCCTGGTGCTGCTCTACCGGCGCTTCGCGGCGGTGGCCCGGGAGGGGCAGGACCTCGAGAAGGTCTACGACTTCGCCCGCCAGGTCGAGCAGATCGGCCCCGACGAGGACGGACCGCGGCTGCTGGTCGAGGCGATCCGCGAGCTGCTCAACGCCGAGCGGGTGGCGCTGTGGCTGCCGCCCTACCTCGACGAGGGCCCGCAGCTGGTCGTCGCCTCGGACGACGGGTGCGCGTGGTACGACGGCCCGGGGGACCCCGACGACCTGCTGCGCCGGCGGGCCACCGACGGGTCGGCGGACGGCCCGCTGCTGGTGTCCCTCTCCCGCGCGACCGAGGCCGAGGCCGCGGCCCTGGCCCGGCGCGGCGTCCAGGACCTGCTCGCCGCCCCGGTCATCACCGCCGCCGGCGAGCCCGGCTACCTCGAGGTCTGCGACCGGCGCAGCGACATCGTCACCTTCGCCGACGGCGACCGGGCGGCCCTGGACTCCATGCTCACCCACGTCAACGCGGCCATCCGCCAGCAGCAGCTGCTCGCGCAGATCCGCTACGACGCCGACCACGACCGGCTGACCGGCCTGCCGAACCGGCAGCGGCTGGCCGCCGACATCGACGCGCTGCTGGCCGAGGACCCGGTCGGCGGCCGGGCCGGCCTGGTCCTCGCCGTGCTCGACAACTACACCGAGGTCACCGACACGCTCGGGCACGCCGCCAGCGACGAGCTGCTCCTGGTCACCGCCGGGCTGCTGCGCGAGCACGCCCCGCCCGCGGCCCTCGTGGCCCGCATGGAGGGCGCCCAGTTCGCCGTCCTGCTGCCGGGGGTGTCCCTGACCGCGACCGAGCGGGCGGCCCGCCGCCTCCGGGAGGCCACCTCCACCCGCGTGCTCGTCGCGGGGCTGGAGCTGGAGGTGACGCTGACCATCGGCGTCGCGGCCGCCCCGGTGCACGGCACCGACGCCGGCACGCTCATGCAGCGCGCCGACGTCGCCCTACTCGCGGCTCCCGACTCCGGCGGCGTGGCGAGCTACCACCCGGTGCTCGACCAGCAGAGCCTGCGCCGCCTCCAGCTGGGCACCGAGATCGAGCAGGCCATGGCCGACGGGCAGATCAGCGTCGTCTTCCAGCCGATCATCGACGCCCGGACCTCCGACATCGTGTCGGTCGAGACCCTCGTGCGCTGGGCGCACCCCCGCTACGGCGCGGTCTCGCCGGACGACTTCATCCACCTGGCCGAGCAGATCGGCCGCATCGGCGCGCTGACCGACCACGTGCTCGACCTCGCGCTGGCCCGCTGCCGACGCTGGCTGGACCAGGACATCGCGCTGTCGGTCGCGGTCAACCTCTCCGCCCACTGCCTGGCCGAGCCCGACCTCGTCGAGCGGGTGCGGCGGGCGCTGCGCCGGCACGGGGTGCCGGGGGAGCTGCTCACCCTCGAGCTGACCGAGGGCAGCGTGGTCGACGACTCGGTCCGCAACGGCACCGTGCTGGCCGACCTGCACGCCCTCGGCCTGCGGCTGTCGATGGACGACTTCGGCACCGGCTACTCGTCGCTGTCCCAGCTCCGGCAGCTGCCCATCGACGAGGTCAAGATCGACAAGTCCTTCGTGCTGAGCATGTCCACCAGCCAGGGGGAGTCCTTCATCGCCCGCTCGATCATCGAGCTGGCCCACAACCTCGGCCTGCGCGTGGTGGCCGAGGGCGTGGAGGACGAGCTCACCCGCAACGCCCTGGCCGACATGGGCTGCGACAAGCTGCAGGGCTTCCTCATCAGCCGGCCGCTGCCGGACGACAAGCTGGAGAGCTGGCTGCTGGCGCGGACCGGCGTGCGCTCGGCCGTGCCCGGGACCCAGCACCGGCGGCTGTTCGTCCGGGCCTGACCCCCCGCGGCGGACCCCCCGCGACACCCCTCGGCCGTGGTCGGGTACAGTTCTCCACGGCTTCGCGCCCGCCCCTTTAGCTCAGTCGGCAGAGCGTCTCCATGGTAAGGAGAAGGTCTACGGTTCGATTCCGTAAAGGGGCTCTGGAACAACACAGCGGCCGCGCGGTCCGGTCGTCGCGACCGGGCCGCAGGCCGCCCCCGGCGGTGTAGCTCAGCCAGGCAGAGCAAGCGGCTCATAATCGCTGTGTCACCGGTTCAAATCCGGTCACCGCTACCCCCGACGGACCCCGCCAGGCGGGGTCCGTCCGCGCGTGGGCACCCGCCCGCGCGCCGGGCCGACCGGTCCGTACCGACAAGGCGAGGAGCGCTCCCGTGGCAGCCACCGACATCCGTCCGAAGATCACCCTGGCCTGCCAGGAGTGCAAGAACCGGAACTACATCACCCGCAAGAACCGGCGCAACGACCCCGACCGGCTCGAGCTGAAGAAGTACTGCCCGGTCGACCGCAAGCACACCGTCCACCGCGAGACCCGCTGACCGCAGCGGCTCGAACGGACGGGAGGGCGGGAGCATGGCACTCGACGCGGGACTGGTCGGGCGCAGCTACCCGCCCTCTGCCGTCTACGAGGTCGGTCGCGAGAAGATCGCCGAGTTCGCCGCCGCGGTCGGCGCGACCGATGCGGTCCACACGGACGCCGCGGCCGCCCGGGCGGCCGGCCACCCCGACGTCGTGGCCCCGCCCACCTTCGCCATCGTGGTGACCCTCGCCGCGGCCGGTGCGGTCGTCCGCGACCCCGACGTCGCCCTGGACTACAGCCGGGTCGTGCACGGGGAGCAGCGCTTCACCCACCACCGGCCCATCCGCGCCGGTGACCGGCTGCTGGCCACCCCCGTGGTGGAGGCCGTCCGCAGCGTCGGCGGCAACGACCTGCTCACCACCCGCGTGGACGTCGCCACCGAGGACGGCGAGCCGGTCTGCTCGGCGACGTCCATGCTGGTCGTCCGGGGGGACGCATGAGCGCCACCGTGCGTGCGGCCGACGTCGAGGTCGGCACCGAGCTGCCCGAGCAGGTCTACCCGGTCACCCGGGCCGACCTCGTGCGCTACGCCGGGGCCTCGGGTGACCTCAACCCCATCCACTGGAGCGACCGGGTGGCCACCGCGGTCGGCCTGCCCGGGGTCATCGCCCACGGCATGCTGACGATGGCGCTCGCCGCGCGGGCGGTCACCACCTGGGCCGGTGACCCCGCGGCGCTCCTCGAGTACCAGGTGCGCTTCGGCCGGCCCGTGGTCGTCCCCGACGACGACGAGGGGACGACGGTCGGCGTCCGGGGGCGGGTCGCCGCCCTGGGCGAGGACGGCCGGGCCCGCGTCGACCTCACCGTCACCTGCGGCGGGGAGAAGGTGCTCTCCCTGGCCCGCGCCACCGTCCAGCTGGCGTGACCGGGTGCGGCCGCCGCCGAGCGGATCGCCGGCGACGTCCGCGCCCGGGCGGCCGCGGTCAGGCGGCCTGGCCGAGCAGGCGCTGCATCCGCGACACGCCCTCCACGAGGTCGTCGTCCCCGAGCGCGTAGGACATCCGCAGGTAGCCGGGGGTCCCGAACGCCTCCCCGGGGACGACGGCCACCTCGGCCTCCTCCAGGACCAGCTCGGCAAGCTCCACGCTGGTCGTGGCGGTGCGCCCGCCGATCGACCGGCCGAGCAGGGCCTTGACCGACGGGTACACGTAGAAGGCGCCCCGGGGCTCGGGGCAGGCGACCCCGGGGATCTCCCGGAGCATCGACACGATGGTCCGGCGTCGCCGGTCGAAGGCGGTGCGCATCACGTCGACGGCGGACAGGTCCCCGGTGAGCGCGGCGACCGCGGCCGCCTGGGAGACGTTGGCCACGTTGGAGGTGGCGTGCGACTGCAGGTTGGTCGCCGCCTTCACGACGTCGGCCGGGCCGAGCACCCAGCCGACCCGCCACCCGGTCATCGCGTAGGTCTTCGCCACCCCGTTCACCACGACGCAGCGGTCGGCCAGCTCGGGCACGAGGACCGGCATCGAGGGGGCGCTGGCCCCGTCGTAGGTGAGGTGCTCGTAGATCTCGTCCGTGAGCACCCACAGGCCGTTGTCGGCCGCCCAGCGGCCGATCTCCTCGACCACCTCCGGCGGGTACACCGCACCGGTCGGGTTCGACGGGGAGCAGAACAGCAGCACCTTCGTCCGCGGTGTGCGGGCGGCCTCCAGCTGGGCCACCGACACCAGGTAGCCGCTCTGCTCGTCGGCCACCACCGGCACCGGCACACCCCCGGCCAGCGAGATCGCCTCGGGGTAGGTCGTCCAGTAGGGGGCGGGCAGGAGCACCTCGTCGCCCGGGTCGAGCATCGTGGCGAAGGCCTCGTAGACGGCCTGCTTGCCGCCGTTGGTGACCAGGACGTTGGCCGGGGTCAGCTGCAGCCCCGAGTCCCGGGCGGTCTTGGCGACGATCGCCTCCTTGAGCGCCGGCAGCCCGCCGGCCGGGGTGTACCGGTGCATCGCCGGCTGCCGGCAGGCGGCGACCGCGGCCTCGACGATGTACTCCGGCGTCGGGAAGTCCGGCTCCCCCGCGCCGAAGCCGATCACCGGGCGGCCCGCGGCCTTGAGCGCCTTGGCCTTGGCGTCCACGGCCAGGGTGGCCGACTCGGCGATCGCGGCGATCCGGCGTGAGATGCGCCGCTCGGCCGGGGGTGCGGCGGTCGTGGTGGCGGCGGGCTCCGAGGGGGAGGCGGTCATGGGGTCATCGTGTCAAAGCCGGGCGCGTCCGGCGCCCGGCGTCCGGCCGGGCCCCGGGCCCCGTCGGGAGCGCGTTGGCTGCCGGCCCCCGCGGTCCCGTACACTCCTTGTCCTGGGGCAGGTTGACCCCGCCACCGGCGTGCCCCGGATCCCCTCGGGGGTGGGCGCTGTCCGGAGCGGGTCAGACGGTCCCAGGCCCGGCTCGGGGCATAGGGGTGTAGCTCAACTGGCAGAGCAGCGGTCTCCAAAACCGCAGGCTGCAGGTTCAAGTCCTGTCACCCCTGCCCGTGCCGCCGGCCCGGTGCCGGCGACCAGCACGACCGCACGAGACCACGACAGCACCAGATCGACCGGGGCCGCCCCCGGCCGGCACCACCACGAGGCGAGCGAGGCGCAGTGAGCGACGACAAGCCGGGACGCGAGGACGACGCCCGCACCGCCGCCGACGCCGAGCTCACCGACGAGCAGATCGACCGGGAGACCCCGGGCGTGGACGACGCCGCCGCGCTGGAGGCCGCCGAGGACGACGTCGTGGCCGACGCCGAGACGGCCGAGGAGAAGGTGGTCGCCGGGCGCACCGGCGGGCGGCGTGGTGGCCGGATCACCGCCGGGGACGAGGACGACGAGGCCGCGCCGTCCCCGGGGCGCCGGGCGGCACGCGAGCGGTCCACCCGGCCGGCGGGGCGGACCTCGACCGGTGGCACCCGGTCGCGGGCGGCCGCCGAGCGGGCGCGCGCCGACGAGGTGCGGCAGCGCCGCAGCCTGCGCCGGTTCCTCCGCGAGGTCGTCGCCGAGCTGCGCAAGGTCATCTGGCCGGGGCGCCGGGAGCTGATCACCTACACGACCGTGGTGATCATCTTCGTGGCCTTCGTGGTCGCCCTCGTGGCCGGCCTCGACCTGCTCTTCGCCCAGGGCGTGCTCGCCGTCTTCGGCTGAGTCCCCCCGCACGCCCGTCCCCGACCGAGGAAGAGACACCGTGACCGACCCCCGCGAGCCCTTCGACACCGACAGCGCCGTCGAGGCCACCGACCTCGACGACGCCCGCTTCGACCTCCGCGGCACCGCCGACGTGGAGACCGGCGTCGGCGAGGCCGGGGCCGCCGAGGGCTCCACGGAGACCGCCGGCCTGGACGCCGACACCGGGGTCGCCGACGTCGCCCCCGAGGTGGAGGCCGGCGACCCGGACAGCCTGGTCACCGACCCGCTGGCCGCGCCGGCCCCCGCCTCCGATCTGCCGGAGCCGGCCGAGGACGAGGACCCGGTCGAGGAGCTGCGCAAGGCGCTGCGGATCGCACCCGGCGACTGGTACGTCGTCCACTCCTACGCGGGCTACGAGAACAAGGTGAAGACCAACCTCGAGTCCCGCATCCAGTCCCTGGACATGGAGGACTACATCTTCCAGATCGAGGTGCCCACCGAGGAGGTCACCGAGATCAAGAACGGCAAGCGGACGCAGGTCAACCGGAAGGTCTTCCCCGGCTACCTGCTGGTGCGCATGGAGCTCAACGACGAGTCCTGGGGTGCGGTGCGCAACACCCCCGGCGTCACCGGCTTCGTGGGCGCCACCTCCCGGCCCTCCCCGCTGACCCTCGACGAGGTCGTGAAGATCCTCGCGCCGACCGTCACCCCGCAGGTGACCAAGGCGGCCGAGACCACCACGACGGCCGCCGCCGCGCCGACCACCGCCGTGGTCGACTTCGAGGTGGGCGAGTCGGTGACCGTGATGGACGGGCCCTTCGCGACCCTGCCGGCCACCATCAACGAGATCAACGCCGAGCAGCAGAAGCTCCAGGTGCTGGTCTCGATCTTCGGCCGGGAGACGCCGGTCGAGCTGTCGTTCAACCAGGTCCAGAAGTTGTAGGAGGACCTCGGTGCCCCCCGGCCCTCGCTCCGCTCGGGCCGGGGCCCTGCACCGAGGCCGTTCCACCCCGTCACGAAGAAGGAAGTCATGCCCCCCAGGAAGCGGTTGACCGCGGTCATCAAGCTCCAGATCAACGCCGGTGCGGCCACCCCCGCCCCGCCCGTGGGTCCGGCGCTCGGCCAGCACGGCGTCAACATCATGGAGTTCTGCAAGGCGTACAACGCCGCCACGGAGTCGCAGCGCGGCAACGTGATCCCGGTCGAGATCTCGGTCTTCGAGGACCGCTCGTTCACCTTCGTCACCAAGACCCCGCCGGCGGCGCGCATGCTGCTCAAGGCGGCCGGCGTGGAGAAGGGGTCCGGCGAGCCGCACAAGACCAAGGTCGCCACCGTGACCCGCGACCAGGTCCGCGAGATCGCGCAGACCAAGATGGCCGACCTCAACGCCAACTCGCTCGAGCAGGCCGAGAAGATCATCGAGGGCACCGCCCGCTCGATGGGCATCACGGTCAACGGCTGAGCGGAGGAACCACCCGGAGCCCGTGGGGCTCCGGTCCCGTAGTCGTGGGAGGGCCTCTCGCCGGGCCCGTTCACCACAGGACTCCCGGCCCGGCGCCGGGGGAGAGGAACCACCATGGCGAAGCACGGCAAGAAGTTCCGCGAGGCGGCCGCGAAGGTCGACCGCGAGAACCTGTACACCCCGCTGCAGGCCGCCGGCCTGGCCAAGGAGACGTCGCCGACCAGCTACGACGCCACCGTCGAGGTCGCGATGCGACTGGGCGTCGACCCGCGCAAGGCGGACCAGATGGTCCGCGGCACGGTCAACCTGCCGCACGGCACCGGCAAGACCGCCCGCGTCATCGTCTTCGCGACCGGTGACAAGGCCGCCGAGGCCGAGGCCGCCGGCGCCGATGTCGTGGGCTCCGAGGACCTCATCGAGCGCATCCAGGGCGGCTTCCTGGACTTCGACGCCGCGATCGCGACCCCCGACCAGATGGCCAAGGTCGGCCGGATCGCCCGCATCCTCGGGCCGCGCGGCCTGATGCCGAACCCGAAGACCGGCACCGTGACCCCCGACGTCACCAAGGCGGTCAACGACATCAAGGGCGGGAAGATCAACTTCCGCGTCGACAAGCAGGCCAACCTGCACCTGGTGATCGGCAAGACCTCGTTCGACGAGGCCAAGCTCGTGGAGAACTACGCCGCCGCCCTCGACGAGGTCCTGCGCGCCAAGCCGGCCGCGGCCAAGGGGCGGTACCTGAAGAAGGTCACCATCTCCACGACGATGGGCCCGGGCATCCCGGTCGACCCGAACCGGACCCGCAACCTGACGGTGGACGAGCCGACCTCCTGAGCCGGCTCCTCCCGCGGCGATCATGGCGCCGTGACCACTCGGTTCCCCCGGACCGTGGTCACGGCGCCATGATCGTCTTCGGGGTCGCGCGCGGCGTGTATGCTGGCTGCCGTTCCCCCCAAGACCGCTGGTCGTCGCACGTCCGCATGCGATCGAAGGTCCCGCTCCGGCGGGCGGCCCGCGCAGGAGGACGGTCCGATCGGCGGCGCACGAGCGCGCCCGCCCCTCGCCCCGTGCGCCCTGCGCCGGGGCGTTCGTCGTCTGCGGGCCCTCCCGATCGCCCGCCCCCGTGCACCGGCCGGTGGTCCGCCCGACAGACGAGAGGAGGCCCATGCCCACGCAGGCGAAGGCCGCGGTGATCGACGAGATCACCCAGCGGTTCCAGTCGTCCAGCGCGGCGGTGCTCACCGAGTACCGCGGGCTGACCGTGGCGCAGCTGACCCAGCTGCGCCGTTCCCTCGGTGAGGGCAGCAGCTACGCCGTCGTCAAGAACACCCTGACGAAGCGTGCCGCGGAGCAGGTGGGCTTCGCCGACCTCGCGCCGCTGCTCAACGGTCCGACCGCGATCGCCTTCATCGAGGGCGACCCGGTCGACGCGGCCAAGGCCATCCGTGACTTCGCGCGCGCCAACCCGCTGCTCGTCGTCAAGGGCGGCGTGGTCGAGGGCCGCACGGTCGACGCCGCCGAGGTCACCCGCCTCGCCGACGTCGAGAGCCGTGACGTGCTCCTGGCCAAGCTCGCCGGCGCCATGAAGGGCAACCTCACCAAGGCCGCGGGTCTGTTCCAGGCCCCGGTCGCGCAGGTCGCCCGCCTCGCCGCCGCCCTGCAGGAGAAGAAGTCCGCGGACGCTCCTGCTGCTGCTGCCGACACCACCCCCGACACCGACGCCGCCCCCGCCGCGGCCGACTGACCCCAGAAGGAGAGATCATGGCCAAGCTGTCCAACGACGAGCTGCTCGACGCGTTCAAGGAGATGACCCTCCTCGAGCTGTCGGACTTCGTGAAGCTGTTCGAGGAGACCTTCGACGTCACCGCGGCCGCCCCCGTCGCCGTCGCCGCGGCCCCGGCCGCCGGTGGTGCCGGTGGCGACGGCGGCGCTGCCGCCGCCGAGGAGCAGGACGAGTTCGACGTCATCCTCGAGAACGCCGGTGACAAGAAGATCCAGGTCATCAAGGAGGTGCGCGGTCTGACCTCGCTCGGCCTCAAGGAGGCCAAGGACCTGGTCGACGGCGCGCCGAAGCCGGTCCTGGAGAAGGTCGCCAAGGATGCCGCGGAGAAGGCCAAGGCCGCCCTCGAGGGCGCCGGGGCCACCGTCACCGTCAAGTGACCTCCCGCCCGGCCTGACCGCCGGGACGCCGGTGGCCGGACCACCGGATCAGCACGCAGGGGCCGCCTCCCAGCCGGGAGGTGGCCCCTGCCGCGTCTCCACAACCCGCGGCGTGGCGGTCCCGCTCCCGCCGGGTGGCTGGCATCATGGGTCCGCGCCGCGCGGCGGCGCGCCGACCCGGCCCCGCCGGCCGGCTGCCCCTCCCGGGTGCGGTCCCCTCGTGCGGACCCCCGGCGTGGACAGCCCGCCGAGAACGGGGTAGGGTTCCCTGTTGCGCTGCCCCCTGACTGCATGCCCGCCGAGACGGGTCACCAGGGGTGCCCGGGGGACCGTACCCGGACGCCCTGCGGAGACCGCCCGGACGGGTGATCCAGCAGACCGGTCGGCAGTGCCGCCACTACCGACGACGACCCAGGACGACCCCGCACCCGCCCGCACGTCGTGAGGTCCTTGGAAGGACGCATCTTGGCAGGCTCTCGCCCCACCAGCATCTCCGCCAGCACCACCGAGTCCGGCACCACCCAGCACACCCCGCAGGCCCCCCAGACCGGCCCCCGCACCGGTGAGGCCGACCAGCAGAAGATCCCGGGCGCTCCCCTCCGCGTCTCGTTCGCCAAGATCTCGGAGCCCCTCGAGGTCCCGGACCTGCTGGCCCTGCAGACCGCCTCCTTCGACTGGCTCATCGGCAGCCCCGAGTGGCGGGCCACCCTCTCGCCCGAAGAGCAGGCCGACGCCGTCGGCGGCCTGGCCGAGATCCTCGAGGAGATCTCCCCGATCGAGGACTTCAGCGGCTCGATGTCGCTGTCCTTCTCCAACCCGCGCTTCGAGGACGTCAAGGCGTCCCTCGAGGAGTGCAAGGACAAGGACATGACCTACGCGGCGCCGCTGTTCGTCACCGCCGAGTTCATGAACAACACCACCGGCGAGATCAAGAGCCAGACGGTGTTCATGGGCGACTTCCCGATCATGACGAGCAAGGGCACGTTCGTCATCAACGGGACCGAGCGGGTCGTCGTCTCGCAGCTGGTCCGCAGCCCCGGCGTCTACTTCGACAAGACCCTGGACAAGACGTCGGACAAGGACGTCTTCAGCGCCAAGGTCATCCCCAGCCGTGGTGCGTGGCTGGAGTTCGACGTCGACAAGCGGGACACCGTCGGCGTCCGGATCGACCGCAAGCGGCGGCAGCCGGTCACCGTGCTGCTCAAGGCCCTCGGCTGGACCGAGGACCGGATCCGCGAGCACTTCCAGTGGTCGCCGACCGTCCTCGCCACCCTGGAGAAGGACCACATCGCCGGGCAGGACGAGGCCCTGCTCGACATCTACCGCAAGCTGCGCCCGGGTGAGCCGCCGACGCGGGAGAGCGCCCAGGCGCTGCTGGAGAACCTCTTCTTCAACCCCAAGCGCTACGACCTGGCGAAGGTTGGCCGCTACAAGGTGAACAAGAAGCTCGGCCTCGAGGTCGGCCAGCAGACGCTGACCCTCACCGAGGACGACATCGTCGCCACCATCGAGTACGTCGTCCGGCTGCACGCCGGCGAGGCCGACCACGGCGTCGACGACATCGACCACTTCGGCAACCGCCGGCTCCGCACGGTGGGCGAGCTGATCCAGAACCAGATCCGGGTCGGCCTCTCCCGCATGGAGCGCGTCGTCCGCGAGCGGATGACCACCCAGGACGTCGAGGCCATCACGCCGCAGACCCTGATCAACATCCGGCCGGTCGTCGCCTCCATCAAGGAGTTCTTCGGCACCAGCCAGCTGTCCCAGTTCATGGACCAGACCAACCCGCTCGCGGGCCTGACCCACAAGCGCCGCCTGTCGGCGCTGGGCCCGGGTGGTCTGTCGCGGGAACGGGCCGGCATGGAGGTCCGCGACGTGCACCCCAGCCACTACGGCCGGATGTGCCCGATCGAGACCCCCGAGGGCCCGAACATCGGCCTGATCGGCTCGCTCTCGGCCTACGGGCGGGTGAACGCCTTCGGCTTCATCGAGACCCCGTACCGCCGGGTCGAGAACGGCGTGGTCACCGACCGGATCGACTACCTGACCGCCGACGAGGAGGACCGCTTCGTCGTCGCCCAGGCGAACTCGCCCCTGGACGCCCAGGGCCGGTTCGCCGAGGACCGCGTCCTGGTCCGCACCAAGGGCGGCGAGGTCGACTACCTGGCGCCGGAGAACGTCGACTACATGGACGTCTCCCCGCGGCAGATGACCTCGGTCGCGACGGCGATGATCCCGTTCCTCGAGCACGACGACGCCAACCGAGCGCTCATGGGCGCCAACATGCAGCGCCAGGCCGTGCCGCTGCTGCGCAGCGAGGCCCCGCTGGTCGGGACCGGCATGGAGCTGCGCGCCGCGGTCGACGCCGGCGACGTCGTGGTGGCCGAGAAGGCCGGTGTGGTCGAGGACTCCACCGCCGACTACGTCACGGTCATGGCCGACGACGGCACCCGGCAGACCTACCGGCTGCTGAAGTTCCGCCGATCGAACCAGGGCACCTCGATCAACCAGACCCCGATCGTGGACGAGGGGCAGCGGGTCGAGGTCGGCCAGGTCATCGCCGACGGGCCGTGCACCGACCAGGGCGAGATGGCGCTGGGCAAGAACCTGCTCGTCGCCTTCATGCCGTGGGAGGGCCACAACTACGAGGACGCGATCATCCTGTCGCAGCGCCTCGTGCAGGACGACGTCCTGTCCTCGATCCACATCGAGGAGTTCGAGGTCGACGCCCGCGACACCAAGCTCGGTGCCGAGGAGATCACCCGGGACATCCCGAACGTCTCCGAGGAGGTCCTCGCCGACCTCGACGAGCGCGGCATCATCCGCATCGGTGCCGAGGTCGTCCCGGGGGACATCCTGGTCGGGAAGGTCACGCCGAAGGGCGAGACCGAGCTGACCCCGGAGGAGCGGCTGCTGCGCGCGATCTTCGGCGAGAAGGCCCGCGAGGTCCGCGACACGTCGCTGAAGGTCAAGCACGGTGAGTCCGGCAAGGTCATCGGCGTCCGGGTGTTCTCCCGTGAGGACGGCGACGAGCTGCCCGCCGGCGTCAACGAGCTGATCCGGGTCTACGTCGCCCAGATGCGCAAGATCTCCGACGGCGACAAGCTCGCCGGGCGCCACGGCAACAAGGGCGTCATCGCGAAGATCCTGCCGCAGGAGGACATGCCGTTCCTCGAGGACGGCACCCCGGTCGACATCGTGCTCAACCCGCTCGGCGTGCCGGGCCGGATGAACGTCGGCCAGGTCCTCGAGACCCACCTCGGGTGGGTGGCCAAGCAGGGCTGGGACGTCGAGGGCGACCCGGAGTGGGCGCGCAACCTGCCCGAGGCGGCCCGCTCCGCGGCCCCCGGCACCCGCGCGGCGACGCCGGTGTTCGACGGCGCCAAGGAGGACGAGATCATCGGCCTCCTGGGCTCGACGACCCCCAACCGCGACGGGCAGCGCATGGTGCAGCCGACCGGCAAGGCCCGGCTCTTCGACGGCCGCTCCGGCGAGCCGTTCCCCGAGCCGATCTCGGTGGGCTACGTCTACATCCTCAAGCTGCTGCACCTGGTCGACGACAAGATCCACGCCCGCTCGACCGGCCCCTACTCGATGATCACGCAGCAGCCGCTGGGTGGTAAGGCGCAGTTCGGTGGCCAGCGGTTCGGCGAGATGGAGTGCTGGGCCATGCAGGCCTACGGTGCGGCCTACGCGCTGCAGGAGCTGCTGACCATCAAGTCCGACGACATCCTCGGCCGCGTGAAGGTCTACGAGGCCATCGTCAAGGGCGAGAACATCCCCGAGCCGGGCATCCCGGAGTCGTTCAAGGTGTTGCTCAAGGAGCTCCAGTCGCTCTGCCTCAACGTCGAGGTGCTCTCCGGCGACGGGCAGGCGATCGAGCTGCGCGACACCGACGACGAGGTCTTCCGGGCCGCGGAGGAGCTGGGCATCGACCTGTCCCGCCGCGAGCCGTCGTCCGTCGAGGACGTCTAGGCCGACGTCGCCGGCCGGCCCCGAGCAGCGGGGCCGGCCGGCCACCCCACTTGGTCAGAGAAGAGAACTAGCCCCGGGAAAGGGGTCCACTCAGTGCTCGACGTCAACTTCTTCGACGAGCTCCGCATCGGCCTGGCCACCGGCGACGACATCCGCCAGTGGTCGCACGGTGAGGTGAAGAAGCCCGAGACCATCAACTACCGCACGCTCCGTCCGGAGAAGGACGGCCTCTTCTGCGAGAAGATCTTCGGTCCCACCCGGGACTGGGAGTGCTACTGCGGCAAGTACAAGCGGGTCCGCTTCAAGGGGATCATCTGCGAGCGCTGCGGCGTCGAGGTGACCCGGGCCAAGGTCCGCCGCGAGCGGATGGGCCACATCGAACTGGCCGCGCCGGTCACCCACATCTGGTTCTTCAAGGGCGTCCCCTCGCGCCTGGGCTACCTGCTCGACCTGGCGCCCAAGGACCTCGAGAAGATCATCTACTTCGCCGCCTACCTGATCACCTCAGTCGACGACGAGGGCCGGCACCGCGACCTGCCGACCATCGAGGCCGAGATCAGCGCGGAGAAGCACAACCTGGAGTCCCGCCGGGACGCCGACGTGGAGGCCCGCCAGCAGAAGCTGGAGGCCGACCTCGCCGAGCTCGAGGCCGAGGGCGCCAAGTCCGACGTCCGCCGCAAGGTGCGGGAGGGCGGCGAGCGCGAGATGCGCCAGCTGCGCGACCGCGCCCAGCGGGAGATCGACCGCCTCGAGGAGGTGCTCGACACCTTCCGCAAGCTCGAGGTCAAGCAGCTCATCGCCGACGAGGGCCTCTACCGGGAGCTGCGCGACCGGTTCGGGGAGTACTTCGAGGGCGGGATGGGTGCCGCGGCGCTGCAGAAGCTGCTCGCCGACTTCGACCTCGACGCCGAGGCGGCCTCGCTGCGCGAGACCATCCGCACCGGCAAGGGCCAGCGCAAGCTGCGCGCGCTCAAGCGGCTGAAGGTCGTCGCGGCGTTCCAGCAGACCCGCAACTCGCCCATGGGCATGGTGCTGGACTGCGTCCCGGTCATCCCGCCGGACCTGCGCCCCATGGTGCAGCTCGACGGTGGCCGCTTCGCCACCAGCGACATGAACGACCTGTACCGCCGGGTCATCAACCGGAACAACCGGCTCAAGCGGCTGCTCGACCTCGGCGCGCCCGAGATCATCGTGAACAACGAGAAGCGGATGCTGCAGGAGTCCGTGGACGCGCTGTTCGACAACGGCCGCCGCGGCCGGCCGGTCACCGGCCCGGGCAACCGCCCGCTGAAGTCCCTGAGCGACCTGCTCAAGGGCAAGCAGGGCCGGTTCCGCCAGAACCTGCTCGGCAAGCGCGTCGACTACTCGGGCCGGTCGGTCATCGTCGTCGGCCCGCAGCTGAAGCTGCACCAGTGCGGCCTGCCCAAGCAGATGGCGCTGGAGCTGTTCAAGCCCTTCGTCATGAAGCGGCTGGTCGACCTCAACCACGCGCAGAACATCAAGTCCGCCAAGCGGATGGTCGAGCGCGCGCGGCCGGTCGTGTGGGACGTGCTCGAGGAGGTCATCACCGAGCACCCGGTGCTGCTGAACCGGGCGCCGACGCTGCACCGGCTGGGCATCCAGGCCTTCGAGCCGCAGCTGGTCGAGGGCAAGGCCATCCAGATCCACCCGCTGGTCTGCACCGCGTTCAACGCGGACTTCGACGGTGACCAGATGGCCGTGCACCTGCCGCTGTCGGCGGAGGCGCAGGCCGAGGCCCGCATCCTCATGCTGTCCTCGAACAACATCCTGTCGCCGGCCGACGGCCGCCCGATCACGGCGCCGACCCAGGACATGGTCCTGGGCCTGTACCACCTCACGACCGTGGTGCCGAGCCGGCACGAGGCCGACGGCGGCCAGCCGGCTGCCTTCTCCTCGGCGGCCGAGGCGGTCATGGCCTACGACAAGGGCTCCCTGGGCCTGCAGGAGCGGGCCTGGATCCGCCTCGACGAGGTGTACGGGGTCGACAACGGCACGGTGAACCCGCCGTGGGAGCAGCCGGAGGACTGGACGCCGGGCGCCCCCGTGCGCGTGCTGACCAGCCTCGGCCGGGTGCTGTTCAACGAGGCCCTGCCCGAGGACTACCGCTTCGTCAACTACCAGGTGCCGAAGAAGGAGCTCGGGGCGATCGTCAACGACCTCGCCGAGCGCTACCCCAAGGTGCAGGTCGCGGCGACGCTGGACGCCCTCAAGTCGGCCGGGTTCCACTGGGCCACCCGCGCCGGTGTCACGATCGCCATCGACGACGTCGTCACCCCGCCGGCCAAGCAGGAGATCCTGGACCGGCACGAGGACGAGGCGCGGCGGATCGAGAAGCAGTACGAGCGCGGTGTCATCACCGACACCGAGCGGCGCTCCGAGCTGGTCGAGATCTGGACCCGCGCGCGGGCCGAGGTCAGCCAGGCGATGGTGGACAACTTCCCCACCACCAACCCGGTCTGGGTCATGGTCAACTCGGGAGCCCGAGGCAACATGATGCAGATCAGCCAGATCGCCGGCATGCGTGGCCTGGTGTCCAACCCGAAGGGCGAGATCATCCCGCGGCCGATCAAGGCCAACTTCCGGGAGGGTCTGTCCGTGCTGGAGTACTTCATCTCCACGCACGGTGCGCGCAAGGGTCTGGCCGACACGGCGCTCCGTACCGCCGACTCCGGGTACCTCACCCGCCGGCTGGTCGACGTCTCGCAGGACGTCATCATCCGCGAGGAGGACTGCGGCACCGACCGCGGCGTGCTCATGCCGATCGGCACCGTCGTCGACGGCACGCTGACCCGCGACCCGCACGTGGAGACCAGCGTCTACGCGCGGGCGCTGGCCGCCGACGTCACCGCCGAGGACGGCACGGTCGTCGCGCAGGCCGGTGAGGACCTGGGCGACGTGCTCATCCAGCAGCTCATCGACGCCGGCGTCGCCGAGGTCAAGGTCCGGTGCGTCCTGACCTGCGAGTCGCTGCTCGGCACCTGCGCCACCTGCTACGGCCGGTCGCTGGCGACCGGCAAGCTGGTGGACGTCGGCGAGGCGGTCGGCATCATCGCCGCCCAGTCGATCGGTGAGCCCGGCACCCAGCTGACGATGCGCACCTTCCACACCGGTGGTGTCGCGGGTGAGGACATCACCCACGGCCTGCCGCGCGTGGTGGAGCTCTTCGAGGCCCGCGTGCCCAAGGGCAAGGCGCCCATCGCCGAGCTGGCCGGCACGGTCCGGATCGAGGACGGCGAGCAGTTCCGGAAGCTCACCATCACCCCGGACGACGGCTCCGACGACGTGGTGTACGACAAGCTGTCGCGCCGGTCGCGGCTGCGGGTCGAGGACGGCTCGCACGTCGAGGTCGGCGAGCAGCTCACCGAGGGTGCGGTGGACCCGCACGAGGTGCTGCGGATCATGGGCCCGCGCGAGGTGCAGCTGCACCTGGTCCGCGAGGTCCAGGAGGTCTACCGCAGCCAGGGCGTGTCGATCCACGACAAGCACATCGAGGTGATCATCCGGCAGATGCTCAAGCGGGTGACCATCATCGACTCGGGTGCGACGGAGTTCCTGCCCGGTGCGCTGGTCGAGCGGACGCTGTTCGAGACCGAGAACCGCCGCGTCGTCGCCGAGGGCGGCGAGCCGGCCTCGGCCCGTCCGGTCCTCATGGGGATCACCAAGGCCTCGCTCGCGACCGAGTCGTGGCTGTCGGCGGCCTCCTTCCAGGAGACGACGAAGGTCCTCACCGACGCCGCGATCCAGGGCAAGAGCGACAGCCTGCTCGGCCTCAAGGAGAACGTGATCATCGGGAAGCTGATCCCGGCCGGTACCGGCATCAGCCGCTACCGCAACATCACGGTCGAGCCGACCGAGGAGGCCCGCGCCGCCGTCTACACGATGGCCGGGTACGACGACGGGCAGTACTACAGCCCCGACGTCTTCGGTGCGGGCTCCGGGGAGGCCGTGCGCCTCGAGGAGTACGACTGGCGGGGCTGAGGCCCTAGCAGCAGGTCACCAGCAGAGGGCCCCGCAGACCGTCCGGTCTGCGGGGCCCTCTCGCGTTCCCGGCGTGACGAAACCTGCGGGTGATCAGGGGGTTGTCGCCGGTCGGCACGCCGCGGGCGGTGTGCCGTCGAGCAAGAACTCCATGATCACGGGAGGTCAGGCGTCGGCGATCCGGCGCATGGTCTCGACCGTGCGCAGCCGGCCCTCGGCGCTGTCGTCGAGGGGCTGCAGCATGAGGGTCCCCACCCCGGCCTCCCGGAACGCTGCCACCCGCTCCGCGACGTGGGACTCAGGGCCGATCAGCGAGGTGGCCTGCACCAGCTCGTCGGGCACCGCGGCGGCCGCCTCGTCCTTCCGGCCCTCCAGGTAGAGGTCCTGGACCGTGCGGGCCTCGTCCTCGTACCCGTAGCGCCGAGCCAGGTCGTTGTAGAAGTTCTTGCCCCGGGCGCCCATGCCACCGATGTAGAGGGCCAGCGAGGGGCGCACCCGGTCCAGCAGCGACCCGGCGTCCTCGCCGATCGCCACCGGGACACCCGTCACCACCTGCAGCTCCCCGAGGGACGGGTCCCGCTTCGCCCGGCCGGCCGCCAGCGCCTCGCCCCACACCGCCCCGGCCTTCTCCGGCACGAAGAAGATGGGCTCCCACGCCTCGGCGATCTCGGCGGCCAGCTCGGCGTTCTTGGGGCCGATGGCGGCCAGCAGCACCGGGATGCGGTCGCGCACCGGGGTGTTGATCAGCTTCAGCGGCTTGCCGAGACCCGTCCCCTGCTCGGCCGGGAGCGGGATCCGGTACTTCGGCCCGTCGTGGACCAGGCGCTCGCGCCGCCACACCTGCCGGCAGATCTCCACGACCTCCCGGGTGCGCTGCAGCGGGGCGTCGTAGGGGACGCCGTGCCAGCCCTCGATGACCTGCGGCCCGGAGGCCCCCAGGCCCAGGGTGAACCGGCCGTCCGACACGAAGTCCAGCCCCGCGGCGGTCATCGCGGTCAGGGCCGGCGTCCGGCTGTAGATGGGGAAGATGCCGCTCATCAGCTCGACGCGCTCGGTGACCGCGGCCAGGTAGCCCAGCTGGCTCACCGCGTCGAAGGTGTAGACCTCCGCCACCATCGCGAGGTCGAGCCCGGCGGACTCGAGGTCACGGATCTCCGCGGCGGTCTGGCGGAAACCGCCGCTGTAGCTGGCCTGGATGCCGATGCGCACGTCCACTCCCGGGGTCGACGGCGCCACCGTTGGCGCCGGGCCGACCGTAGCGGCCGGTCGGGCGCCGGGTGCGCGGGCTCAGGCGGTGCGGGGCCCGAGCGCGCGGACCACGCCCACGACCTCGGTGACGACGCGGACCCCGTCCACGTCACCGGGCACGCGGCTGGCCGCGCGCGGGTCCGCGAGGTCGACCTTCACGACGTAGCCGGAGTCGCGGCGGGCCAAGCCCACGCCGACCACCTCGGGATCCGCACCGAGCCGCGCGGCGAGGACGCTCTTGGCGGCACGGGCGGCGGCTCGGTCGGTCATGTCGACCATGGTGCCCTGTCGAACGGTCGGAGGACAGTAGAAGGACCCCCTCGCCCCCCCCCGCCTCGCTGCGCTCGCCGCGGGCCCCTGCGAGGGGGCCGCCCCCGCCCCCCGCCTCGCTGCGCTCGCCGCGCGCCCCTGCGAGGGGGCCGCCCCCGCCCCCCGCCTCGCTGCGCTCGCCGCGGGCCCCCGCGAGGGGGCCGCCCGGCCTCCTGCCCTCGGCGGAAAGGGACTCCCCCCGTCAGGAGCCGATCCACTCCAGGCCCAGCACGTCCAGGACGGTCACCAGCGGGTTGGCGTAGGTGACCCCGCCGCCGTTGCTGCCCCCGAACTCGCTGCCGGCGAAGAGCAGCCCCAGCGGTGCGCGGTCGCTGCTCCGCCAGATCACCGACCCGCTGTCCCCGCCGCCGCTGAAGCCCCCGGCGAGGCCCTCGACCTCCACCTGGTCGTCGAAGGTGTGCACCACCCCGTCGTACTGGACCGCGACGCCGTCGACCTCCACCGCGGTGACCCGGCCCCGGGTGTGGCCGGTGGTCCGCCCGACCTTCTCCACGACCTCGTCCGGGTCGATCTCCTCCACCGGCACGGCGAGGGCCCCGAGCGGACCGCCGGGCAGCCGCCCGGGCTCGGCGGGCACCTCGGGGTCCAGGACGGCGACGGCGGCGTCGACCAGGTTCACCCCGCCGTGGGCGTGGAACCGCTCGAAGGCGGCCAGGGCCCCGACGCGGTCGGCGTCCACGCCGCGGTCGGCCGGCCCCGGCTGCAGCACCGGGTCGCCGGCCCGGCCGGTGTCGGTGGCGGCGAGCACGTGGTTGTTCGACAGCATCGCCAGCCGGCCCGCGGCGTGCACGAACCCGCCCAGCGTTCCCGCGCTGACCGCCGCGTGGGCCACGGACACCCCCGGGTGCAGCGGCCGGACCCGGCGCTGCAGGTCCCCCGGCGTGGGGGAGGGGATGGTGGGGGAGGGCAGCGCGCGGACCGTGCCGATCACCCGGACGTCGACCTCGCCGAGGACGGCGTCGTCCAGGCCGGCCAGCAGGATGTCGGCGTCCTCCTTGCTGGCCAGCCGGATGGCCAGGTGGGCCTGCTGCGGCCCGGTGGGGGCCAGGCCGAGCGCCGGCCGCGCCCAGCGGGGCCCACCGAGGCCGCTGGCCGTGACCGGGCCGACCGACTCGGCCAACCGCGTCTCCAGGTGGGTCTTGAGCTCGCGGGCGAGGTCGACGTGCACGGGTGCCTCCGGTGGCGGTGGGTGGGCGTCCTGCCACCGACCGTAGGGCGAGGTACCGACAGTCGCGCGACGGCCGCCGGGCCCGCCCGGGGTCCCGGCCCGGCGAGGGCGGGGCGGGTATGGTCGCCGCACCCGCCCGGCCACCTCGCCGGGTCGGCCGCCGCACCCGGGAACAACCTGCGGGCGGGACCGGTTGACCCGGACGTGCCCGCGCGGACACGGCTGACCAGTGCCCGCCGGGTGTGCCGGACCCCGCTTTGACCGTGTTCCGGCACGCGGGTATCGTGGTCAGCCGTGCCCAGGGTGCCCTGGGCCTGCTCCCGTTCGCGGTGCGCCTGCCGGCAGGTGGTGGCGCCGAGTCGCGGGGGGCGACCGATCCGGTTCGAATCGCCGGCCGGTCCTGGGGAAGGCGACACGCCCGACCGCGGGGACCGGTGGTGGACCACGGCCGGGAGCGGGTACGGCCCCGGGCAGGACCGGCACCCGGCACGACAGAGCACCGTCCACAGCACGACCCAGCGCAGGTAGGAGATCCAGGCCACCCATGCCCACGATCAACCAGCTGGTCCGCAAGGGCCGCGAGGACAAGGTCGAGAAGACCAAGACCCCGGCGCTGAAGGGCTCCCCTCAGCGTCGTGGGGTGTGCACCCGCGTGTACACGACGACGCCGAAGAAGCCGAACTCGGCGCTGCGCAAGGTCGCTCGCGTCCGCCTCACCAGTGGCATCGAGGTGACCGCCTACATCCCGGGCGTCGGCCACAACCTGCAGGAGCACTCGATGGTGCTCGTGCGCGGCGGCCGCGTGAAGGACCTCCCGGGCGTGCGCTACAAGATCATCCGCGGCTCGCTGGACACCCAGGGCGTCCGCAACCGCAAGCAGGCTCGCAGCCGGTACGGCGCGAAGAAGGAGAAGAGCTGACATGCCGCGCAAGGGCCCCGCGCCGCGCCGTCCGCTGGTCGCCGACCCGGTCTACCAGTCGCCGCTGGTCACCCAGCTGGTGAACAAGGTCCTGGTCGACGGCAAGCGCTCGGTCGCCGAGTCGATCGTCTACGGCGCCCTCGAGGGCTGCCGCGCCAAGACCGACACCGACCCGGTGGTCACGCTCAAGCGCGCGCTGGACAACGTCAAGCCGGCCCTCGAGGTCCGCAGCCGCCGCGTCGGTGGCGCGACCTACCAGGTGCCGGTCGAGGTCCGCGCCTCTCGCAGCACCACGCTGGGCCTGCGGTGGCTGATCCAGTACAGCCGCGCCCGCCGCGAGAAGACGATGACCGAGCGCCTGATGAACGAGCTGCTCGACGCGAGCAACGGTCTGGGAGCCGCGGTCAAGCGCCGCGAGGACACCCACAAGATGGCCGAGTCGAACAAGGCCTTCGCGCACTACCGCTGGTAACGCACCTCGACCAGCGCCCGCCGTCGGCGGGAACCCCGGGGCGCTTCTGGATGTCGCAGCCCCGGCGCCCGCACACGGACAACCCGCACGAGGAGAAGTAATGGCCAGCAACGAGGCCCAGCTCGCCAAGACCCGCAACATCGGGATCATGGCGCACATCGACGCCGGCAAGACCACGACGACCGAGCGCATCCTCTTCTACACCGGGATCAACTACAAGATCGGTGAGGTCCACGACGGCGCGGCCACGATGGACTGGATGGAGCAGGAGCAGGAGCGCGGCATCACCATCACGTCCGCCGCGACGAAGTGCTCCTGGAACGGCCACGACATCAACATCATCGACACCCCGGGGCACGTCGACTTCACCGTCGAGGTCGAGCGTTCCCTGCGGGTCCTCGACGGTGCGATCGCGGTCTACGACGGCGTCGCCGGTGTCGAGCCGCAGACCGAGCAGGTCTGGCGGCAGGCCGAGAAGTACGGCGTCCCGCGGATGTGCTTCGTCAACAAGCTCGACCGCACCGGTGCCGACTTCTTCCGCTGCGTCGACATGATGGTCGAGCGGCTCGGCGCCAACCCGCTGGTGCTGCAGCTGCCGATCGGTGCCGAGTCCGACTTCGTCGGCGTCGTCGACCTGGTCTACATGCGCGCGCTCACGTGGCGCGGTGAGACCCAGATGGGCGAGGACTACTCCATCGAGGAGATCCCGGCCGAGCTCGTCGACCAGGCCGCCGAGTACCGGGAGAAGCTGCTCGAGGGCGTCGCCGAGACCGACGACGCGATCATGGAGGCGTACCTCGGCGGGGAGGAGATCTCCCCCGAGACGCTGAAGGCCGCCATCCGCAAGGCCACGATCGCCGCGCAGGTCAACCCGGTGCTCACCGGGACGGCGTTCAAGAACAAGGGCGTGCAGCCCCTGCTCGACGCCGTCGTCGACTACCTGCCCAGCCCGCTGGACGTCGGCGCCATCACCGGCACCGCCCTGGACGGCGAGACCGAGGTCGTGCGGCACGCCGACGAGGACGAGCCGTTCTCGGCCCTGGCCTTCAAGATCCAGACCGACCAGCACCTCGGCAAGCTGACCTACGTGCGCGTCTACTCCGGGCGGCTGGACTCCGGGTCCCCGGTGCTCAACAGCACCAAGGACCGCAAGGAGCGGATCGGCAAGATCTACCAGATGCACGCCAACAAGCGCGAGGAGCGCCAGGGCGTGGGCGCCGGCCAGATCGTGGCCGTCGTCGGGCTGAAGCAGACGACCACGGGTGACACCCTCTGCGACCCGCAGAAGCCGGTGATCCTCGAGTCGATGAGCTTCCCCAACCCGGTCATCGACGTCGCGATCGAGCCGAAGACCAAGAGCGACCAGGAGAAGCTCTCCACCGCCATCCAGAAGCTGGCCGAGGAGGACCCGACCTTCCGCGTCAAGCTCGACGAGGAGACCGGCCAGACGGTCATCTCGGGCATGGGCGAACTCCACCTGGAGATCCTCGTCGACCGCATGCGGCGCGAGTTCAAGGTCGAGGCCAACGTCGGCAAGCCGCAGGTGGCCTACCGCGAGACGATCCGCAAGGCCGTCGAGAAGTACGACTACACGCACAAGAAGCAGACCGGTGGCTCCGGCCAGTTCGCGAAGGTCCAGGTCACCCTGGAGCCGCTGGAGATCAGCGGTGACTCGGCGACCTACGAGTTCGAGAACAAGGTCACCGGTGGGCGGGTGCCCAAGGAGTACATCCCCTCGGTCGACCAGGGCATCCAGGACGCCATGCAGTACGGCATCCTCGCCGGCTACCCGGTCGTGGGCGTCAAGGCCTCGCTCATCGACGGCCAGTACCACGAGGTCGACTCGTCCGAGATGGCCTTCAAGATCGCCGGCTCGATGGTCTTCAAGGAGGCCGCCCGCAAGGCCAGCCCGGCCCTGCTCGAGCCGCTCATGGCCGTCGAGGTCGTCACCCCCGAGGACTACATGGGTGACGTCATCGGCGACCTGAACTCCCGGCGCGGGACGATCCAGGCGATGGAGGAGCGCTCCGGCGCCCGCGTCGTCCGGGCCCTGGTCCCGCTCTCGGAGATGTTCGGCTACGTGGGCGACCTGCGCAGCCGCACCCAGGGGCGGGCGAGCTACACCATGGTGTTCGACTCGTACGCCGAGGTCCCGCAGAACGTGGCCAAGGAGATCATCGCGAAGGCGACGGGAGAGTGAGCATCGCAGGGCCGTCCCCGGCCCGAGGAGCGGAGCGATCCCGGAGCCGAGCCTTGGACTCCGCCAAGGCCACCGGCGAGTGACCTGCCGGGCGGGGTGACCCCGCCCGGCCCCACCCAGCAAGCCCACCCCAGAGTTCGCGCTCACTGCGACACCACGAGGAGAGGAACCCAGTGGCCAAGGCCAAGTTCGAGCGGACCAAGCCGCACGTCAACATCGGCACCATCGGGCACATCGACCACGGGAAGACCACCCTGACCGCGGCGATCACCAAGGTGCTGCACGACAAGTACCCGGACCTCAACGAGGCGTCGGCCTTCGACCAGATCGACAAGGCGCCCGAGGAGAAGGCCCGCGGGATCACGATCTCGATCGCGCACGTCGAGTACCAGACCGAGAACCGCCACTACGCGCACGTCGACTGCCCGGGGCACGCCGACTACATCAAGAACATGATCACCGGTGCGGCGCAGATGGACGGCGCCATCCTGGTGGTCGCCGCGACCGACGGCCCGATGCCGCAGACCAAGGAGCACGTGCTCCTGGCCCGCCAGGTCGGCGTCCCCTACATCGTCGTGGCGCTCAACAAGGCCGACATGGTCGACGACGAGGAGATCCTCGAGCTCGTCGAGCTGGAGGTCCGCGAGCTGCTCTCCGAGTACGAGTTCCCGGGCGACGACGTCCCGGTGGTCCGCGTCTCCGCGCTCAAGGCCCTCGAGGGCGACGCCGAGTGGGGCGACAAGCTGATGGAGCTCATGAACGCGGTCGACACCGCGATCCCCGAGCCGCAGCGCGAGGTCGACAAGCCCTTCCTCATGCCGGTCGAGGACGTCTTCACCATCACCGGCCGCGGCACCGTCGTGACCGGTCGCGTGGAGCGCGGCGTCGTCAAGGTGAACGAGGAGGTCGAGATCGTCGGCATCCGCCCCTCGTCGACCAAGACCACCGTCACCGGCGTCGAGATGTTCCGCAAGCTGCTCGACCAGGGCCAGGCCGGTGACAACGTCGGTCTGCTGCTGCGCGGCATCAAGCGCGAGGACGTCGAGCGCGGCCAGGTCGTCGTGAAGCCGGGTTCGATCACCCCGCACACGAACTTCGAGGGTTCGGTCTACATCCTCTCGAAGGACGAGGGTGGCCGTCACACGCCCTTCTTCAACAACTACCGTCCGCAGTTCTACTTCCGGACCACGGACGTGACGGGCGTCGTGACCCTGCCCGCCGGCACCGAGATGGTCATGCCCGGCGACAACACCGAGATGACGGTCGAGCTCATCCAGCCGATCGCCATGGAGGAGGGCCTGCGCTTCGCCATCCGCGAGGGTGGCCGCACCGTCGGCGCCGGCCGCGTCACGAAGATCATCAAGTAACACCCCGCGACGGGCGGTGGTCGTGACCACGACCACCGCCCGTCCCCGGGTGGCCGTGCGCATGTGCGCACGGACACCCTCCCCGCTGGGGCCAGACCGGATGAGGTCTGCGACCACCCGGCGTTCCCCAGCTACGAACGAACACCGATCGGCAGGAGCAGAGAACAGCGATGGCGGGACAGAAGATCCGCATCCGGCTGAAGGCCTACGACCACGAGGCGATCGACGCCTCGGCGCGGCGCATCGTCGACACGGTGACCAAGACCGGTGCGCGCGTCGTCGGCCCGGTGCCGCTGCCGACGGAGAAGAACGTCTACTGCGTCATCCGGTCCCCGCACAAGTACAAGGACTCGCGGGAGCACTTCGAGATGCGCACCCACAAGCGGCTCATCGACATCCTCGACCCGACGCCCAAGACGGTCGACGCGCTCATGCGCATCGACCTGCCGGCCTCGGTCGACGTCAACATCCAGTAAGGGGGAGTCATGGCGAACTCGTTCCGTGGTCTCCTCGGCGAGAAGCTGGGGATGACCCAGGTCTTCGACGAGAACAACCGCATCGTGCCGGTGACGGTCGTCAAGGCGGGCCCCTGCGTGGTGACCCAGGTCCGGACCCCCGAGGTCGACGGCTACTCCGCCGTGCAGCTCGGCTTCGGTGAGATCGACCCGCGCAAGGTCAACAAGCCCGAGGGCGGCCACTTCGCCAAGGCCGGGGTCACGCCGCGCCGCCACGTGGTGGAGCTGCGCACCCAGGACGCCTCGGACTACACGGTCGGCCAGGAGCTGACCGCGGAGGTCTTCGACGGCGTCGCCAAGGTCGACGTGATCGGCACCAGCAAGGGCAAGGGCACCGCCGGTGTCATGAAGCGCCACGGCTTCCGGGGCCTGGGTGCCGCGCACGGCACCCAGCGCAAGCACCGGTCGCCCGGCTCCATCGGCGGGGCCTCGACCCCCGGTCGCGTCTTCAAGGGCCTGCGCATGGCCGGCCGCATGGGCGCGGTCAAGACGACGACCCTCTCGCTGAACGTGCACAAGGTGGACGCCGAGCGCGGTCTGCTGCTCATCAAGGGCGCCATCCCCGGCCCCAAGGGCGGCCTCGTGCTCGTGCGCTCGGCCGTCAAGGGCGGCCCCGTGGGGAGTGACAACCAGTGACCCAGTCGACAGCCACCCAGACGACGGGGGCCCGGGCCGACCGGCAGGTCGACGTCCGCACCCCGGCCGGGGAGACCACCGGCAGCGTCACGCTGCCCGGCGAGCTCTTCGACGCGTCGGCCAACGTCTCGCTCATGCACCAGGTCGTGGTGGCCCAGCTGGCCGCCGCGCGCCAGGGCACGCACGCGACCAAGACCCGCGGTCAGGTCAGCGGTGGCGGCGCCAAGCCCTACCGGCAGAAGGGCACCGGCCGGGCCCGCCAGGGCTCGACCCGCGCCCCGCAGTTCGAGGGCGGTGGCACCGTCCACGGCCCGCAGCCGCGGGACTACTCGCAGCGGACCCCGAAGAAGATGAAGGCCGCCGCCCTGCGCGGCGCCCTCTCCGACCGGGCCCGCGAGGACCGCGTGCACGTGGTGAGCACCTTCGTCGACGGCGACGCGCCGAAGACCAAGGCCGCGCTGGCCACGCTGCAGTCGGTCACCCAGGCCAAGCGGGTGCTCGTGGTCCTCGACCGCGACGACGTCCTCAACTGGGTCAGCCTGCGCAACCTGCCGCAGGTCCACCTGCTCGAGGCCGGCCAGCTGAACACCTACGACGTGCTCGTGGCCGACGAGGTGGTCTTCACCGAGGCGGCGCTGGCCGAGTTCGTGTCCGGCCCGTCCCGGGACCGCGGCCGCGACCTGCCCGACGTGGCGACCTCCCTCACCAAGGGCGGCGTCCCGTCGATCGCCCCGGCCGAGGGCGAGGGCACCGTCGAGACCACCGAGGCGCCCGACCCGCAGGCCACCCCCCGGACCCCGGGCCGCGCCGTGCCGGCGGAGGACGTGACCACCGCGTCCGAGGCCGCCCGCGCCGAGGTGCCCGCTGACGACACCGACGACGCGGAGGAGACCAAGTGAGCGTCCGCGACCCCCGGGACGTGCTGCTGTCCCCGGTCATCTCGGAGAAGAGCTACGGGCTGCTCGACGAGAACCAGTACACGTTCCTGGTGCTGCCCGAGGCCAACAAGACCCAGATCAAGATCGCGGTCGAGCAGGTCTTCGACGTGAAGGTCCTCGGCGTGAACACGATCAACCGCCAGGGCAAGCGCAAGCGCAGCCGGGGCAACCGGATGGGCCGGCGGAAGGACACCAAGCGGGCGATCGTGTCGCTCGCCCCCGGCGACCGCATCGAGATCTTCGGCGGGCCGGGCGCCTGAGGCGCCCGCGCCCAGTGACCGGACCAGAGAGAACAGACAGGGACTGAGTCAGAAATGGCTATCCGCAAGTACAAGCCGACGACGCCGGGCCGCCGCGGTTCGTCCGTCGCCGACTTCGCCGAGGTCACCCGCGACCATCCCGAGAAGTCGCTGGTCCGGCCGCTGCACGGTCGCGGCGGGCGCAACGTGCACGGGAAGGTGACCGCGCGCCACCAGGGCGGCGGGCACAAGCGGGCCTACCGGCTGATCGACTTCCGCCGGGCGGACAAGGACGGCGTGCCGGCCAAGGTGGCGCACATCGAGTACGACCCGAACCGCACCTCGCGGATCGCGCTGCTGCACTACGCCGACGGGGAGAAGCGCTACATCCTCGCCCCGGCGCGGCTCAAGCAGGGCGACACCGTCGAGTGCGGGCCCGCGGCCGACATCAAGCCGGGCAACAACCTGCCGCTGCGCAACATCCCGGTCGGCACCGTGGTCCACGCCATCGAGCTGCGGCCCGGTGGCGGGGCGAAGATCGCCCGCTCGGCCGGCACCAGCGTCCAGCTGGTGGCCCGCGAGGGGCGGCTGGCGCAGCTGCGCATGCCGTCGGGCGAGATCCGCAACGTCGACGTGCGCTGCCGCGCGACCGTCGGCGAGGTGGGCAACGCCGAGCAGTCGAACATCAACTGGGGCAAGGCCGGCCGCATGCGGTGGAAGGGCAAGCGCCCGACCGTCCGCGGTGTCGCCATGAACCCGGTCGACCACCCGCACGGTGGTGGTGAGGGCAAGACCTCCGGCGGCCGGCACCCGGTCAACCCGAAGGGCAAGCCGGAGGGCCGCACGCGCAAGCGCAAGGCCAGTGACGCCCTGATCGTGCGCCGCCGGCGCACCAACAAGAAGCGCTGAGCGGGCCAGAGGGAGCACGAGAAGACATGCCACGCAGCCTGAAGAAGGGCCCGTTCGTCGACGACCACCTGCTCAAGAAGGTGGACGCGCAGAACGAGAAGGGCACCAAGACCGTCATCCGGACCTGGTCGCGCCGCTCGACGATCATCCCCGACATGCTCGGGCACACGATCGCCGTGCACGACGGCCGCAAGCACGTCCCGGTCTTCGTGACCGAGGCGATGGTCGGGCACAAGCTCGGCGAGTTCGCACCCACGCGCACCTTCCGTGGGCACGTCAAGGACGACCGCCGGTCGCGCCGCGGCTGACCAGGTAGAGAGAGTTCAGACAATGACTTCCCAGGTGGGACAGGAGGCGCCGGTCGCCCGGGCAACCGCCCGGTTCGTCCGCGTCACCCCGATGAAGGCACGGCGGGTGGTGGACCTCGTCCGCTACCTGCCGACCGACGAGGCCCTGGCCCTGCTGCGCTTCGCGCCGCAGTCGGCCAGCGAGCCCGTGGCCAAGGTCGTCGCCAGCGCCGTCGCCAACGCCGAGCACAACCTGCGGCTGGACCCGGCCGCGCTGGTCGTGAGCGCGGCGTACGTCGACGAGGGCCCGACCCTCAAGCGCATCCGCCCGCGGGCCCAGGGCCGCGCGTACCGGATCAACAAGCGGACCTGCCACATCACGGTCGAGGTCAGCGAGGTGACCGCCAGCGAGGAGCTCGCCGGCAAGTCGCGCACGGCCCGCCGTCGCACCGGGCAGTCCGGCCCGGCCACCCAGCAGTCGAAGGGCAACACGAGGGGAGGGACCCGATAGTGGGTCAGAAGGTCAACCCGCACGGGTTCCGACTGGGCATCACCACCGACTACAAGTCCCGGTGGTACGCCGACAAGCTGTACAAGGACTACGTCAAGGAAGACGTGGCCATCCGCAAGCTCATGAGCAAGGGCATGGAGCGGGCGGGCATCTCCAAGGTGGAGATCGAGCGCACGCGGGACCGCGTCCGCGTCGACATCCACACCGCCCGGCCGGGCATCGTCATCGGCCGGCGCGGCGCGGAGGCCGACCGCATCCGCGGCGAGCTGGAGAAGCTCACCGGCAAGCAGGTGCAACTCAACATCCTCGAGGTCAAGAACCCCGAGGCCGACGCCCAGCTCGTCGCCCAGGCCGTCGCCGAGCAGCTGTCCAGCCGCGTCAGCTTCCGGCGGGCCATGCGCAAGGCCATGCAGTCGGCCCAGCGCAGCCCGCAGGTCAAGGGCATCCGGGTGCAGTGCTCGGGCCGCCTCGGCGGCACCGAGATGAGCCGCTCGGAGTTCTACCGCGAGGGCCGCGTGCCGCTGCACACCCTGCGCGCGAACATCGACTACGGCATCTACGAGGCCCGCACGACCTTCGGCCGCATCGGCGTGAAGGTCTGGATCTACAAGGGTGACGTCAGCGGCTCGCGCGCCGAGCGCGAGGCGCTGGAGGCCCTGGCCGCCCGTCAGCAGCGTCGCGAGCGCTCGCAGCGGCCGCGCCGGTCGGGCTCCTCGGGCACCACCGCCGGGGGCACCGAGGCCGGCCGCGCCGCGGCCGAGACCTCCACCGGTCCGGCGACCGCCGAGAGCGCGGTGGCGACGACGTCCGGCGACGCCACCGCTCAGCAGACCGTCGCCGAGTCCGCGGGTGCCCAGGGTGCCGCCGCGGCCGAGAGCGCGGCCACCGAGAACACGGAGGGCTGACACGTGCTGATCCCACGGCGCGTCAAGCACCGCAAGCAGCACCACCCGAGCCGCTCGGGCCGTGCCAAGGGCGGGACGCAGATCAACTTCGGCGAGTACGCCATCCAGGCGCTCGAGCCGGCCTACGTCACCAACCGGCAGATCGAGTCGGCGCGTATCGCGATGACCCGGCACATCCGCCGTGGCGGGAAGGTCTGGATCTCCATCTACCCGGACCGCCCGCTCACCAAGAAGCCCGCCGAGACCCGCATGGGTTCCGGTAAGGGCTCGCCCGAGTGGTGGGTCGCCAACGTCAAGCCGGGGCGGGTCATGTTCGAGCTGTCCGGCGTCCCGGAGTCCGTGGCTCGCGAGGCCATGCGCCGCGCGATCCACAAGCTGCCGATGAAGTGCCGCTTCATCACGCGTGAAGGAGAGGTGTGATGGCCGCCGGTCTGACCGCTCCCGAGCTGCGCGAGCTCTCCGCTGAGGAGCTCGCCACGCGGCTGCGCGAGTCGAAGGAAGAACTGTTCAACCTGCGGTTCCAGGTGGCCACCGGCCAGCTGGACAACAACCGGCGGCTGCAGACCGTCCGCCGCGACATCGCCCGGATCTACACGATCATGCGCGAGCGCGAGCTGGGCCTCTCGGTCGCCCCGAGCGAGGGTGTGGCATGAGCGAGTCCGACAACACCGCTGTCGCCAGCGGTCCCGGCCTGGCCGGCCGCGGCTACCGCAAGGTCCGCGAGGGCTACGTGGTCAGCGACAAGATGGAGAAGACCATCGTCGTCGAGGTCGAGGACCGCGTGAAGCACGGCCTCTACGGCAAGGTCCTCCGGCGCACGAGCAAGCTGAAGGCCCACGACGAGCAGGGGGTCGCCGGCATCGGTGACCGCGTGCAGATCATGGAGACCCGGCCGCTGTCGGCCACCAAGCGGTGGCGGCTGGTCGAGGTCCTCGAGAAGGCCAAGTGAGCCGTGGCCTCGGCGGTGCGCCCGCTGTGACGGACGCACCGGCAGAGGCCGCCCAGGACCAGGTACCCTGGACGACTGGCGCCGCCCGCGGGTGGGCGCCGCATCCCGGTACCCGTGTCGGACGCACCGGCGGTCGCCCCCGCCGGTGCGTCCGCACGTGGGTACCGGACAGCCGGTTCACCGTTCCGGCCCGGCTGTCACCGAGAGAGATCAGGAGTAGCACGTGATCCAGCAGGAGTCGCGACTGCGTGTCGCCGACAACACCGGTGCGAAGGAGATCCTCTGCATCCGCGTGCTCGGCGGCTCGGGGCGACGCTACGCGGGCATCGGCGACGTCATCGTCGCCACCGTGAAGGACGCGCTGCCCGGTGCCGGGGTGAAGAAGGGTGACGTCGTGAAGGCGGTCGTCGTCCGCACGGCGAAGGAGCGGCGGCGTCCCGACGGCTCCTACATCCGCTTCGACGAGAACGCCGCGGTGATCATCCGCGACAGCGGGGACCCGCGCGGCACCCGCATCTTCGGCCCCGTCGGGCGCGAGCTGCGCGACAAGCGGTTCATGCGGATCATCTCGCTCGCTCCGGAGGTGTTGTGACCATGGCTCAGGCAGCCAGCGGGAAGACCCCGTCGATGAAGGTGAAGAAGGGCGACACGGTCGTCGTGCTGTCCGGCAAGGACAAGGGCGCGAAGGGCCGCGTGATCGCCGCCTACCCCAAGCAGCAGAAGGTGCTGGTCGAGGGCGTGGGCCGGGTGAAGAAGCACACCCGCATCAGCTCGAACCAGCGCGGTGCGCAGCAGGGCGGGATCGTCACGCAGGAGGCGCCCATCCACGTCAGCAACGTGATGGTGATCGACTCCGAGGACAAGCCGACCCGGGTCGGTTACCGCAAGGACGAGGAAGGCCGCAGCATCCGGGTCTCGCGGCGCACCGGTAAGGACCTCTGACCCATGAGTGCACCCACCCGTGAGCTGCCCCGCATGCTGGCCCACTACCGCGACTCGATCGCGCCGGCCCTGCAGTCGGAGTTCGGCTACGAGAACGTCATGCAGATCCCGCGGCTGACCAAGATCGTCGTGAACATGGGCGTCGGCGAGGCCACCCGCGACGCGAAGCTGATGGACGGCGCCGTCCGGGACCTCACCGCGATCACCGGCCAGAAGCCGGCCGTCGTCCGCGCCCGCAAGTCCATCGCCCAGTTCAAGCTGCGCGAGGGCATGCCGATCGGGGCCAAGGTGACCCTGCGCGGCGACCGCATGTGGGAGTTCCTGGACCGGCTGCTGTCGCTGGCCCTGCCCCGCATCCGCGACTTCCGCGGCCTGAACGCCAAGCAGTTCGACGGCCACGGCAACTACACCTTCGGGCTGACCGAGCAGTCGATGTTCCGCGAGATCGACGTCGACAAGATCGACCGTCCCCGCGGTATGGACATCACGCTGGTCACCACCGCCACCACGGACGAGGAGGGTCGCGAGCTCCTGCGCCTGCTGGGCTTCCCGTTCGCCGGCCAGCCCGTCGTCACGACCATCCGCTGAGCCGGGATCGAGTCGGCGGGAACGAGGAGATACAGACATGGCCAAGAAGGCGCTGATCAACAAGGCGGCCCGCAAGCCGAAGTTCGCCGTCCGCGGCTACACCCGGTGCCAGCGGTGCGGTCGTCCGCACTCGGTCTTCCGCAAGTTCGGCCTCTGCCGGATCTGCCTCCGGGAGATGGCGCACGCCGGCGAGCTGCCCGGCGTGAGCAAGTCCAGCTGGTAAGAGGACCCCGTCCTCCCCACCCTTCGCACGCTCAGGGTGGGACCCGGGACGGGGCCGCACGGTGGCCCTGCAGCCGGGCCGCACGGTGGCCCTGCAGCCGGGCCGCTCCATCCACTCACCTGCACCACCGATCGCCGAGAGGCCCGCGCGCAGTCCTCGGGACCACGCGCAGAGGAACCGCGGCGAGAGAGGCACCACACCCATGACGATGACCGACCCGATCGCGGACATGTTGACGCGGATCCGGAACGCCAACCAGGCGTACCACGACTCCGCGGTCATGCCGTCCTCGAAGCTCAAGACGCACATCGCCGAGATCCTCCAGCAGGAGGGCTACATCGCCGGCTGGACCGTCAACGACGTCGAGAAGGACGGCACCACCCGCAAGGAGCTGGTGGTCGACCTCAAGTACGGCCCGAACCGCGAGCGGAGCATCGCCGGCGTCCGGCGGGTCTCCAAGCCCGGCCTGCGCGTGTACGCGAAGTCGAACGCGCTGCCGAAGGTGCTCGGCGGCCTGGGGGTGGCGATCATCTCCACCTCGACCGGGCTGCTCACCGACCGTCAGGCGAACAAGAAGGGCGTGGGCGGGGAAGTCCTCGCCTACGTCTGGTAAGGGAGCGAGCAGATGTCACGGATCGGACGACTGCCGATTCCGGTGCCCAGCGGTGTGGACGTCACGATCGACGGCCGGACGGTCAGCGTGAAGGGCCCCAAGGGCGAGTTGACCCACACGGTCGCGGCCCCCATCACCGTGGAGCGCACCGAGGACGGCACGCTCGCAGTGCACCGGCCGAACGACGAGCGCGAGAGCCGGGCGCTGCACGGCCTGTCGCGCACGCTGATCGCCAACATGATCACCGGCGTCACCGACGGGTACACCAAGACGCTGGAGATCGTCGGCGTCGGGTACCGCGTCCAGGCCCGGGGCTCGGACCTCGAGTTCGCGCTGGGCTACAGCCACCCGGTGCCGGTGCGGGCCCCGGACGGGATCACCTTCACCGTCGAGTCCCCGACCCGCCTGCGGGTCGCCGGGATCGACAAGCAGCAGGTGGGTCAGGTCGCGGCCAACATCCGCGGGCTGCGCCGCCCCGACCCCTACAAGGGCAAGGGCGTGCGGTACCAGGGTGAGGTCATCAAGCGCAAGGTCGGGAAGACGGGTAAGTGATGGCACAGACCGAGAAGAGTGCCGCTCGGGTGCACAAGCCCGTCGGCACCGACGTGAGCACCGCGCGGCGGGTCTCCCGCCTGCGCCGGCACAGCCGCCTGCGCAAGCGGGTGGCGGGCACGCCGGAGCGTCCGCGCCTGGTGGTCAACCGCAGCTCGCGGCACATCCACGTCCAGGTCGTCGACGACACCGTCGGCCGCACCCTGGTCAGCGCCTCGACGCTGGACCCCGGCCTGCGCGGCGCCGAGGGCGACAAGTCCGCCCTGGCCCGCCGGGTCGGTGCGCTGGTGGCCGAGCGCGCCAGGGCCGCCGGCATCACCGCGGTCGTGTTCGACCGCGGCGGGAACCGCTACCAGGGCCGGATCGCCGCGCTCGCGGACGCGGCCCGCGAGGGTGGGCTGGACTTCTGATGAGCACCACGTCGACGAGCACGCCGAAGAAGATCGAGAGGGACGTCTGATGCCAGGACCACAGCGACGCGGCGGCGGCGCCGGCGGCGGCAACGACCGCCGCGACCGCCGTGACGGCGGGCGGGGGCCCGGCGGCGCGCCTGCCGAGAAGAGCAACTACATCGAGCGCGTGGTCGCCATCAACCGCGTGTCCAAGGTCGTCAAGGGTGGTCGACGCTTCAGCTTCACCGCCCTGGTGATCGTGGGCGACGGTGACGGCACCGTGGGCGTCGGGTACGGCAAGGCCAAGGAGGTGCCCGCGGCCATCGCCAAGGGCGTCGAGGAGGCGAAGAAGCACTTCTACCGGGTGCCGCGGATCGCCAGCACCATCCCGCACCCGGTGCAGGGTGAGGCCGCGGCCGGCGTCGTGCTCCTGAAGCCGGCCAGCCCCGGTACCGGTGTGATCGCCGGTGGACCGGTGCGTGCCGTGCTCGAGTGCGCCGGCATCCACGACGTGCTCTCCAAGAGCCTCGGCTCGTCGAACCCCATCAACATCGTGCACGCCACCATGCAGGCGCTGAAGGACCTCGTCCGTCCCGAGGAGATCGCGGCCCGCCGCGGTCTGCCGCTGGAGGACGTCGCCCCGGCCGCCATGCTGCGGGCGCGTGCGGGCCAGGGGGTCTGACATGGCGCAGCTGAAGGTCACCCAGATCCGGTCGGCGATCGGCACCAAGCCCAACCAGCGGCAGACGCTGCGCTCGCTGGGCCTGAAGCGGATCAACGACTCGGTCGTCCAGGAGGACCGTCCCGAGATCCGCGGGATGGTCGCGACGGTGCCCCACCTGGTCACCGTCGAAGAGATCAGCTGAGCAGGGACGAGTCATGACTCTCAAGGTCCACCACCTGCGCCCGGCGCCGGGTGCCCACACCCCCAAGACCCGTGTGGGTCGCGGTGAGGGTTCCAAGGGCAAGACCGCCGGCCGGGGTACCAAGGGCACCGGCGCGCGGGGCAACACGTCCGCGCGGTTCGAGGGCGGGCAGACCCCGCTGCACATGCGGCTGCCGAAGCTCTCGGGCTTCAAGAACCCGAACAAGGTCGTGTTCCAGGTCGTCAACCTCGACCGGATCGCGGCGCTGTTCCCCCAGGGCGGGTCGGTCGACCCCGACTCGCTCGCCGAGGCCGGCGCGGTCCGCCGCGGTCAGCCGGTCAAGGTGCTCGGCACCGGCGACCTGGGCGGGGTCGAGGTCCACGTGCACGCGCACGCGTTCTCGGCGTCCGCCGCGGACAAGATCGCCGCGGCCGGGGGCAGCACCACCCGCATCTGACGGAGGCCCCCTCTGCCCCCCGTGGGAGGCACGTCCTGCCCCCCGTCGAGCGGACACCCGTCCACCCCACCCCCTACGCCGGGGGTGGGGCCCTGGACGGGGCCGGGGCGGGACCCGGCAGGAGGGCCGTCCGCGGCGGGACCGCGCAGAGGGGCCTGACCCCCGGGGCGCATCTCCGCGCGAGATGACCGCCCCGGGGGTCGTCTGCTACCGGGCCCGGCGCACCACCGCGCCGGCCGGGTCCCTCCCCCCGGGAGGCTCCACCGCGAGTGGCGGGGCGCAGGGGGGCCTCATCCCGTTGATAACCTCATCCGACCGACCAGGGGAGGGCACGTGCTGCAGGCGTTCGCCGCGGCGTTCCGGACGCCAGACCTCCGGCGCAAGCTGCTGTTCTCCCTGGCGATCATCGCCGTGTACCGGCTGGGCGCCGCGATCCCGGGGCCCGGCGTCTCGGTGGAGGCCATCAACAGCTGCCTCGAGCAGGCGCAGGCCTCCGACCAGCGGGACGTCTACTCGCTGGTCAACCTCTTCTCCGGCGGCGCGCTGCTGCGGCTCTCGGTGTTCGCGCTCGGGATCATGCCCTACATCACCGCGAGCATCATCGTGCAGCTGCTCGTCGTGGTCATCCCGCGGTTCGAGCAGCTCAAGAAGGAAGGGCAGTCGGGCCAGCAGAAGCTGACCCAGTACACCCGCTACCTCACGATCGCGCTCGCCGTGCTGCAGAGCACCGGCATCATCGCCCTCGCCCGCAGCGGTCAGCTCTTCCCCGGCTGCGCGCAGGACATCATCCCGTCGGACTCCATCTGGTCGACGATCATCCTGGTCATCACCCTGACGGCCGGAACAGCGCTGATCATGTGGCTCGGGGAGCTGCTCACCGAGAAGGGGATCGGCAACGGCATGTCCGTGCTGATCTTCACCTCGATCGCGGCCCGCATCCCCGCCGAGGGCGGCGCGATCCTGCAGACCCGCGGAGCGTTCGTCTTCGCCTTCGTCTGCTTCCTCGCGCTGCTCATCATCGGCGCGGTCGTCTACGTCGAGCAGGCCCAGCGGCGCATCCCCGTGCAGTACGCCAAGCGCATGGTCGGCCGCCGCATGTACGGGGGCACCTCGACCTACCTGCCGCTGAAGGTCAACCAGGCCGGCGTCATCCCGGTCATCTTCGCCTCGTCGCTGCTCTACCTGCCGCAGCTGATCACCCAGCTGCAGGGGGACGAGACCGGCCCCGTGCGGCAGTTCTTCGAGAACTACGTGATCGACCAGAGCAGCCCGGTCCACGTGGCGATCTACTTCGGGATGATCATCTTCTTCACGTACTTCTACGTGTCGATCACGTTCAACCCGGAGGAGCGCGCCGAGGACATGAAGCGCTACGGCGGCTTCATCCCCGGCATCCGCCCCGGCCGGCCGACCGCGGAGTACCTGCAGTACGTGCTGTCCCGGATCACCCTGCCCGGGTCGATCTACCTGGGGCTGGTGGCAGTGTTGCCGAACCTGTTCCTCTCGATCACCCAGCCGGGAGCGAACCAGAACTTCCCGTTCGGGGGGACCGCAGTGCTGATCATGGTGGGAGTGGGGTTGGAGACCGTGAAGCAGATCGAGACGCAACTCAACCAGCGCAACTACGAAGGGTTCCTGAAGTAGTGCGCGTCGTGCTGCTCGGCCCCCCGGGGGCGGGCAAGGGGACCCAGGCCCAGATCATCGCCGGCACGCTGGGCGTCCCGGCCATCTCGACCGGCGACATCTTCCGCGCCAACGTCAGCGGCCGCACGCCGCTGGGGCTGGAGGCCAAGGTGTTCATGGACGCCGGTGACCTCGTGCCCGACGCGATCACCGTGGCCATGGTCAAGGACCGCCTGGCCGAGGCCGACGCCGCGGGCGGGTTCCTGCTCGACGGCTTCCCGCGCACCATCGCCCAGGCCGAGCAGCTGGCAGCCTCCCTCGGTGAGCTGGGGCACGGGCTCGACCGCGTGCTCGAGTTCGTCGTCGACGAGGAGGAGCTGGTCAAGCGGCTCTCCACCCGGTTCGTCGAGATCGACGGCAAGCGGGTGCAGCGCGACGACGACAAGCCCGAGACGGTCCGGCGCCGGCTGGAGGTCTACCGGGAACAGACGGCACCGCTCTCGGGGTTCTACGAGTCCGAGGGGCTGCTCGCCCGGGTGGACGCCATGGGGTCGGTCGAGGAGGTCACCGCGCGCGCGATGGCCGCGCTCGGTCAGCCGCAGACGGCCGGGCAGCCGGGCACGGTCTGAGGCGGGCGGCGACCATGGCCGCCGGAGGGCTCCTCGGCAGGCTGCCGCTGCTGGCGAAGTGGAGTGGACGCATGATCCAGATCAAGACACCGCACGAGCTGGAGCTCATGCGCGGGGCGGGCCTGGTGGTGGCCGGTGCCATCGCGGCGGTCCGCGCCGCCATCCGCCCCGGCGTGACCACCGGTGAGCTGGACGCCATCGCCGAGGACCACATCCGCACCGCCGGCGCCGTCCCGTCGTTCCTCGGCTACCACGGCTTCACCGGCAGCATCTGCGCCTCGATCAACGACGAGATCGTCCACGGCATCCCGCGCCCGGACCGGGTGCTCGCGCAGGGGGACAACGTCTCGATCGACTGCGGCGCCATCCTGCACGGCTGGCACGGCGACTCCGCCGTCACCGTCACCGTGGGGGAGCCGTCGGCCGAGGACGCCGCCCTCATGGACGTCACCGAGCGGTCGATGTGGGCCGGCCTGGCCAAGGCCGTCGCCGGCGGCCGGCTGACCGACATCAGCCACGCCGTCGAAGAGGTCATCGTGGCCGAACGGCACCCCTACGGGATCGTCGACCACTACGGCGGGCACGGCATCGGCACCGAGATGCACCAGGACCCGCACGTGCTGAACTACGGCCGTCCCGGTCGGGGGCCGCGCCTGGTCCCCGGTCTGGCCCTGGCCATCGAGCCCATGGTGACCGTGGGCGACCCGGCCACCGAGGAGCTCGACGACGGCTGGACCGTCGTCACCAAGGACGGGTCGCGGGCGGCCCACTTCGAGCACACCGTCGCCGTCACGCCCGAGGGGCCCTGGGTCCTCACGGCCGAGGACGGCGGCGTCGCGGGGTTGGCCCCCTTCGGGATCACGCCCCGCACCTGAAAGGACCCCGCTGCCCCCACCGCTCGCACGCTCGCGGCGGGTCCCTGCAGCGGGGCCGTCGCAGCACCTCACCGGCTCGGCGCGGGTCCCCGCGACGCGCCGTCCCGGTCGGCACCGGGCTCTCGGCGGGCCGGCGTTCCACCCTGGTGGATCACAGCCGCCCGGGTTGGAGAGGCGCGCCGGAGCGGGGTACAGTGGCCGACGGCGCTAACGCCGTCCTGTTGTCGTGCTGTGGCCGCGCGGCACGGGGCGCCCTCTGCGGGAGCGCCTTGCACCACCCGTTCGAACACACCTCCGCGCACCCGCCGGCCCCGGCGTGGGCGCAGGGGTCCCACCAGCACCACCGAGACAGGGAGGCCGTGTCGGGCATGGCGAAGAAGGACGGGGCCATCGAGGTCGAGGGTCGCGTCGTCGAGCCGCTGCCCAACGCGATGTTCCGGGTCGAGCTGCAGAACGGGCACCGGGTGCTCGCCCACATCAGCGGCAAGATGCGCCAGCACTACATCCGCATCCTGCCCGAGGACCGCGTGGTCGTGGAGCTCTCGCCCTACGACCTGACCCGCGGTCGCATCGTCTACCGCTACAAGTAACCGCTGCGGCGCGTCCTCCGACGACGACGCGCTCGGCGCACGAGCACAGGAATGAGGGGCGGCACCGGTGAAGGTCCAGCCGTCGGTGAAGAAGATCTGCGACAAGTGCAAGGTGATCCGCCGGCACGGCCGGGTCATGGTCATCTGCGACAACGCCCGCCACAAGCAGCGGCAGGGCTGAGGGAGTACCTGAGACATGGCACGACTGGCCGGCGTCGACCTGCCCCGCGAGAAGCGGATGGAGATCGCGCTCACCTACATCTACGGCATCGGCAAGGCCCACGCCAAGGAGACCCTGGCCGCGACGGGCGTCAGCCCCGACCTGCGCGCCCGGGACCTCAGCGACGAGGACCTGCTGAAGCTGCGCGACTACATCGACGAGCACTTCCGCGTCGAGGGTGACCTGCGCCGCGAGGTGGCCGCCGACATCCGCCGCAAGGTGGAGATCGGCTGCTACCAGGGCCTGCGGCACCGCCGCGGCCTCCCGGTGCACGGGCAGCGCACCCGCACGAACGCGCGCTCCAGCAAGGGCCCGCGCAAGACCATCGCCGGCAAGAAGAAGGCCGGCAAGAAGTAGGCGCCGATCGCGCGCCGTCGCAGCGACCCGGGAGGGCGGGGGCGACGGCGCGCGACGTGCGTGCAGCATCTGGCCACTGACAGAAGGAAACCGGAGAGACATGCCTCCCAGGGCTCGTGCCGCGGCCGGCGCCAAGAAGGTCCGCCGCAAGGAGAAGAAGAACGTCGCCCACGGCGCCGCGCACATCAAGAGCACGTTCAACAACACGATCGTGTCGATCACCGACCCCAACGGGAACGTGATCAGCTGGGCCTCCGCCGGCCACGTCGGCTTCAAGGGCTCCCGCAAGTCCACGCCGTTCGCCGCGCAGATGGCCGCCGAGAACGCCGCGCGCAAGGCGCAGGAGCACGGCATGCGCAAGGTCGACGTCTTCGTGAAGGGCCCCGGCTCGGGCCGGGAGACCGCGATCCGCTCCCTGCAGGCCACCGGCCTCGAGGTGGGTCAGATCCAGGACGTGACGCCGCAGCCGCACAACGGCTGCCGCCCCAAGAAGCGCCGCCGGGTCTGACCGGCCACTGACGAGACGAACGAGGAGTACCTGACGTGGCCCGTTACACCGGAGCCGACTGCCGCATGTGCCGGCGCGAGAAGATGAAGCTGTTCCTCAAGGGCAGCAAGTGCGAGTCCCCGAAGTGCCCGATCGAGATCCGGCCCTACCCGCCGGGCGAGCACGGCCGGGGCCGCAGCAAGGACAGCGAGTACCTGCTGCAGCTGCGCGAGAAGCAGAAGGCCCGCCGGATCTACGGCGTGCTGGAGAAGCAGTTCCGCGGCTACTACGAAGAGGCCAACAAGAAGTCCGGCAAGACCGGTGAGGTCCTGCTGCAGATCCTCGAGTCGCGGCTGGACAACGTCGTCTACCGGGCCGGCTTCGCCGAGTCCCGCGACATGGCCCGCCAGCTGGTGCGCCACGGCCACATCCGGGTCAACGGCCGCAAGGTCGACATCCCGTCCTACCGGGTCGTCGCGAACGACATCATCGAGGTCGCGGAGAAGTCGCGCCGGATGATGCCCTTCGAGGTCGCCCAGGCCCGCGCCGGTGAGCGGCCGGTCCCGCCGTGGCTGGAGGTCATCAGCTCCCAGCTGCGCGTGCTGGTCCACAGCGTCCCGGCCCGCCAGGTGATCGACACCCCGGTCCAGGAGCAGCTGATCGTCGAGCTCTACTCCAAGTAAGGGCTCGCTGCACCACCGGCCCCGGCGGGCGGACCGATGTCCGCCGGGGCCTGCACCACCCCCCTCACGGCGTCATATGGCGGGCGCCGGAGGACCCCGAGGAGAACACCCATGCTCATCGCACAGCGCCCCACGCTGACCGAGGAGACCATCTCCGAGCACCGCTCGCGGTTCGTCATCGAGCCGCTCGAGCCCGGTTTCGGCTACACGCTCGGCAACTCGCTGCGGCGCACGCTGCTGTCGTCCATCCCCGGTGCGGCGGTCACCAGCATCCGCATCGAGGGCACCCTGCACGAGTTCACCACCGTGCCGGGGGTCAAGGAGGACGTCACCGAGATCATCCTCAACCTCAAGGGCCTGGTCGTCAGCTCCGACTCCGACGAGCCGGTGACCATGTACCTGCGCAAGCAGGGCCCCGGTGAGGTGACGGCGGCGGACATCGCCCCGCCGGCCGGTGTCGAGGTGCACAACCCGGAGCTGCACATCGCGACCCTCAACGGGAAGGGCCGCCTGGAGATCGAGCTGGTCGTCGAGCGGGGCCGCGGCTACGTGCCGGCGCCGCAGAACAAGCAGCCCGGCCAGGAGATCGGCCGCATCCCGGTCGACTCGATCTACTCGCCGGTCCTCAAGGTGACCTACGCCGTCGAGGCCACCCGTGTCGAGCAGCGCACCGACTTCGACCGCCTGGTCGTCGACGTCGAGACCAAGCCGTCGATCGCCCCGCGCGACGCGATCGCCTCCGCCGGCTCCACCCTGGTCGAGCTGTTCGGCCTGCTGCGGGAGCTCAACGTGGACGCCGAGGGCATCGAGGTCGGGCCCAGCCCGGCCGAGGCAGCCGACATCGCCAACTTCTCGATGCCGATCGAGGACATGGACCTCACCGTCCGGTCCTACAACTGCCTCAAGCGCGAGGGCGTGCACACCGTCGGCGAGCTGGTCACCCGCTCGGAGGCCGACCTGCTCGACATCCGCAACTTCGGGGCCAAGTCGATCGACGAGGTCAAGATGAAGCTCGCGGCGATGGGCCTGGCGCTCAAGGACAGCCCGCCCGGGTTCATCCCGACCTCGGTCGAGAGCTACGACGAGGGCTACGAGACCGACGCGTACCACGGTGCCGCCGAGTACGGCGGCCAGTACGGCGGGGGCGAGTACGGCGAGGGCTCCTACCAGGAGACCGAGCAGCTCTGATCCACCGGTGCTGTCCGGGGCCGGGCGGCGGGGAGACCCGCCGTCCGGCACCGTCGTCCGGACAGCCACACTTGGGGGCCGCAGCACGACCGGCACCCGCGCTCGACGGACGACCACCCCGCACGACCGCTTGCACGATGCAGCCCGGCACCCACCGCCCGGCCGCCTGAGGAAGGACCGACATGCCCACCCCCACCAAGGGCCCCCGTCTCGGCGGGTCCCCCTCGCACGAGCGGCTGATGCTGGCCAACCTGGCCACCTCGCTGTTCGAGCACGGGCGGATCACCACCACCGAGGCCAAGGCGAAGCGGCTGCGCCCCTTCGCCGAGAAGCTGGTGACCTTCGCCAAGCGCGGTGACCTGCACGCCCGGCGGCAGGTCATGGCGGTCATCCGCGACAAGGACGTCGTCCACACGCTGTTCGCCGAGATCGGGCCGCGCTACGAGACCCGTCCCGGCGGCTACACGCGCATCACCAAGGTCGGGCCGCGCAAGGGCGACAACGCCCCCATGGCGGTGATCGAGCTCGTCGAGGCGCTGACCGTGGCGCAGCAGGCCGTCGGTGAGGCCGAGCGTGCCCGGGGCACCCGGTTCGCCTCCGGCGCCGGTTCCGCCGCGGCCGCGGGCGAGGTCACCGCCGACGCGCTCGAGTCGGCCGAGAGCGCCGACTCCGCCGACAGCGCCGAGTCGGCGGATTCCGCCGACTCCGTCGACAGCCCGGACGAGACGGCCGAGGCCGGCAGCAACGCCAGCCCCGCCACCCCGGACGACGTCGACGCGACGGACGCCGCGGCGCCGGCCGACGCCGCGGACCAGGGGGACGCGCGGTGAGTGGCCCGGAGACCCCCGGCACGGGCGGCAACGCCGGCGCCGCGGGCGTCCCCGCGAGCGGCGGGGACCAGGGCGCGACCTTCGAGGGCGAGACCACCGGCCCTGGCGGCGACACCTCCCCGGCCGTCACCGCAGGCGACGTCGACCCCGAGGCCCAGGAGACCGTCACCGACGTCTTCAACCCCGACGACGAGCGCCAGGACGACGGCGACGTCACGCCGGAGCCGCAGCGCGAGAACGCCGCGGTCGTCGACGACCCGGCGCTCTCGCCCGAGGTGGCCCGGGCCGCCGCGGCCGAGGTCGAGGCCGCCGAGCTCTCGGACGCCGCCACCTCCGGCACCCTCTACGAGGGCGGCGACGCCGCGCCCGACCCCCGGTGAGCGGTCGCTGACCGCCGCACAGCACGCCGACGAGCCCGCCCCCGACCCCGGGGGCGGGCTCGTCCGTCTCCGCCTCTCGATCGCCTACGACGGGACGGCGCTGCACGGTTGGGCCCGCCAGCCCGGCCAGCGCACCGTGCAGGCGGATCTCGAGGGGGCGCTGTCCACCGTGCTGCGTCGCCCGGTGGAGCTCACCGTGGCCGGGCGCACGGACGCCGGCGTGCACGCCACCGGTCAGGTGGCGCACTGCGACGTCCCCCGCGACGTGTGGGAGCAGCAGCGGGACAGGCTGCTGCGGCGGCTGCGCGGCGTGCTCGCCCCCGACGTCGCCGTGACCGCGGTCGGTGCGGCGCCGCCCGACTTCGACGCGCGCTTCGGGGCGCTCGCCCGCCACTACGTGTACCGGCTCACCGACGCCCTCTGGGGGGCGCCCCCGCTGCGCCGGGCGGACACCACCCCGTGGCCGCGCCCCGTCGACACCGCTGCCATGGCGTCCGCGGCGCGGCTGCTGCTGGGCGAGCACGACTTCGCCGCGTTCTGCCGACGCCGCGAGGGCGCCACCACCGTGCGCGCCCTCCAGGCGCTCGACGTGGCCCGCGACGGGGACCTGGTCACCGTCTCGGCATCGGCGGACGCGTTCTGCCACTCGATGGTGCGCAGCCTGGTCGGCGCCCTGCTGGTCGTGGGTGAGGGGCGTCGGCCGGTCGGGTGGCCCGCGGCGCTGCTCGGCCGCACCGAGCGCTCCGGGGAGGTGCCCGTCGCGCCCGCGCGCGGGCTGACGCTGGTGCGGGTCGACTACCCGGCGGACGACGCGCTCGCCGCCCGGGCACAGGTCACGCGCGCCCGCCGCTGCTGACCGGGCGGTCGAGCCGGTGGGCGAGGCCGGCGAGGCGTCGTCGGCTGCCCGGTGGCTGCCCGGCTCGCTGTCGGTGCGGCCGGCGCGCGCGACCTCGAGCGGCTACGGCGTCGCCGCGACCGCCTCGGCGACCGGGGTGTCGCCGCCGACCAGCTCCACGACCGCGCCGTCCCGCGGGGCGTCCAGCAGGGCGAGCAGCACCGCGGCCACGTCGTCCCGCGGCACCTGGCCGAAGTCGATGCCGTGGCCGAGCCGCACCCTCCCGGTGCCCGGGTCGTCGGTGAGCCCGCCCGGGCGGACGACGGTGACGGCCAGGGCGGGCCGGGCCAGCAGATCGGTCTCGGCGGCCAGCTTGGCCCGCAGGTAGGCGGTGAAGACCTCGTCGGCGTCCGCGGGTGCCCCGCCCCCGGCCACGCGCTCCACGCCCATGGAGCTCACCAGCAGGTAGGTGCGGACGCCGGCCCGTTCGGCGGCGTCGGCGAGGAGGACGGCGGCGCCGCGGTCGACGGTGTCCTTGCGCGGTGCCCCGCTGCCGGGCCCAGCGCCGGCGGCGAACACCACCGCATCCGCGCCGCGCACCACCTCGGCGACCTCCTCGGCGGAGACCTGCTCGAGGTCGAGCACCACCGGCTGCACGCCGTCGGACTCCAGGTCGGCCCGGTGGTCGGGGTTGCGGACGATGCCGAGGACGGTGTCCCCGCGGGCGGAGAGCAGGCGGCCGAGGCGGCGGGCGACCTGGCCGTGGGCCCCGGCGATCACGATGCGCATGCGCGGGGGCCTACCCGCGGCGGCGCCGCCCCACCCGGGCGCGCTCGGCGGCCGCGCGGGCCCGCTCGAGCTCGGCCGGGGTGTCGCAGTCGGTCCACGGCGGCGGCTGGCCCTCGGGCACCTGCGGGCGCAGCCGCCGGACGGCCAGCTCGGCGAGCACCCGGCGGACCGACGTCGGGCCGCTGACCCCGGCCAGCGCCGCCCTCAGCGCCGCGGTGCGCCAGACCCCGAGGAGCAGCTGGTCGCGGCCGGTGTCGTCGACGACGAGGACGCCGTCGCCGGTCAGCCGCTCGCGCAGCGCGCGCACCAGCCCGGCCGTGACGAAGGGGAGGTCACCGGCGAGCAGCGCCACCACCTCGGTGTCCACGACGGCCAGCCCGGCCCGCATCGCGGCCACCGGCCCGCCGCGGGGCGGGTCCTCCCGGACCACCACCACGCCGGGGGGCACGGGCTGGGGCGGTCCGACGACCACCCGCGGGTCGGCGTCCGCGACGGCGGCCAGCACGGTGGCGAGCATGGGCCGGCCGCCGACCTCCAGCTGCGGCTTCGCCCGGCCCCCCATCCGCGCCGCGCGTCCGCCGGCCAGCACGACCGCGGCGTAGGGCGGCAGGACCATGCGAGGACCGTAGGCCGCCGGCGTGGGTACCGTCGCCTCCCGTGGGACGAGTCACCAGCCGGACACCCGTGCTCCGCATCCGCGGCGGGTCGCACACCACCCGACCGGACACGGTGGCCGCCGAGGAGCCGCTGGAGATCCGGCTGGCCGGGACGCCGCTCGCGGTGACCATGCGCACGCCCGGGGACGACTTCGACCTCGTGCACGGCTTCCTCGCCACCGAGGGCGTCATCGGGTCGGCGGACGACGTCGCCGCGCTGCGCTACTGCGACTCGGTGGACGCCGACGGGCGCAACACCTACAACGTCGTCGACGTGGACCTCGCCCCCGGCGTGGAGGCCCCGGACACCGCGCTGGACCGGAACTTCTACACGTCGAGCTCGTGCGGGGTCTGCGGCAAGGCCTCCATCGACGCCATCCGCACCCGCACCCGCCACGACGTGGCCGGCGACGCGGTCGCGGTGCCCCTCGACACGCTGCTGGCCCTGCCGGACCGGCTGCGCGCGGCCCAGCAGGTGTTCGCCAAGACCGGGGGCCTGCACGCGGCGGGGCTGTTCACGGCGGACGGGGAGCTGGTGGCGCTGCGCGAGGACGTCGGCCGGCACAACGCCGTGGACAAGGTCGTCGGTGACGCGGTCCGCGGCGGGCGGGTGCCGCTGGTCGGGCACGTGCTCATGGTCAGCGGGCGGGCGAGCTTCGAGCTGACGCAGAAGGCTGCGATGGCCGGCATCCCGGTGCTGGCGGCCGTCTCGGCGCCGTCGTCCCTCGCCGTGGAGCTGGCCGCCGACGTCGGGATCACCCTGGTCGGCTTCCTCCGGGGCGACGGCTGCAACGTCTACACCCGCACCGACCGCATCCTGCTGCCCGACGGGGCATAGCAAGCTCCCACCCACCCGTGGCCGCGGTCGGGGTGAGGAGCGGGGGCCGGAAGGCTCCCCGACGAGGCTCGGGGTCCGGGGCTCAGCTCAGGTGGGGACGCTGCCTGGCCGCGGTCGGAGGCCGGCAGGCCGACAGTGTGCTCAGTGGTCGCCGCCGCGGAGCTGGCTGACCACGTGCGGCAGCAGGGGGCCGAGCACCGCCAGCCCGTCGCGCACCCCGCCCGTCGAGCCGGGCAGGTTGACCACCAGGGTGCGTCCGGCGGTCCCGGCGGTGCCACGGGAGAGCACCGAGGTCGGCACCTTCCCCTCGCCGTACCGGCGGACGGCCTCGGCGATCCCCGGTGCCTCCCGCTCGAGGACGGCGCGGGTGGCCTCCGGCGTCACGTCGGTGGGGGAGAGCCCGGTGCCGCCGGTGGTGAGGACGACGTCCGCCCCGGAGCCGACCGCTTCGCGCAGCACCGCGGTGAGCGCCGCGACGTCGTCCGGGCGCACGTGCGGGCCCTCCACGGTGAAGCCGAGCTCCCGCAGGCCCTCGGCGAGCGCACGGCCGCTGCGGTCCTCGTAGACGCCGGCCGAGGCCCGGTTGGAGGCGGTGACCACGACCGCCCGGGCGTCGGGGGGGAGCTCGCTCACCGCCGCCACTCCCCGCTCTTGCCGCCGGACTTGGCCAGCAACCGGACGTCGGTGACCGAGGCCCGCGGGTCCACCGCCTTCACCATGTCGATCATCGTCAGCCCGGCCACGGCGACCGAGGTCAGCGCCTCCATCTCCACCCCGGTGCGGTCCGCGGTCCGGGCGGTGGCGGTGATCTCGACCCCCTCGTCGGTCACCTCGAGGTCCACGGTGACCCCGTGCAGGGCGATGGGGTGGCACAGGGGCACCAGGTCCGGCGTCCGCTTGGCCCCGGCGATGCCGGCGATGCGGGCGACTGCGACCGCATCGCCCTTCGGGACGCCCTCGCCGCGCAGCAGGGCGACCACCTCGGGGCTGCACAGCACCCGGCCGGCGGCGGTCGCCTCGCGGGCGGTGACGGCCTTGGCGCTGACGTCGACCATGCGGGCGGCGCCGGCCTCGTCGACGTGGGTCAGCCGGGGTCCGGTCACTGGAGGGCTCCTTCGATCAGGACGACGTCGACCGAGGCGCCGGCCGGCAGCTCGGTGACGTCCTCGGGGACGACGACCAGGCAGTTGGCGCGCGCGAGGTGCGCCACCAGGTGCGAGCCGGGGCCGCCCACCTGCGAGACGTCCCCGGCCTCGTAGCGGCCGCGGAGGAACTGCCGCCGCCCGGCGGGGGAGCGCAGCGGCGCGGTGAGCCGCGCCGGTGCGCGCAGCCGGCCGGGGGAGCTGTGCCCGAGCGCCCGGCGCAGGGCCGGCCGGACGAACACCTCGAAGGACACGAAGGAGCTCACCGGGTTGCCGGGGAGGGTGACCACGGGGACGCCGTCCACCGTGCCCGCCCCCTGCGGCCCGCCGGGCTGCATGGCCACCTTGCCGAACTCCACGGTGCCCAGGGTCGCGAAGGCGTCCTTGACCACCTCGTAGGCCCCGGCGCTCACCCCCCCGCTGGTGACCAGCAGGTCGGCCCAGCCCAGCTCGGCGCGCACGGTGGTGAGGAACTCCTCGACGTCGTCGGGCACGAAGTGCAGCCGCCGGGCCTCCCCGCCGGCCTCGGTGACGGCCGCGGCGAGCAGCGTGGAGTTCGACTCGTAGACCTGGCCGGGCAGCAGCGGCTCGCCGGGCTCCACGAGCTCGCTCCCGGTCGAGAGCACGAGCACCCGCGGCCGGCGCCGGACCACGAGGGTGCGCACCCCCACGGCGGCGGCCAGGCCGAGCTGGGCGGCGCCGAGGGCGGTGCCCGCGGTGAGCGCCACGGCGCCGGCGGTGATGTCCTCCCCGGCGTGCCGCAGGTGGGTGCCGGCGGCGGGGGCGTCGCGGACCTCCACCACGTCGGTGCCGCCGTCGGTCAGCTCCACCGGCACCACCACGTCGGCGCCCTCGGGCAGCAGCGCACCGGTCATGATCCGCTGCACGGTGCCCGGCGCGAGCGGGCGGACGTCGGTGCGCCCGGCCGGCACGTCGTCGGCGACCGGGAGCCGGACCGGGCAGGAGGAGACGTCCGACCAGCGCGCGGCGTAGCCGTCCATCGCCGAGTTGTCGAAGCCCGGCAGGGGGACGCGGGCGACGACGTCGCGCGCGAGGACGCGGTGGCGGGCCGCGGCGAGCGGGACCTCCTCCCCGGGCAGCGGGGGCAGCAGCGCCGCCACGGCGGCCTGGTGTTCCTCGACGGTGCGCACGGGGCACATCCTGTCCGATCGCGAGCGGGGTCACCGCGGGACGGGGAGGTCGCGTGCCGGACGTCGTGGTGCTGGGCCAGGTCGGTCGCGACCTGGTGCTGCGGGTGGGCGAGCTGCCCGCGGCCGGGGGAGCGGTACCGGTGGCCGAGCGGCGGGAGCTGCTCGGCGGCAAGGGTGCCAACCAGGCGGTGGCGCTGGCGCAGCTCGGTGTCCCGGTGGCGCTCGTCGGGGTGGTCGGCGACGACCGGCCGGGGGCCGAGGTGCTGGCGCAGGCCGCGGCCGACGGCCTCGACGTCACCTCGGTGGTGCGGCGGCCGGGGGCGACGACGGCGCTCCTGGTGGACGTGGTGGAGGACGGCGGCCGGCGCCGGCTGCTCGAGGACGTGCCCGACGGGGTGCTGCTCACCCCGGCCGACGTGCGCGCGGTCGCCGACCGGCTGGCCGCGGCCCCGGCGGTCAGCCTGCAGCTGCAGCAGCCGGGGGCGGCGGTGCGCGCCGCGCTGGCGGCCGTCCCCGACGGCACGCTGGTCGTCGCCGACGGGGCGCCCGCCGACGGGGAGACCCGCGCGGCCGTGCTGGCCCGCGCCGACGTGCTGCGGGCCGACGCGGACGAGGCCGCCCTGCTGGCGCAGCGGCCGCTGGAGCGCCCCGCCGACGTGCGGGACCTGGCCGCCGACCTGCTGACGGCCGGGCCACGGCTGGTGGCCTTCGGTGCCGGCGCGGACGGTGACCTGGTGGCCTGGCGGGCGGGGCCCCGTCCGGGGCGGGCGGCCGGGGAGATCGAGGTCGACCCCGGCTGGGCCGACGGCGAGGTGTTGGTCCCGCGGCTGGACGAGGACCCGGTCGACCCGACGGGGGGCGGGGACTCGTACGTGGCCGCGCTCACCGCCGCCGTGCTCGGTGGCGCCGCCCCCGTGGACGCCGCCTGGGCGGCTTCCGCGGCCGCGACCAGCACGGTCCGCCGGCTCGGCGGGCGCCCGGGGCTGTCACCGGAGGGCCTCGCCGAGGTGGTCCGCGCCCACCGCCGCTAGTGTCCGGGCCAGCGTCGGGGGTGACGGAGGGAGATCCGGGCATGGCCGAGTACGACCGGATGCTGGCGGCCAACGAGGCGTGGGCGCAGCAGTTCCCCGGGGAGCTGCCGGTGCGCCCGGCCCGCCGGGTGGCCGTGGTGGCCTGCATGGACTCCCGCATGCCGCTGTTCCCCCTGCTCGGCCTCGCGGTCGGCGACGCGCACGTCATCCGCAACGCCGGGGGCGTGGTCACCGACGACACCGTCAGGTCGCTGACCATCTCCCAGCACCTGCTCGGCACGCGGGAGATCGTGCTGGTCCACCACACGGACTGCGGCCTGCAGAAGACCGACGACGCGTCCTTCGCCGACCTGGTCGAGCAGGCCACCGGGCACCGCCCGCCGTGGCCGGCGCGGGCGTTCACCGACGTGGACGAGGACGTGCGCACCTCGATCCGGCTGCTGCGCGAGAGCCCGTTCCTGCTCTCCCGCGACATCTGCGGCACCGTCTACGACGTGTCCACCGGCCGCCTGCGCCAGGTCGCGGCGGACGGCTGAGCCGCGGCCGCGCGCCGGGTCGCGGCCGGCGGCCGGAGCGGTCCGTCGGGGCGCCGGCCGGGCGCTGGTATCGTCGTCAGCTGGCGCGCGGGCCGGCTGGTGCCCGCGTGGCCGCACCACGTCTCCCGTGCTCGGTGAGGCGATCCCACCAGCCGCTCCCGACGACGACGGAGGACGCGCCGTGCGCACGTACTCGCCCAAGCCCGGTGAGGTCACCCGGGCCTGGCACGTCATCGACGCCACCGACGTGGTGCTCGGTCGACTCGCCAGCCAGACCGCTGTCCTGCTCCGCGGCAAGCACAAGCCGCAGTACGCCCCGCACGTGGACGTCGGCGACTTCGTCGTCATCGTCAACGCCGGCAAGGTCGCCCTGACCGGGTCCAAGCGGGACGAGAAGGTCGCCTACCGCCACTCCGGCTACCCGGGCGGTCTCAAGACCATCCCCGTCGGCGACCAGCTGCGGACCCACCCCGACCGCGTCATCGAGCGCGCCGTCAAGGGGATGCTGCCGCACAACAGCCTGGGCCGGCAGATGCTCAAGAAGCTGAAGGTGTACGCGGGGCCCGAGCACCCGCACGCCGCTCAGCAGCCCCAGCCCTTCGAGATCAAGCAGGTGGCCCAGTGACGACCGCCCTCAACGTGACCGACGCCGAGGGGCGTCCGGTGCAGACCGTCGGCCGCCGCAAGGAGGCCGTCGTGCGCGTCCGGCTGCTGCCGGGCACCGGCCAGTTCCGCCTCAACGGCCGCACCATCGAGCAGTACTTCCCGAACAAGGTGCACCAGCAGCTCATCCGCGAGCCGCTGGTCACCGTCGAGCGGGCCGAGCAGTACGACGTCGTCGGCATCCTCCGGGGCGGCGGCGTCAGCGGGCAGGCCGGCGCGCTGCGCCTGGCCATCGCCCGGGCGCTCGTCGAGGTCGACGCCGAGGACCGCCCGGCCCTGAAGAAGGCCGGCTTCCTCACCCGCGACGCCCGCGTCACCGAGCGCAAGAAGTACGGCCTGAAGAAGGCCCGCAAGGCGCCTCAGTACTCGAAGCGCTGACCGGTACGCCCGTGGGTCGCCTCTTCGGGACCGACGGCGTCCGGGGTCGGGCCAACGCCGACCTCACGCCGGAGTTGGCCCTCGCGGTGGCACGTGCCGCCGCAGGCGTGCTCGCCGACCGCGGCGGGACCCAGCGTCCCGTCGCGGTCGTCGGCCGCGACCCCCGCGCCAGCGGGGAGATGCTCGAGGCCGCCGTCGTGGCCGGCCTCGCCAGCGCCGGTGCCGAGGTGCTGCGCGCCGGGGTGCTGCCCACCCCGGCGATCGCGCACCTGACCGCGCACACCGGCGCCGACCTCGGCGTGATGATCTCCGCCAGTCACAACCCGATGCCCGACAACGGCATCAAGCTGTTCAGCCGCGGCGGGCACAAGCTGCCCGACGCCGTCGAGGCCGCCGTCGAGGAGGCCGTCACCGGCGGGGACGCCGCGGGACCCCGCCCGACCGGTGCCGGGGTGGGCCGCGTCCGGGACCTCCCCGACGCCACCGCGGCCTACGTCGAGCACCTGCTCGCGACCGTCCCCCGGCCGCTCACCGGGCTCACAATGGTCGTCGACTGCGCCCACGGCGCGGCGGCGGCCTGCGCCCCGGAGGTCTACCGCCGCGCCGGCGCCACGGTGCACGTCGTCGGCGGCGAGCCCGACGGCTGGAACATCAACGACGGCATCGGCTCCACGCACCTCGGCCCCCTCACCGAGGCGGTGCGCGCGCACGGCGCCGACCTCGGCATCGCGCACGACGGCGACGCCGACCGCTGCCTGGCGGTGACGGCCACCGGGGAGCAGGTGGACGGCGACGCCATCCTCGCCGTGTGCGCCCTCGACCTGAAGGAGCGGGGCTCGCTCGCGGAGGACACCGTGGTCGCCACGGTGATGAGCAACCTCGGGTTCCACCACACGATGCGCGACGCCGGGATCGCGGTGCACACCACCGCCGTCGGTGACCGGTACGTGCTGGAGGCGCTGCGCACCCGCGGGCTGTCCCTGGGGGGCGAGCAGAGCGGCCACCTGGTCTTCCTCGAGCACGCCACGACCGGTGACGGCCTCCTCACCGGGCTGGCCCTGCTCGCGCGGATGGCCGGCACCGGTGCCTCGCTGGCCGAGCTGGCCTCGGTCGTGCAGCGCCTGCCGCAGACCCTCGTCAACGTCCCGGTGACCGACCGCATGGCGGTCGTGGAGAGCGAGGAGGTCGCCGCCGCCGTGAACGCCGTGGAGGCCGAGCTGGGGGACGACGGCCGGGTCCTGCTGCGGCCCTCGGGCACCGAGCAGCTGGTCCGGGTCATGGTGGAGGCGCCCACCCAGGAGACGGCCGACGCGGTGGCCGCCCGGCTGGCCGAGGTCGTCGCCCGCTGCTCCTGACCCCGGGCCCGCGGCCGACCCCCGGTCGTGACCGGTGGGACGGCTGCGGGCCGAGGGGGCCGAGTGCCCCGACGGGGGGTGCTGCGGCCGTGTCGGACGGATCGGTCCGCCACCGCCGGTACCGTGGGCCCAATGTGCGGCATCGTGGGGTACGTCGGTCCTCGGGACGCGCGGGACGTCGTCCTGGAAGGTCTGCGGCGGCTGGAGTACCGCGGCTACGACTCGGCGGGGATCGCCGTCCTCGCCGACGGTGGGCTGAGCGCGGCGAAGAAGTCCGGCAAGCTGGCCAACCTGGAGAAGGTGCTCGCCGAGCACCCGCTGCCCGAGGCGGGCACGGGCATCGGGCACACCCGGTGGGCCACCCACGGCGGGCCGACCGACCGCAACGCGCACCCCCACCTGTCCGCCGACGGGTCGGTCGCGGTGATCCACAACGGGATCATCGAGAACTTCGCCCCGCTGCGGTCCGAGTGCGAGGCGACGGGCGTCGAGTTCCGCTCCGAGACCGACACCGAGGTGGCCGCGCACCTGCTGGCCGCCACCTACCGCGAGACCCCGGAGGGCCCGGGCCGGCTGGCCGAGGCGATGCGCCGGGTGTGCCGCCGGCTCGAGGGCGCCTTCACCCTGGTCGCCTCGCACGCCGACGAGCCCGACACGCTGGTCGCGGCCCGGCGCAGCAGCCCGCTCGTGGTCGGCGTCGGGGACGGCGAGTACTTCCTCGGCTCCGACGTCGCGGCGTTCATCGCGCACACCCGCGAGGCCCGCGAGCTCGGCCAGGACCAGGTCGTCGAGATCGACCGCACCCGGGGGCTCACGGTCACCACCTTCGACGGCGCGCCGGTCGAGCCGGTCGCCTACACCGTCGACTGGGACGCCGCGGCCGCCGAGAAGGGCGGCTACGACTGGTTCATGCTCAAGGAGATCGCCGAGCAGCCCCGGGCGATCGCCGACACCCTGCTGGGCCGGCTGGGCGAGCAGGGGCAGCTCGTCCTCGACGAGGTCCGCCTCTCCGACCAGGACCTCCGCGACGTCGACAAGGTCTTCGTCGTGGCGTGCGGCACCGCCTACCACGCCGGCCTGATCGCCAAGTACGCCATCGAGCACTGGACGCGGATCCCGGTCGAGGTCGAGCTGGCCAGCGAGTTCCGCTACCGGGACCCGGTCCTCGACCGGTCGACCCTCGTCGTGGTCATCAGCCAGTCCGGCGAGACCATGGACACCCTGATGGCGCTGCGGCACGCCAAGGACCAGAAGGCCCGCGTGCTGGCCATCTGCAACGCCAACGGGTCGACCATCCCGCGGGAGTCCGACGCGGTGCTCTACACGCACGCCGGGCCGGAGGTCGCCGTCGCCTCCACCAAGGGCTTCCTGACCCAGCTGGTCGCCTGCTACCTGGTGGGCCTCTTCCTCGCCCAGGTGCGCGGCATCAAGTACGCCGACGAGGTCGGCTCGGTGGTCGACCAGCTGCGCCGGCTGCCCGACGCCGTCGAGCACGTGCTCGGCGGGATGGACGCCGTGCGCGAGCTGGCGCGCTCCCTGGCCGGCGAGGGGACGATCCTGTTCCTGGGCCGGCACGTCGGCTTCCCGGTCGCCCTGGAGGGTGCGCTCAAGCTCAAGGAGCTGGCCTACATCCACGCCGAGGGGTTCGCCGCCGGCGAGCTCAAGCACGGCTCGATCGCGGTCATCGACCAGGGCACGCCGGTCATCTGCATCGCCCCGGCACGGCTGAGCCCGCTGCACGGCAAGGTGGTCAGCAACATCCAGGAGGTGCGGGCCCGCGGGGCGCGGACCATCGTGATCGCCGAGGAGGGCGACGAGGACGTCGTCCCCTACGCCGACCACCTGGTCCGGGTGCCGGCCACGCCGACCCTGCTCTCGCCGGTGGTGACCACCGTGCCCCTGCAGGTGTTCGCGTGCGAGATCGCCGACACCCGCGGCTACGACGTCGACCAGCCCCGCAACCTGGCCAAGAGCGTCACCGTCGAGTAGGAGGACCCCTCTGCCCCCCACCGCCCGCACGCTCGCGGCGGGACCCTGCAGAGGGGCCGTTCCAGTCGGTCACCACGCTGCGCGGGTGGGGCGGCGGCACGGCAGACTGGCGGCGTGGTCATCGGGGTGGGCATCGACGTCGTCCCCGTGGCCCGCTTCGCCGAGTCGCTGGCCCGCACCCCCGCGCTGCGCGACCGGCTGTTCACGCCCGCCGAGCAGCACACCCCCGCCGGGTCGGCCCGCACCGGCGAGTCGCTGGCCGCCCGGTTCGCGGCCAAGGAGGCGCTGGCCAAGGCGCTCGGCGCCCCCGGCGGCCTGCAGTGGCACGACGCGGAGGTGACCGTCGGCGAGCGCGGCCGCCCGCACCTGGTGGTGCGCGGCACCGTCGCGGCGCGGGCCGCGGAGCTGGGCGTGACCGACTGGCACCTGTCGCTGAGCCACGACGGCGGGATCGCCTCGGCCGTGGTCGTCGCCGAGCGCCGCACCGGGGAGGTCGGGTGAGGGGCCTGCACACGGCCGCGGAGGTCCGCGCCGCGGAGGAGCCCGTGCTGGCCGCCACCCCCGAGGGCGCGCTCATGCAGCGCGCGGCCACGGGGCTGGCGACCGTCTGCCTGGAGCTGCTGGGCCGGTGCTACGGCGTCCGGGTCACCGCGCTGGTCGGGGCCGGCAACAACGGCGGCGACGCGCTGTTCGCGGGCGCGCAGCTGGCCCGCCGGGGGGCCCGGGTCACCGCCGTCCTCCTCGACGCCGACCGCGCGCACCCCGCCGGGCTGGCCGCGCTGCGCGCCGCCGGCGGTCGGGTGACCGGTCCGGGCGGGCCGACCGGCCTGGAGCGCGCCGACCTCGTCCTCGACGGGATCGTCGGCATCGGCGGCACCGGCGGGCTGCGCGAGCCCGCGACGGCGCTGGTGGCCGCCGCGGCCGCCGGCCCCGGTCTCATGGTCGCCGTCGACGTCCCCAGCGGGGTCGACGCCACCACGGGGGCCGTGCCCGGGGCGGCGTTCCCCGCCCAGCACACGGTGACCTTCGGCGCCGTGAAGGCGGGCCTGGCCGTGGGGGAGGGGCGCGGGTACGCCGGCACCGTCCACCTCGTCGACCTCGGCCTGGAGCTGCCGGCGGCCGGCCTCGCCCAGCTCGCCGACGCCGACGTCGCCGACCGGCTGCCGCCGCCGGCCCCGGACGACGACAAGTACTCGCAGGGCGTGGTCGGCATCGTGGCCGGCTCGGCCGCCTACCCGGGCGCCGCCGTCCTGTGCACCGGCGCGGCGCTGCGGACCCGGCCCGGCCTGGTCCGGTACGCGGGCACCGCGGCCGACGGCGTCCGTGCGGCGTGGCCGGAGACGATCGTGACCGAGGGCCGCCCCGGGGACGCCGGCCGCGTGCAGGCCTGGGTGGTCGGCCCGGGCATGGGCACCGACGAGGACGCGCGCAGCGTCCTGATCGACGTGCTGGCCACCGACCTGCCGGTGCTGCTGGACGCCGACGCCCTCACGATGGCCGCGCAGGAGCCCGACCTGGTGCGGGGCCGGGCGGCGCCGACGGTGCTCACCCCGCACGACCGCGAGTTCGCCCGCTTCGGCCGGGAGCCCGGGCCCGACCGCGTCGGCGCGGCGCGGGCCCTGGCGGCCGACCTGGGCGCCGTCGTCCTGCTCAAGGGGGACGCGACCGTGGTCGCCGACCCCGACGGCCGGGCGTTCGTCAACGGGACGGGCACCTCGTGGCTGGCCACCGCCGGCACCGGCGACGTGCTCTCCGGCATCGCCGGGGCGGTGCTCGCCACGGGGCTGGACCCCGCCGAGGCGGCGGCGACCGCCGCCCACCTGCACGGGCGGGCCGGCCAGGTGGCCGCCGAGCGCGGGCCGCTGCTCGCCGGGGACCTGGTGCGCCGGCTCCCGGAGACCCTGGCCCGCCTGCGCCGGTGACCCGGGCGGGCCTGGGAGGATCGACCCCGTGACCCACCCCGCCCGCGCCGAGGTGGTCGTCGACCTCGACGCCATCGCCGCCAACACCGCCGTGCTCCGCGAGCGGGTCGGCCGGCCGCTCATGGCGGTGGTCAAGGCCGACGGGTACGGCCACGGCATGGTGCCCGCCGCCCGCGCCGCGCTCGCCGGTGGCGCCGACGCCCTCGGCGTCGCGGTCGTCGAGGAGGCCCTGGCGCTGCGCGCGGCCGGGATCACCGCGCCGGTGCTGGCCTGGCTCAACGGGCCGGGGGAGGACCTCGCGGCGGCGCTCGCCGCCGACGTCGAGGTCTCGGTCAACGCGGTGTGGGGGCTGGAGGAGGTCGCCGCCGCCGCCCGGGCCACCGGCCGCACCGCCCGGCTGCACCTCAAGGTCGACACCGGGCTCTCCCGCGGTGGCGCGACACCCGACCGGTGGCCGGCCCTCGTGGCCGCCGCCGCCCGCGCCCAGGGCGACGGTGAGGTCGAGGTGGTCGGGCTGTGGAGCCACCTGGCCTACGCCGACGCGCCCACGCACCCGACGATCGGGCTGCAGGTGGGCGTGTTCGAGGAGGCGGTGGCGATCGCGCGGGACGCCGGTCTGACCGGCGCGCGCCGGCACCTGGCCAACTCGGCGGCCACGGTGGCGCTGCCGCACACCTGGTTCGACATGGTGCGGCCCGGGGTGGCGGTCTACGGGCTGGACCCGCTCGGCGGGGACCCCGCCGTCCACGGCCTGCGCCCGGCCATGACGGTCCAGGCGCGCGTCATGCTCACCAAGCGGGTGCCGGCCGGCGCCGGGGTCTCCTACGGGCACACCTACGCCCCGGAGCGGGAGACGACGCTGGCCGTCGTCCCCGTGGGCTACGCCGACGGCGTCCCGCGGGCGGCCGGGAACCGGGCCCCGGTGCTCGCCGCCGGGGCGCACCGGACGATCGCCGGCCGGGTGTGCATGGACCAGTTCGTGCTCGACGTCGGCGACGACGCGGTCGCGCCCGGTGACCGGGTGGTGCTGTGGGGGCCGGGCACCGGCGGGGAGCCCACCGCGCAGCAGTGGGCGGATGCCGTCGACACCATCCACTACGAGCTGGTCGCCCGCATCGGCGGGCGGTTCGTGCGCCGGCACGTCGGCTCGGCCGGTGCCGTCTGATGGCCGCCCGCCCCCCGGCCCGCCGCCACCAGCCCCACCTCCCGCACACCCGCGCCGGGGTCGTCGGCGCCCTGCTCGGCCTGGCCGCCGCCGGGACCGCGGTCGGGGTCGCGGTCAGCCGGGCCGCCGCACGGCGGGTCGGCGCCGAGCGGATCGGGTCCGCGGCCGGCCTGCCGCCCGGCGCCTCGGACGCCGAGCTGCGCGAGGACGACCCGCTCGGCCCCGGCTCCCGGCGGGCGGACCGCACCGCGCTGGTCCAGGCCGACGACGGCGTGCTGCTGCACGTGGAGGAGATCGGGCCGACCGACGCCCCCCTGACCGTCGTCTTCGTGCACGGCTACTCGCTGTCCCTGGCGTCCTGGACCTTCCAGCGCCGCACGCTCGCCGCCGAGCTCGCCACCGCCAACGGCTCCCGGCCGGGCGCCCGCCTCGTCTTCTACGACCAGCGCGGCCACGGCGCCTCCGGCCGCGGTCCGGCCGAGCACGCCACCATGGCCCAGCTGGGCCGTGACCTCGCGCGGGTCCTGGACACGCGGGCGCCGCGCGGGCCGGTCGTCCTCGTCGGGCACTCGATGGGCGGGATGACGGTGATGGCGCTGGCCGCCGTCCGGCCCGACCTGTTCGGCGACCGGGTGGTGGGCGCGGCGCTGCTGAGCACCTCGAGCGGCAACCTGGCCGATCTCAGCTTCGGGATGCCCGAGCTGCTCACCCGCGTGCGGGCGGCGGTGATCCCGGTCGCCGCGTACACCATGCGCCGCCGGCCGGCGCTCGCCGAGCGCACCCGCCGGCTGGCCGCCGACCTGATCTCGCACCTGACGTGGGGGCTGTCGTTCGCCTCGGACGACGTCGACCCGGAGCTCGGCCGGTACGTCGACGCCATGATCGCCGGCACGCCGGTCGAGGTGATCGCGGAGTTCTACCCGGCCATCGCCGGCCTCGACGAGACGGCCTCCCTCCGCCCGCTGCGCACCGTGCCGACCCTGGTGCTCACCGGCGACTCCGACCGGCTCATCCCGCCCGGGCACAGCGAGGCGATCGTCGAGCTCCTCACGCGGGAGGGACCGGCCGACGTGGAGCACGTCGTCGTCCCCCGGGCCGGGCACATGGTGCCGCTGGAGCGGCCCGACGAGGTCACCGGCGCCCTGTCAGCGCTGCTGCGCCGCGCCGGCGCCGGGACACCCGCCCGCGGGTGACGTCCGCACGGTGCCGGTGAGGTGCCCGCCGTTAGGGTGCCTGCGTGGCCGCACCCCGACCGCCCCGGCTCGACGCCGCCGCCGAGGAGGTGGCGGCCACCGCCCGGGCGGCGCCGGACTGGGCCGCGCTGGCCGGAGCCGCCCGCGGCTGCCTGGCCTGCCCCGAGCTCGCCGGCGCCCGGCAGCACGTCGTCGTCGGTGACGTCCCCGTGTCGGGCCGGCCGCTGTTCGCCCTGGTCGGCGAGGCACCCGGGGCGACCGAGGACGAGACCGGCCGCCCGTTCGTCGGCCGGTCGGGAGCACTGCTGGACCAGTTGCTCGCCGAGGCCGGGCTGGACCGCGCCCGGGCCGCGGTGCTCAACGTGGTGAAGTGCCGGCCGCCCGGCAACCGCACCCCGAAGGCGCCCGAGGTCACCCGGTGCAGCGGGTGGCTGCGCCGCCAGCTGGAGCTGCTCGACCCGCCGGCGGTCGTGGCGCTCGGCCTCTCCGCGGCCAAGTGGTTCCTCGGTCCGCGCACGGTGCTGGCCGCCGCGCGCGGCCGCGCGCACGACGTGGACGGGCGGGCCGTCTGGGCCACGTACCACCCGTCTGCGGCGATCCGGTTCGGCCCGAACGGCGCGCCCCGGGCCGGGCTGCTCGAGGACCTGCGGGCCGTGGCCGGGACCCTGCGGTGAGGCGGGAGCACCTGCTGCCGGCGGTCGAGGACACCCGCGCCCTCGGGGCCGAGCTGGCCGGGCTCGTGCGGGCCGGGGACCTCGTCGTCCTGGTCGGGCCGCTCGGGGCGGGCAAGACCGCCTTCACGCAGGGGCTCGGTGCCGCGCTCGGCGTGGGGGAGCCGGTGACCTCGCCGACCTTCGTCATCGCCCGGGTGCACCGGGGCGGCCGGCTGCCGCTGGTGCACGTGGACGCCTACCGGCTCGGCGGGGCGGCCGACGTCGACGACCTCGACCTCGACGCGTCCGCGGAGGAGTCGGTGACCGTGGTCGAGTGGGGTCAGGGTCTGGTCGAGCAGCTCGCCGACGAGCACCTGGAGGTGCGGCTGGACCGCCGGGACGACGACGTCCGGACGGCGGTGCTGGTGCCGCACGGTCCCGGGTGGGAGGGGCGGCTGGCCGGCGGCTGAACCGCCCGGATCAGGTGCCGTCCGGCCCCAGCGCCGTCAGCAGCTCGACGTCCCGGTGGCCGGCCAGCGCGGTCAGCCCCGCGTCGAACGTGACCACCCGGGACACCTCGCCGGCGGGCCAGGGCCGGCAGGTGCGCACCGGTCACCTTGCGGTGCCCTGCGGTGGCGGGGACGTCCGGGTCGACCACCCAGACGTCGTCCACGAGGAACCGGTGGGCGCCGACGCGGCGCCGGCGGGCGAGGACCTCCCGTGCGGCGGCGGCACCGATCGGGCTGGGCAGGACCGCACGGTTCGAGGAGACGCGGACCCTCGTCGAGGGCCCGGTCGACCATCGACGGCGTGATGGGCGGGGTGCCGCTCGGGACGCGGATGACCGGGAGCTCCCCGTCGCTCTCCACCCGGGCCGGGGTCAGCCCGCGGCGGGCGAGCTCCGAGATCACGGAGCCGATCGAGCGGCGCGCTCACAGCCGGCTCGCGGGCGGCGGCGAGCACGTCCTCGTCCAGGTCGAGGGTCGTCCGCATCACCGCATCACCGCATCACCTGCCGCGTCCCGCGGGTACGCGGCGCCGCGGCACTACGCTGGTCGGTCGTGCTCGTCCTCGCCCTCGACACCGCCACCCCGACCCTGGTCGCCGGGGTCGCCCGCTGGGCCGACGGGCGGGCCGACGTCCTCGCCGAGCGCGCCCTGCCGTCGGGCACCCGGCACGCCGAGCTGCTCACCGGGGCGGTCACCGAGGTCCTCGTCGAGGCCGGGCTCCGCGTCGCCGACCTCGGTGCGGTCGTCACCGGCCTGGGGCCGGGGCCGTTCACCGGTCTGCGGGTCGGGGTGGTGACCGCCGCGGCGATCGGCGACGCGCGCGGGCTGCCGGTGGTCGGCGTCTGCTCGCTGGACGCCGTGGGCGCCGGCGCCCGCGCCGTGGTCACCGACGCCCGGCGCAAGGAGGTCTACTGGGCCGTCTACGGCGCCGACGGCGGGCGTCTCGACGGGCCGGGGGTCGCCCGGCCCGAGGAGCTCGCCGTCCCCGGCCCGGTGGTGGGGGACCCGCGCTTCGCCGACCGGCTCGGCGTCGACGTCACCCCGGCCGACGTGACCACCGCCGGGCTGCTGCGCGCGGCCGGCCCGCAGCTGGCCGACCCGTCCTCCGCCGGCCCGCTGGTGCCGCTCTACCTGCGCCGCCCGGACGCCGTCCCGCCCACCTCCTACAAGCCGGTGAGCTCGGCGTGAGCGCCCGGCTGCGGCCGATGCGGCTGGCCGACCTCGACGCCGTCCTCGCGCTGGAGGAGGAGCTGTTCGCCCCCGACACCTGGACGCGGGCGATGTACCGGGACGAGCTCTCCCGGACCGACACGCGGCACTACCTGGTGGCCGAGGACGGCGACCGGGTCGTGGGCTACGCCGGGTTGATCGCCTACGACGACGAGGCGCACGTGGCCACCATCGGGGTGACGACCGGCCGCCAGGGCGAGGGCATCGGCGCGCAGCTGCTCGACGCGCTGCTGGCCGAGGCCGACCGGCGCAGCCCGGTGGTGCTGCTGGAGGTGCGCGCCGACAACGAGGCGGCGCAGGCGCTGTACCGGCGGCGGGGGTTCGTCGAGATCGGCCGCCGCCCGCGCTACTACCAGCCGAGCGGCACGGACGCCGTCGTGATGAAGAGGGAGCGGACAGGGGTGTGAGCATCGCAGCGAGGGACGAGCGCGGAGCGGAGCGCTCCGCGGGAGCGACCGGAGGCAGGGAGCGGACAGGGGTGTGAGCATCGCAGCGAGGGACGAGCGAGGAGCGGAGCGCTCCGCGGGAGCGACCGGAGACAGGGAGCTCCCGCGTGACTGACGGACCGCTGGTGCTGGGGTTCGAGACCTCGTGCGACGAGACCGGCGTGGGGCTGGTGCGGGGGCGCACGCTGCTGTCCGACGCGCTGGCCACCTCGGTGGCCGAGCACGAGCGCTTCGGCGGGGTCGTGCCGGAGATCGCCTCGCGGGCGCACCTGGAGGCGATGGTGCCGACGGTGCACCGGGCGCTGGCCGAGGCCGGCGTACAGGCCTCGGACGTCGACGCGGTCGCGGTGACGGCCGGCCCCGGGCTCACCGGCGCGCTGCTGGTGGGGCTGGCCGCCGCGAAGGCGTACGCGCTGGCCCTGGACAAGCCGCTGTACGGCGTCAACCACCTGGCCGCGCACGTGGCGGTCGACGAGCTGCAGCACGGGCGGCTGGCCGAGCCCTCGCTCGCGCTGCTGGTCTCCGGCGGGCACAGCTCGCTGCTGCTGGTGCCCGACCTGTCCCAGGAGGTGCGCTCGCTCGGCCGCACGATCGACGACGCGGCCGGGGAGGCGTTCGACAAGGTCGCCCGCGTGCTCGGCCTGCCCTTCCCGGGTGGCCCGCCGATCGACCGGGCCGCGCGCGAGGGGGACCCGGCCGCGATCGACTTCCCGCGCGGGCTCACCGGCCCCCGCGACGCGCCCTACGACTTCTCCTTCTCGGGCCTGAAGACCGCCGTCGCCCGCTGGGTGGAGGCCCGGCAGCGGGCCGGCGAGCCGGTGCCGGTGGCCGACGTCGCGGCGTCGTTCCAGGAGGCGGTCGCCGACGTGCTGACCGCCAAGGCGGTGCGGGCCTGCCGCGAGCACGGCGTGGACCACCTCGTGCTGGGTGGCGGGGTGGCGGCCAACTCCCGGCTGCGGGCGCTGGCCGAGGAGCGCTGCGCGGCGGCCGGCATCGTGCTGCGGGTGCCCAGCCCCCGGCTGTGCACCGACAACGGCGCGATGGTGGCGGCGCTGGGCTCCCGGCTGGTCGCGGCGGGGGTGGCGCCGTCGGCACCGGACGTCGGCGCCGACAGCTCGCTGCCGATCGACGTCGTCACGCGCTGATGCGGTGGAGGTCCGTCGGGGTCACGCCGGCGGATCCGCTCCGCAGACGAGGGCGGTGGGCCGCCCGGCGACCCGGGTGACGACGACGGTCGCCGAGCCGTCGCCCGGCCCGCGCAGCTGCCGGGCGAGCTGCTCGGGCTCGATCGCCGACCCGCGCTTCTTCACCACGACCCGGCCGACACCGCGGCTCCGCAGCAGCGCCCGCAGCCGCTTGAGGTGGAACGGCAGCACCGCGTCGACCCGGTACGAGGACACCCACGGCAGGTCGGCGGGGGCTCCCGAGGTCAGGTAGGCGATCGTCGGGTCGACGAGCGTCGCGCCGAGCTCGGCGGCGACGAGCGCGACCAGTCCCGAGCGGATCACCGCCGGGTCGGGCTCGTGCAGCCAGGCGCCCACAGGCCCGGTGGGCGCGGAGCCGGGGTCCTCGTCGGCGGTCAGCTCCAGCACCGCGTCCCCGTGCACCAGGGACGCCCGGCGCCAGGCCGTCGACACCCCGCGCCCCCACAGCAGCGCCTCCGCGATCGAGCCGCCGGCCGACACCCACTCCGCCTCGACGCCCTCGGGCACCCGCGCGTGGTCCAGCCCGGGCGCCACCTTCACCACCGCCCGCGGCACCCGGTCGAGCAGCGCGATTACCGTCGGCCAGGGCGGCGACCAGCGGTCGGGGTCGAGCCGGCGCCGGCCGCCGGCGCGCCGGGCCGGGTCCAGGACGGCGGCGCGGCACCCGGCCACCGTCCCCCCGTCGGCGGCGGCGACCAGGTCGACGACGTCGGCGTCCACCACGGTGACCCGGTCGGCCAGACCCAGGGCCCCGGCGTTCGCGGCGGTCAGCTCCCGGGCAACGGGGTCGCGGTCGACCGCGACCACCGCCGCGCCGGCCCGGGCGAGGGCGATCGCGTCGGTGCCCGAGGCGCACCCGAGATCGGCGGCCGGGTCGGTGCCGTCGGCGAGCAGCCGCGCCGCCCGGCGGGCGGCCAGCGCCGGGCGGCCGGCCTGCTCGAGGGTGTCGGCGGTCAGCAGCAGGACGTCGGCGTCCGCGCCGAACACCGGCCGGGCGCGGGCCCGCAGCCGGGCGAGCTCCCATGCCGGGCCGGCCAGCTCGGTCCCCACCTCGGCGCGCAGCCGGGTCAGGCCGGCCAGCACCTCGGCGCCCCCGGCGAGCAGGTCGGCGGCCCGGGCGGTCGCCCGTTCCCCGGCGGGGGTGCGCAGCGCGCGCAGCGCGGTGAGGTCGTCGGGCACGCCGTCAGGGTCGCGCACGCCCGCTGCTCCCGGGGCCGGGGGACCCGGTTGAGTGGCTGGCACTCTCCTGGGTAGAGTGCCAACCGACACGGGCAGGTGCCTGACCCCCGCGACGGCAGGCCCGGCCTCCGTGCCACAGCATCAGCTACACCTACCCAGCCGTCCGAGCCAGAAGGGGGCGTCACCGACGTGACGACCGCTACCAAGGTCACCATCAAGCCGCTGGAGGACCGCGTCGTGGTCCAGGCCAACGAGGCCGAGACCACCACCGCCTCGGGTCTGGTCATCCCGGACACCGCCAAGGAGAAGCCGCAGGAGGGCACGGTCGTGGCCGTGGGCCCCGGCCGCGTCGACGACAACGGCAACCGCGTCCCGCTCGACGTCAAGGTCGGCGACGTCGTCATCTACTCGAAGTACGGCGGCACCGAGGTCAAGTACGCCGGCGAGGAGTACCTGGTGCTCTCCGCCCGCGACCTGCTCGCCGTCGTGGAGAAGTGACGGCGCTCCTCTAGCAGGAGACCCTCGTCCTCTCCGGCCTCGTCCGGAGGCTCGCGCCGAGCGTGCGAGGCGTGAGAGGGACGAGGTCCTCCCTCCGACCGCCCCGGCGACCCGACTGTGACCGGGTCCCGGGGCGGTCGTCGTCCCACCCCCCCTGCACCCTTGATCGGAAGGGCCCCATGGCCAAGATCATCAAGTTCAACGAGGACGCCCGCCGCGCGCTCGAGCGCGGCGTGGACAAGCTGGCCGACGCGGTCAAGGTGACCCTCGGCCCGCGCGGCCGCAACGTCGTCCTCGACAAGAAGTTCGGCGCCCCGACCATCACCAACGACGGGGTCACCATCGCCCGCGAGGTGGAGCTCGAGGACCCGTACGAGAACCTCGGCGCCCAGCTGGCCAAGAACGTCGCCACCAAGACCAACGACGTCGCCGGTGACGGCACCACCACGGCCACCGTGCTGGCCCAGGCGCTGGTCCACCAGGGCATGCGGACCGTCGCCGCCGGCGCCAACCCCATGGGCCTCGGCCGGGGCATGCGCGCCGCCGCCGAGGCGGTCACCGCGCAGCTGGACTCGGTCGCCATCCCGGTCGACGACCAGCGCTCGGTCGCCGAGGTCGCCACCATCTCCGCGCAGGACGCCGAGGTCGGCCGGCTCATCGGCGAGGCGATGGAGAAGGTCGGCAAGGACGGCGTCATCACCGTCGAGGAGAGCAACACCCTCTCCACCGAGCTGGAGGTCACCGAGGGCGTCCAGTTCGACAAGGGCTACCTCTCGCCGTACTTCGTCACCGACCCCGAGGCGATGGAGGCCGTCCTCGACGACGCCCTCGTCCTGCTGGTCAGCGGCAAGATCAGCGCGCTGGCCGACCTGCTCCCGCTGCTGGAGAAGGTGCTCTCCACCGGCAGCCGGCCGCTGCTGATCGTCGCCGAGGACGTCGAGGGCGAGGCGCTGTCCACCCTGGTCGTCAACTCCATCCGCAAGACCGTCAAGGTCGTCGCGGTGAAGTCGCCGTACTTCGGTGACCGCCGCAAGGCCTTCATGACCGACCTCGCCGTCGTCACCGGCGGTCAGGTGGTCAGCGAGGACGTCGGCCTCAAGCTCGACTCCGTGGGCCTCGAGGTCCTCGGCACCGCGCGCCGGGTGACCGTCACCAAGGACGCCACCACCGTCGTCGACGGCGGCGGGACGACGCAGGCCATCGGCGACCGCGTCGCGCAGATCCGCCGCGAGATCGAGGCGACCGACTCCGACTGGGACCGCGAGAAGCTGCAGGAGCGGCTGGCCAAGCTGGCCGGCGGCATCGGGGTCATCCGCGTCGGCGCGGCCACCGAGGTCGAGATGAAGGAGAAGAAGCACCGGATCGAGGACGCCATCGCCGCCACCCGCGCGGCGGTGGAGGAGGGCGTCGTCCCCGGTGGCGGTTCCGCGCTGGTGCACGCGGTCGCCGCGATCGACGCCCTCGACCTCGACGGTGACGAGCTGATCGGCGCCCGCGCCGTGAAGGCCGCCCTCGACGAGCCGCTGGTGCGGATCGCCGAGAACGCCGGTTTCGAGGGCCGCGTCGTGGTCGCCAAGGTCCGCGAGGCCGGCAAGGGCTCGGGCTTCAACGCCGCGACCGGCGAGTACGGCGACCTGGCCGCCCAGGGCGTCATCGACCCGGTCAAGGTCACCAAGGCCGCGCTCTCGAACGCCGTCTCGATCGCCTCCATGGTGCTGACCACCGACTCCGCCGTCGTGGAGGCGCCGGAGGAGGAGCACGAGCACGCCGGGCACCACACCCACGGTCACTCGCACGGCCACGGGCACGCCCACTGAGCGAGGACCCCGGTCGGGGGGCGCGCCGCCCGGCGCGACCCCCGACCGGGGTCTGACGGGGTGGCGGGGGTCGGTCCGGTTCGCCGGGCCGGCCCCCGCCGCCGTTCTCCCGTCCGCCGTTCTCCCGTCCGTCGCCCGGGGCCCGGGCGCTCAGCCGGTGGGACGGCCGCCGTCGGCGGCCAGCGCGGCGACGAGCCGGCGGACGACGTCCCGGCACGCCGCCAGCTCCGCCGCCGTCAGGCCGGTGGCCGCCAGGACCCGTGCGCGCCGGTCGTCGCCCCGCCGGACCAGCTCCTCGAGCGTCCGGCGCCCCTCGGCCGTGACCGACAGCAGCGGGGCGGTCCGGTGGTCCGGGTTGGGGGTGCGCACGAGCAGCCCGGCGGCGACCAGGTCGTCGGCCACCCGCTGGACCGACTGCCGCGCCAGGCCGAGCCGGCGCGCGGCGTCGGCGACGGTGCGGGGCGCGTCGGACAGCACGCTGAGCACGTGCCACCGGGCCGCGGTCTGACCCGCGCCGGCGGCGATCGCCTCGCTCGTGCGGCGTGAGGCGCCGGCGAGCTCGTAGACGTCGGCGACGAGCAGGCGGTACGCGGCGAGAACGTCGTCCACATGTGACAGCGTACTGTCGTACCGACAGGATGCTGACGGAGGTGGCGACATGCTGGCCGACGCACTGCACGCACCCGGCGCGGCGCCCGGGGCCGACCTCGACGACTTCGGGCGGCTCGTGGGGGCCTGGGACCTCGACTGGACCGGGCTGGGCCCCGATGGCGCCTGGCACCGGGCCACCGGGGAGCTGCACGTGGGCTGGGTGCTGGGCGGCCGCGCGGTCCAGGACGTCTGGATCGTCCCCGGTCGCGGTGAGCCCGGCGAGGGCGTCCCGCCGCTGGCCTTCCACGGGACCACGGTCCGCTTCCCGCACCCGGCCGGGGGGCGGTGGCTGTCGACCTGGATGGACCCGGTCAACGGCCGGGTCCGGCGCTTCGTCGGTCACCGGCAGGGGGAGGACGTCGTCCTGCTCAGCGACGACGAGGAGCCCTGGCTGCGCTGGCGGTTCACCGACGTCACCCCCGACGCCTTCACCTGGTGGGCGGAGAGCTCCCGCGACCGGGGCGCCACGTGGGTGCACGACGAGCGCATGGCCGCCCGCCGCCACCCGGGTGGGTGAGCGACCGAGGGCCGGCCCAGCAGCTGCTGGACCGGCCCTCGGTGATGTCAGGGGGCGGGCTCACACGCCCGCGGCGACGGCGGCGGGCTCCGCGGCGATCAGCCGGGCCCGCTCCTCCTCGCTCATGCCGCCCCACACGCCGTAGGGCTCGCGGACGGCCAGGGCGTGCTTCAGGCAGGCGTCGACGACGGGGCAGCGGGCGCACACGGCCTTGGCGGCCTGCTGGCGCCGGGCCCGGGCCGGACCGCGCTCACCGTCCGGGTGGAAGAACAGGGCGGTGCTCTCGCCACGGCAGGCCCCGTGCAGCTGCCAGTCCCACACCTCGGCCACGGGTGTCGGGAGTCGGCGGATGTCGGCCATGTCGGTCCTCCTCGGCTCGGTGCCAGCCGGAGGGGACATCCCGGCCGCACGGGGCCGGTGCCCTTCGCCTCGACGGGTCAAACACACGTCGACCCCGCATTTTCCCGGTTCCGCCCTCCCCCCGCTGGGTGAGAGGCGCTGTCGCCCTCCCAGGCGCTCGATCAAGGTGATCCCAGGTCGTGCCGTATCCCGTGGGGAGCCCCCCGCGGGGCGGCCGTAATCCGGGGGCACGGACGTCGCCGGGGGGACGAGGAGCAACCGTGATCGACGACAGGATGCGCGGCCCGGGTCAGGGCACCACCACCGTCTGGGTCTACGACGAGCGCCGCCGGGTGCGCGACGACATCGCCGGCCGCCTGGTGGCGCTGCCGTTCGTCAGCCGGGTCGAGGTCGTGGGGGACGCCGCCGCGCTCATGGCCCGCCTGGCCACCCGGATGCCCGACGTCCTGCTGATCGGCACCCAGCGCGCCGTCGACTCCGGCCTGACGGTCGCCACCCAGGCCCTGCGCGCGCACCCCCGCCTGCGGGTGCTCGTGCTCGGCGCCCCGGACGACGCCGAGACCGTGCGGGCCGCCGTCGCCGCGGGGGCCCGCGGCTACCTGCGCTGGGACGCCAGCGCGCTGGAGATGGGCCTGGGGCTGTCCCGCGTGGGGCTGCGCGTCGACGGGCGGCCGCCGGTGCCGGGTGCCCCGCACGCCGGGGTCCCGCTGGCCTCGGTCGGTGCCTCGAACGGCGCGCCGTCCTGGAACGGGGCCACCCCGCTGGCGGGCTCCGCACCCACGACGGTGCGCTCCACGGTGCGCGAGGTCGCCCCGGTCGCGCTGTCCATGCGGGAGATGCAGGTGCTCACCGGCATGAGCCAGGGGAAGAGCAACGCGCAGATCGGCCGCGAGCTCTACCTCTCCGAGGACACGATCAAGACCCACGCCCGCCGGCTGTTCCGCAAGCTCGGCGCCAAGGACCGCGCCGAGGCGGTCGCCACCGGGTTCCGCCGGGGCATGATGCAGTGACACGGCGGTCCTCCGGGACGAGAACACGGTGAGCGCCCCCTCCCACCTCAGGAGGGGGCGCTCACCGTGTTCTCGCGGTCGGTGCCGAGCCGCTCAGTCGTCGCGGGCGTGCCGGCCGGTGCGCCCGGAGCCGGGCTCCTCGCGCTCGGCGCGGGCGGCCACCCCGTCGGCGTACCCGCTGGCGTAGTCCCAGCTGACGTAGTCGTCGGGATCGGGGTCGAACGGCGGCTCGTGCCGGCCGGTCTGCCCCTCCTCCAGCAACTGCCGCAGGTTGGCCTGCATGAGGGCCCAGTCGACGTGGTGCTCCTCGTCGCAGTCGGGGCAGTCCACGACGATCCCCTTGATCCCCGTGGGTTCCAGCAGCGTGCGGAACACCTCCAGCTCGGCGAGGTCGTCCAGGACGCCGGCCCGCTCCTCCATGGTCAGCGGCGGCGGACCCGGCTGGTCGGGGGCCCCGAAGTCGGGGCCGTCATCGAACGCACTCACGTGTCCACGGTAGTGGCCCGGCGGGCATCACACCGCCCCCCCGGGAGCCGCCGCCTACGATCGGACCCGGAACCCCGGGCGCCCACGAGGGTGCCGGCCCGATCCGGAGGTAGTGGCGCCCATGCAGCCCGACGACCGAGCACCCGAGCTGCCGGCGAAGTTCGCACCCCTCGGCCTCACCTACGACGACGTGCTCCTCATCCCGGGCGAGTCCGACGTCGTCCCGGCCGACGTCGACACCAGCAGCCGGCTGACCCGCGGGATCCGCCTGGCCGTCCCCCTGCTGTCCAGCGCCATGGACACGGTGACCGAGGCCCGCATGGCGATCGCCATGGCCCGCGTCGGCGGCGTCGGCGTCCTGCACCGCAACCTCGCCGCCGAGGAGCAGGCCGGCCAGGTCGACCTGGTCAAGCGCTCGGAGGCCGGGATGGTGACCAACCCGGTCACCTGCTCCCCGGACAACACCCTCGCCGAGGTGGACGCCCTGTCCGCCCGCTACCGGATCTCCGGTGCGCCGGTCGTGGACGCCGACGGCGTCCTGGTCGGCATCTGCACCAACCGCGACATGCGCTTCGAGACCGACCAGCACCGCCTGGTCCGCGACGTGATGACGCCGATGCCGCTGATCACCGCGCCCGTGGGCGTGGACGCCGACACCGCGCTGGCGCTGCTCGCCAAGAACAAGATCGAGAAGCTGCCGATCGTGGACGACGCCGGCCGGCTGCGCGGGCTGATCACCGTCAAGGACTTCGTCAAGCGCGACCAGTACCCGCACGCCACCAAGGACGCCGACGGCCGGCTCGTCGTGGGGGCGGCCCTCGGTGTGGGCGAGGACGCCTACAAGCGGGCCGGGCTGCTGGTCGACGCGGGGGTCGACGTGCTCGTCGTCGACACCGCGCACGGCCACCAGCGAGCCGTCCTCGACATGGTGGCCCGGGTGCGGGCGGACTTCGGCGGCGACGGCGGCGTGCAGGTGGTCGGCGGCAACGTCGCCACGCGGGCCGGCGCGCAGGCGCTGGTCGACGCGGGGGTGGACGCGGTGAAGGTCGGCGTCGGCCCCGGCTCGATCTGCACCACCCGCGTGGTGGCCGGGGTCGGCGTCCCCCAGGTCACCGCGATCCACGAGGCGAGCCTGGCCGCGAAGCCGGCCGGCGTGCCGGTCATCGCCGACGGCGGTCTGCAGTACTCCGGCGACATCGCCAAGGCCCTGGTCGCCGGCGCCGACACCGTGATGATCGGCGGGCTGTTCGCCGGCGTCGAGGAGGCGCCCGGCGAGCTGGTCTTCATGAACGGCAAGCAGTACAAGACCTACCGCGGCATGGGGTCGCTCGGTGCCATGCAGAAGCGCGGCAACCAGTCCTTCAGCCGGGACCGGTACTTCGCCGACGACGTCCTCTCCGACGACAAGCTCGTCCCCGAGGGCATCGAGGGGCAGGTGCCCTACCGCGGCGCCCTGGCCACCGTGGCCCACCAGCTCGTCGGCGGGCTGCGCGCCTCCATGGGCTACGCCGGGGCGGCCACCGTCGCGGAGCTCCAGGAGCGCGGCCGGCTCACCCGGATCACGTCGGCGGGCCTGGTGGAGAGCCACCCGCACGACATCCAGATGACCGTCGAGGCCCCCAACTACCGAGGCCGCTGAGGTGAACGTGCGCGACACCGTCGAGATCGGGCTCAACCGCTTCGCCCGCCGCGGCTACGACCTCGACGAGGTCTCGATCGTGCCCTCCCGGCGCACCCGGGACGTCGACGACGTCTCCACCGCCTGGCAGATCGACGCCTTCCGGTTCGAGATCCCGCTGGTCACCAGCCCGTCGGACGCCGTGGTGAGCCCGGCGACCGCCGTGGCCGTGGGCCGGGCCGGGGGCCTGGGCGTGCTCAACGCCGAGGGTCTGTGGACCCGCTACGACGACCCCGACCCCGTCTTCGCCCGGCTCCGGGACGCCGCCGACGGGGGCGCACCGCCCACGGCGCTGCTCCAGGAGGTCTACTCCGAGCCGGTCAAGCCGGACCTGCTCACCGCCCGGGTGAAGCAGATGCGCGACGCCGGCGTCACCACCGCCGTCCGGGTCTCCCCGCAGCACACCCTGCAGCTGGCGCCGACCGTGCTGGCCGCCGGCGTGGACCTGCTGGTCATCCAGGGCACGATCGTCTCCGCCGAGCACGTGACCACCCAGGGGGACGCGCTCAACCTCAAGGAGTTCATCGCCGACCTCGACGTCCCGGTCATCGTGGGCGGGGCGGCGAACTACCAGACCGCGCTGCACCTCATGCGCACCGGGGCGGCCGGCGTCATCGTCGGCGTCGGCGCCGACAGCTTCAGCACCAGCGACGCCGTCATGGGCATCCGGGTGCCGCTGGCCAGCGCCATCGCCGACGCCGCGGCCGCCCGCCGCGACTACCTCGACGAGACCGGCGGGCGCTACGTGCACGTCATCGCCAACGGGCGCATCGAGACCAGCGGGGCGATCGCCCGGGCGCTGGCCTGCGGCGCCGACGCCGTCCAGATCGGTGAGCCGCTGCGGATCGCCGAGGAGGCTCCCGGCGGCGGCATCTGGTGGGACTCGGTGGCCGCGCACCCCCGGCTGCCGCGCGGCTCCACCTCCGCGCCGCTGCCCCCGGCCGGCCCGCTCGAGCAGGTCCTGCTCGGCCCGGCGGAGGCCGCCGACGGCCGCACCAACCTCTTCGGCGCGCTGGCCCGCACGATGGCCAAGACGGGCTACCGCGACCTGAAGGAGTTCCAGCGGGTCGACCTGGTGATCGGGGGCCGGGAGGCCTGATGGAGTTCCCCACCGTCCTGGTCGTCGACTTCGGCGCCCAGTACGCGCAGCTGATCGCCCGGCGGATCCGGGAGGCGGGCGTCTACTCCGAGATCGTGCCCTCCGACGTGCCGGCCGAGGAGGTCGTCGCCCGCAAGCCCGCGGCGATCGTGCTCTCCGGCGGCCCGTCCAGCGTGTACGCCGAGGGGGCCCCGCAGGTCGACCCGACGCTGTTCGAGTCCGGCGTCCCGGCCTTCGGCATCTGCTACGGCTTCCAGGCGATGGCCGCGTCCCTGGGCGGCACGGTGGCCCGCACCGGCGACCGGGAGTACGGCGGGACGCCGCTGACGGTGACCACCCAGGGCCGGCTGTTCGGCTCGCTGCCGGTCGAGCAGAACGTGTGGATGAGCCACGGCGACGCGGTGTCGCAGGCCCCGCCCGGGTTCACGGTCACCGCCACCTCCACCGGTGCGCCGGTCGCGGCCTTCGAGGACGTCGACCGCCGGCTGGCCGGCGTGCAGTTCCACCCCGAGGTCCGGCACACCGCGCACGGGCAGACGGTGCTCGAGCACTTCCTCTTCGACATCGCCGGACTGGAGCCGACCTGGACGACGGCCAACGTCGTCGAGGAGCAGGTCGAGCGGATCCGCGCCCAGGTCGGGGACCGGCGGGCGCTGTGCGCGCTGTCCGGCGGGGTGGACTCGGCCGTCGCCGCCGCCCTCGTGCAGCGGGCGATCGGGGACCGGCTGACCTGCGTCTACGTCGACCACGGGCTGATGCGCGAGGAGGAGACCGAGCAGATCGAGCGCGACTTCGTCGCCGTCACCGGCGCCGACCTGCGCGTGGTCGACGCGCGCGAGCAGTTCCTCGGCGCGCTGGCCGGGGTCGCCGACCCCGAGGAGAAGCGCAAGACCATCGGCCGCGAGTTCATCCGGGTCTTCGAGCAGGCCGCGCTCGACGTCGTCGCCGACGCGAAGGCCCACGGCGAGACCGTGGACTTCCTCGTGCAGGGGACGCTCTACCCGGACGTCGTGGAGTCCGGCGGCGGCACCGGGACGGCGAACATCAAGAGCCACCACAACGTCGGCGGGCTCCCCGAGGACCTCACCTTCACCCTGGTCGAGCCCCTGCGGACCCTCTTCAAGGACGAGGTGCGCGCGGTCGGCCTCCGGCTGGGCCTGCCCGAGTCACTGGTCTGGCGGCAGCCCTTCCCGGGCCCCGGTCTGGGCATCCGCATCGTGGGCGAGGTGACCGCCGAGCGGCTCGACGTGCTGCGCCGCGCCGACGCGATCGCCCGGGCGGAGCTCACCGCGGCCGGCCTGGACCGCGAGATCTGGCAGTGCCCGGTGGTCCTGCTGGCCGACGTCCGCTCGGTGGGCGTCCAGGGCGACGGGCGGACCTACGGCCACCCGGTCGTGCTGCGCCCCGTCTCCAGCGAGGACGCGATGACCGCCGACTGGACCCGGCTGCCCTACGACGTGCTGGCCCGCATCTCCACCCGGATCACCAACGAGGTGCACGAGGTCAACCGCGTCGTGCTCGACGTGACGAGCAAGCCCCCGGGCACCATCGAGTGGGAGTAGCAGGACCCCGTCCTCCCCTCGAAGGACCCCGTCCCCCTCACCCCGCGCACGCTCGGGGCGAGCCTCCGGACGGGGCCATCAGAGCTCAGGGCGGGACCCGGGACGGGGCCGTCCCAGCACCTCACCGGGCTCGCGCGGCCCCTGCAGCGGGGCCGTTCCAGCACGTCACCGGACCGGGTGCGCGTCCGGCGGTGGGGTCCCGTAGACCGCGGGATCGCGCTGCGGTGCCGTCTCGGACGTCAGGTCCGCCCGCTCGATCCGCTCCCAGCGGAACCAGCGCGGCGCGTCCCGCTCGCGGCACCAGCCCACGAGGTACCAGCGGCCGCCGGTGCCGGCGAGCAGGTGCGGCTCGACCCGGCGCCGGGACGCCGTCCCGTGCCGGTCGCGGTAGCTGATCGCCACGACCCGACGCCGCGCCACCGCCTCCTCCAGCACCGCGGCGGTGTCCGGGCGGCGCGCCGGGCCGCCCCGCACCCACACCCGGCCGCCGAGTCGCTCCACCTCCGCCCGCGCCGACGGACCGAGCGCGTCGAGCACCTTCTCGAGGGCCGCGCGGCCGTCGGCCGCGAACGGTGCGTCGGTCGCGCCGGCGAGCGCGACCGCCACCGCGATCGCCTGGGCCGGGGTGAGGTTGACCGGTGGCAGGGTGGCGACGGCGTCCAGCACGTACCCGCCGCCCGGCCCGGCCGTCGCCCAGATCGGCACCCCGCCCTGCTGCAGCGCGGCGACGTCCCGCTTGACCGTGCGGGGGGAGACCTCGAGGAGATCGGCCAGCCGCTGCGCGGTCCGGCCGCGCGGGCCCGCCCGGCGCAGCTCCTCGGTCAGCGCGTGCAACCGGTCGGTGCGGTTCACGCCGGAGATCGTGGCAGGGACGGTGACAGGACGGTGTCACCAGGAGCGCGGGAGGGTCCTCGCATGACCACCGTCGCGCTCTTCCACTCCGCACTCGGCGTCCGCCCCGGCGTCACCGACGCCGCCGAGCGCCTCCGCGCCGCCGGCCACGACGTGGTCGTGGTCGACCAGTACGGCGGGCGGTGCTTCGACGACTACGCCGAGGCCGGCGCCCACGTCGAGGCGCTCGGCTTCCCCGCGCTCATGGCCACCGCCCTCGACGGCGTCGCTGAGCTGCGCGACGGCTTCGTCGCCGCCGGCTTCTCCAACGGGGCGGGCATGGCCGAGCACGTCGCCACCCGGCGGCGGTGCGCCGGCCTGCTGCTGCTCTCCGGAGCCCTCCCGCTCGCCCTCCTGGGGGACGGCGTCCGCTGGCCGGCCGGGATGCCGGCCCAGCTGCACCACACCGAGGGCGACCCGTTCGGCCGTCCGGAGTGGGCCGACCGGCTGCTCGCCGACGCCCGGGCCGGCGGGGGCGCCGTGGAGGTCTTCGAGTACCCCGGGTCCGGGCACCTGTTCACCGACCCGGGGCTGCCGGCCGAGTACGACCCGGAGGCGACGGCCCTGCTCTGGGAGCGGGCCCTGGCGTTCTGCGCACGGGTGGGCTGAACCGGCCGCCCGCGCGCCGTACCGCCCGCGGTGTGATGAGCTGGGGCGGACGGGGGACGGACGGCGGACGGGAGCGAGCGGTGGGTACGTGGCCGCTGCTCCCGAGCCTCCTGGCGCTGGCCGCCGCCGGAGCGGCCATCGTCGTCGCGGGCGTGCGGCTCACCCGGGTGGCCGACGAGCTGGCCGAGCGGACCGGGCTCGGGGACGCCGTCGGCGGGGCCCTGCTGCTCGGCGCCGTCACCTCGCTCCCCGGCATCGTCACCACGATCACCGGTTCCCTGGAGGGCGACCCGGCGTTCGGCCTGGCCAACCCCATCGGCGGGGTGGCGATCCAGACGGTGTGGCTGGCGATCGCCGACCTCGTGTACCGGCGGGCCAACCTGGAGCACGCGGCCGCGTCGCTGGAGAACGTCATGCAGGCGCTCATCCTGGTGGCGCTGCTGGCGGTCCCGGTGATGGCCTACGCGACACCGGCCCTCCGGTGGGGGTGGATCCACCCGCTCACCCTGCTCATCCCGGTGCTGTACGGCTACGGGCTGGTGCTGCTCCGGCGGATGCACGACCACCCGATGTGGTTACCCACCCACACCTCGAGCACCTCGACCGAGGAGGACCAGGAGGAGCCGGGCTCGGACGCCTCCACCGGTCGGCTCTGGGCCGGGCTGGCCGCCCTGGGCCTGGTCGTCGGCGCCGCCGGGTGGGCCATCGGGAAGGGCGGGCTCGGGGTGGTCGCGGCCACCGGGCTGCCCAGCGGGCTGGTCGGCTTCACGCTGACGACCGCGCTGACCTCGCTGCCCGAGCTCGTCGTGCTGCTCACCGCGGTCCGCATGGGCGCGCTGACGCTGGGGGTCGGGAACATCATCGGCGGCAACGTCTTCGACACCCTGATGATCGCCGTCGCCGACGTCTTCTACCTCGAGGGCCCCGTGTACCGGGACGCCGGCGACGTCAGCCTCGTGCTGCTCGGTGGCACGGTCCTGATGACCACCGTGCTCTGCGGTGGCCTGGTGATGCGCGACCGCAACGGGGTCGGGTTCGAGGGCTACGCGCTGCCGGCGATCTACCTGGGCACGGTCGGGCTCGCCGTCCTCAGCGGCTGAGCACCCCCGGGCAGCAGGAGGGGCCGGGGAGCGGTCCGCTCCCCGGCCCCTCCCGGACCCACCCCCCGCGGGTCAGCTCCGCCCGCGCCGCAGCCTGCGCACCTCGGTGACCAGCAGCGCGACCCCGCCACCGATCAGGAGGAGCCACAGCAGGCCGCCGTCGGCCACCAGGTCGAAGGGCAGGACCGCGCCGACCATCGCGGTGATCGCCACGACGACGAACACCAGGCCGGCGACGAAGGCGGTCAGGTCGATCCCGCGGCGCTGCGGGGGCGGCGGGGCCTCCAGCGGCAGGGGCGCCACGTCCCGCCAGGCCGCCTCCTGCCAGGCCGTCGGGGTCGTCGGGAACTCGCTGTAGTCAGGCACGGTCCACCTCCACGTCACCGATGCCGGCGTGGATGGTCAGCACGATCTCGGGGTCCCCGTCGCCGGCCCAGGACTCCGGACCCTCGCCGGCGGAGAAGCCTCCGCCGGAATCCCCGTCGAGCACCTCGACGCGGCCGATCCCGCTGTCGACCTCGACCCGGACGTCGGCCGACCGGGGCACGAGGACGTCGACGTCGCCGACACCGGCGTCCACCCGCGTCTCGATCGGGTCGTCGAGGTCGGACAGGTCGACCCGGGAGAGGTCGAGCAGGGTGTCGCCCACGCCCAGGTGGTAGACCGGGCGCACCGACTCCGCCGACAGCGGGCGGTAGGTGCGGTCGCCGATGCCGCCCTCGACGTCCTCCCACGGCTCCGCGGACGCCGCCGCGAGGGCGAACGACAGCAGCACACCGAGCGCGATCAGCCCGCCGCGGCCGCGCCGGACGCCGGTGACGGAGAGGGCGAGCAGGCCCAGGCCCACCACCAGCAGGGCCGTGCCGAGGAAGCCCCGGGGCCCGGGGTCCCAGTCGCCGAGCCGGCTGAGCAGCACCAGCACGCCGACCACGATGAGCAGCCCGGCGACGGTGATCCGGGGCACGGGTGAGCGCGGCGCCGGCGGGGCCGCGCTCCGCGGGGCCGGGGCACCGGGCACCGCGGGTGCGGCCGGGGTGAGCAGCCACAGCAGCGCGTACACCAGGACGCCGGTCCCGCCGGCGAGGGTGAGGGCCACGAACGCGACCCGCCACAGGAGCGCGTCGATGCCGGTGTAGTCGGCCAGGCCGCCGGCGACGCCGCCGAGGACGCGGTCGCTGCGGCTGCGCTGCAGCGGCGGTCGCGCCGGCGGGGCCGGTGGCGGTGGGTCGGGGAACGGGGGAGCGGGGGGGACGGAGGAGGTCATGGCCCCGAGCGTGCGCCAGCGGCGGCCGCCCCGACCATCAGGGAAGCTCCCCAATCGACCCGGGTCCTCTTCCCGGGTGGTTCCCCGTGTCGTCTGCACCCCCGGCGGTGCGACGATCGGTGCGTGACGACGACAACCCCGGCGTCGGCCCCGGCGGGCGGCCCGCCGAGCACCCCGACGAGCGCCCCGGTGCCCGCGCGCGCACCGCTGGCGCGCCCGCGGTCCGGGCGGATGCTCTCCGGGGTGGCCGCGGGGACGGCCGCGCACCTGCGGCTGGACCCGCTGGTCGTGCGGATCACCTTCGTCGTGCTGGCCGTGACCGGGATCGGCGTCATCACCTACGCGCTGCTGTGGTTCTTCATGCCGGTGGCCGACGTGGACGCGCCCGCCCCGGCCGCCGTGGTCGGCGACGAGCCCAGCAGCCGGCAGAAGCTCGGGCTCACCCTGCTCGGCGGCGGTGTCCTGGTGCTGGTCACCCAGGTCGCCAGCTGGGGCAACAGCGACCTGGTGCTGCCGCTGCTGCTGGTCTGCGGGGGCCTCGCGGTCATCTGGCGGCAGCTGGACACCGGCCGCACGCTCGCCGGCGCGCACGTGCGCTGGGCCCTGGCGGGGGGCGTGCTGCTCGGCGTGCTCGGGCTGGTCCTGCTGCTGGCCACGACCGGCCAGCTGGCCAACGCGCGCAACGGGTTCACCGCCACGCTGGTCATCCTGGTCGGCGTCGCGCTGGCCACCGCGCCGGTCTGGCGCCGGCTGCTGGCCTCCCGCGAGGCGGAGCGGACCGCGCGGGTCCGCTCGGAGGAGCGCGCCGCGGTGGCCGCCCACCTGCACGACTCGGTGCTGCAGACCCTCGCCCTCATCCAGCGGCACGCCGACGACCCCACCGCCGTCGCCCGGCTGGCGCGCGGCCAGGAGCGCGAGCTCCGCACCTGGCTCTACGAGCCGGCGAAGGCGGCCGGCGGGACGTGGGCGGCGCTGGTCTCCGGCATGGTCGCCGACGTGGAGGCCGACCACGACCTCACCGTCGAGTCGGTGGTGGTCGGCGACGCGCCGGTGGACGACGCGCTCGCCGCGCTGGGCGCGGCCACCCGCGAGGCCCTGGTCAACGCGGCCAAGCACGCCGGGGTGCCGACGGCCGACCTCTACACCGAGGTCACCCGAGGCAGCGTGGCCGTCTTCGTCCGCGACCGCGGCAAGGGCTTCGACCCCGAGACGGTGTCCGACGACCGGCGCGGGCTGCGGGACTCGGTGAGCGGCCGGCTGGCCCGGGTCGGCGGCACGGCGACGGTGCGCTCGGCGCCGGGCGAGGGGACCGAGGTGGAGCTGGTGCTGCCGCGGGAGGCGGCCGCGTGACGACGCCGGGTGCCGCCGTCCGCGTGTTCCTGGTCGACGACCACGCCATGGTGCGCTCGGGCGTGCGCGCCGAGCTGGGGGACGCCGTCGACGTGGTGGGCGAGGCCGCCGACGTCGCCGGCGCCGTCGAGGGCATCCGCGCCACCCGGCCGGACGTCGTGCTGCTCGACGTCCACCTGCCGGGGGGCGGTGGCCGGGCGGTGCTCGAGGAGCTGCGCGCCGAGCTGCCGGCGGTGCGCTGGCTGGCCCTGTCGGTCTCCGACGCCGCCGAGGACGTCATCGCGGTCATCCGGGCCGGCGCCCGCGGCTACGTCACCAAGACCATCTCCGGCCCCGACCTGCGCGACGCGGTGCAGCGGGTGGCCGACGGCGACGTCGTGTTCAGCCCGCGGCTGGCCGGGTTCGTGCTCGACGCCTTCGCCGCGACGCCGTCGTCCCCACCGCCGCCGGAGGACCCCGCGACCGACCCGGGGCTGGACCTGCTCAGCGCCCGGGAGCGCGAGGTGATGCAGCTGCTGGCCCGCGGCTACACCTACCGCGAGATCGGCTCGCGGCTGTTCATCTCGGTGAAGACGGTGGAGTCCCACGCCTCCAACGTGCTGCGCAAGCTCCAGCTGTCCAACCGCAACGAGCTCACCCGGTGGGCGGCCACCAACCGCCTGCTCTGACCGGCGGACGGGGTGGTTCGTCACTGCCGCCGCCCCGCCCGTGGGACCCCTGGGACGGGTGTGAACGGAGCAGCGTGTCGCCGGGGGCAGATGTCGACGAAACGTCGCGTACGACTCCACCCGGGGTATTCCGGAACTTAGAGTCACCGCGTCATGACAGAGACGTACGCACCGGTGCCGGATGGCCTCCCTGACGAGATCGCCGTCGCGCCCCAGCGGGCCTGGCCGGCCGTCTCGGTGGTCATGCCGGTGCTCAACGAGGCGCCGCACCTGGCGTCCAGCGTCACGCAGATCCTCGCCCAGGAGTACCCCGGCGAGGTCGAGCTCGTCATCGCGCTCGGGCCCTCCCGGGACGGCACCGACCGCATCGCCCGGGAGCTCGCCGCCACGGACCCCCGGGTCAAGCTGGTGCGCAACCCCAGCGGCCGGACCCCCTGCGGCCTCAACACCGCGGTGCAGGCGTCCAGCCACGGCATCGTCGCCCGCGTCGACGGGCACGGCATCCTGCTGCCCGGCTACCTGGAGCGCGCCGTGTCGCTGCTCGAGTCGACCGGTGCGGCCAACGTCGGCGGGCTGATGATGGCGGTCGGCGTCACCGGCTTCGAGCAGGCGGTCGCCCGGGCCTACTCGTCGAAGATCGGCCTCGGCGGGGGCAGCTTCCACGTGGGCGGCGCCGAGGGGCCGGCCGACTCGGTGTACCTCGGCGTCTTCCGCCGCGAGGTCCTCGACCTCCTCGGCGGCTTCGACGAGCACTACCACCGCGCCCAGGACTGGGAGCTCAACCACCGCATCCGGCAGGCCGGCGGCGTCGTCTGGTTCTCCCCGGAGCTCGCGGTCACCTACCGGCCGCGCTCGTCCTGGACCGAGCTGGTCCGGCAGTTCTTCCACACCGGCCGGTGGCGGCGGGAGGTCATCCGGCAGCACCCCGACTCGGTCCGGGCGCGCTACCTCGCGCCGCCGGCCGCCACGGCCGCCATCCTCGCCGGCACGGTGGCCGGCGTCGCGGGCGCGGTCGCCGACGCCCCGGTGCTGCACCTGGGCTGGCTGGCCCCCGTCGGCTACGGCATGGGCGCGGTCGTCGCCGCCCTGGCCGAGAGCCGCGACCTCCCCTGGCGGGCGCGGGCCTGGTTCCCGGCCGTGCTGGCCACCATCCACCTCAGCTGGGGCAGCGGCTTCCTGTTCGGCCGCCGCCCCGGGAGCCGGCCGGCCCCCGGCACGGTGCTGCGGGGCACCGCGGCGGTCGGGACGGCGGCACCCGCCACGGCGGCACCCGGGACGGCGGCGCGGAGGACGGCGGCGTGACCACCGACGCCGTCGGGACGCTGGCGCCGGCGGCCGCCCCGAGCCGCCCGGCCCGCCCGCTGCCCGCCGTCGTCGCCCGGCCCCGCGCGCTGTGGCTGCGGCGGCGCGCGGTCCTGCTGCTGGTCGCCCGCGACCTCAAGGTCCGGTACGCGTCCTCGGCCCTGGGCTACCTGTGGTCGGTGCTCGAGCCGCTGCTGCTGGCCGGCATCTACTGGTTCATCTTCACGCGGGTCTTCACCCGCACCGTCGGCGACGAGCCGTACATGGTCTTCCTGCTCGCCGGCCTGCTGCCCTGGACCTGGTTCAACGGGGCGGTCACCGACGCCGCGCGGGCGCTGCACACCGAGGCCAAGCTCGTGCGCTCGACCAACGTGCCGCGCGAGGTCTGGGTGGTGCGGGTCGTCCTCTCCAAGGGCGTCGAGTTCCTGCTCAGCCTCCCGGTCCTGCTCCTCTTCGCCCTGGTCTACCGCGCGGAGGTCGACTGGCACCTGCTGCTGCTGGTCCCCGCGGTCCTGCTCATGGCGGTCCTCGTCCTGGGGGTCGGCCTGCTGCTGGCGCCGCTGGTCGTGCTGGTCCGCGACCTGGAGCGGCTGGTCCGCATCGCGCTGCGCCTGGGCTTCTACGCCTCACCGGTCATCTTCGCCGTCCAGGACGTGCCCGAGCCGTTCGACGCGGTGTTCGCGGTCAACCCCCTCGCCGGGATCTTCGAGCTGTGCCGCGCCGGCTTCTTCCCCGGCACCGTGCACTGGGGGCACGTCGGGCTGTCCGCCGCGGTCTCGTTCGGGGCGCTCCTCGCCGGCTGGGGCGTCTTCGCGCGACTGGAACGCACCGTCCTCAAGGAGATCTGAGCCGTGACGGCCCCCGAGCCGGTGATCGCCGTCCGCGACGCCGGCGTCCGCTTCACCCGTGGCAAGCGGCACCGCAGCGCCCGGGACTTCCTCCTGCGCGGCCAGCGCGGCGCCCGGCCCGGCGAGTTCTGGGCCCTCGACGGGGTCACCTTCGACGTCCGCCCCGGCGAGGCCATCGGGGTCGTCGGCCGCAACGGCCAGGGCAAGTCGACGCTGCTCAAGCTCATCGCCGGCGTGCTGCTGCCCGACCGCGGCCGCGTCGAGGTGGCCGCCGGCGTCGCCCCGCTGATCGAGATCACCGGTGGCTTCGTCAACGACCTCACGGTGCGGGACAACATCGGCCTCACGGCCGGCCTGCACGGGATGTCGAGGGCCGACATCGATGCGCGCTTCGCCGAGATCGTGGAGTTCGCGGAGATCGAGGAGTTCCTCGACACCCCGTACAAGCACCTCTCCAGCGGGATGAAGGTGCGGGTGGCGTTCGCGGTGGTCTCCCGGCTCGAGGAGCCGGTGATCCTCGTCGACGAGGTCCTGGCCGTCGGCGACAAGGCGTTCCGCCGGAAGTGCTACGCGCGCATCGAGGAGCTGCTCGCCGCCGGGCGCACGCTGTTCCTCGTCTCGCACAGCGAGGGGGACCTGCGGCGGTTCTGCGACCGCGGGCTCTACCTGCGCCGGGGGCGACTGGTCGAGGACGGGCCGATGGACGACGTCCTGGCGGCCTACGAGCGGCAGGACGGGGGAGCACGGTGAGCAGGAGCGTGACCACGCTGGTCCCGCTGCGCGTGCAGCGGCGGGTCTACGAGTCGGTGCCCAAGCCCGTCTGGGACCTGGTGCGCGACGTGGGGACCGGCAGCACGCCGTGGCAGCGCCGGGCGCGCGCGGCGCGGCTGCGGCGGCTGGAGGAGCGGACGGCGGAGACCGTCGACGGCCCGGTGACCGCGGTGACCTACCGGGGTGAGCGCCTCCTGGCCCGCCCGGTCACCCGGTTCCGGGCCCGCGAGGTCCTCGCCGACAACGCCGCCTTCGTGGCGGACGCCCTCGAGGCCGCCGGCGTCCCCTACCTCGTCGTCGACGCCCCCGTGCAGGGCAGCCGCGTGCTCGCCGTCGCCGAGCCCGACCGGGCGGCCGCGAGGGCCGCGCTGGTGCGGCAGGGGGGGCGGCAGCCGGTCTACGTCCGCCAGCTGCACCCCGACCCCGACCGGCCGAGCGTCCGGCTCAGCGCCCCGGGGGCGCTCGACGGCGCCTCCTCCTTCAGCGTCTTCCAGGCCCTGGCGACCGAGGGCTCCGCCGAGGCGGTGTGCGGTCCGGAGCTGGGCTGCACCCTGGAGTTCTGGGCGACCCGGGAGGTCGACACCCCGGCCGACAACCACACCGGCGAGCCGCTGGCCGCCGGCTCGTGGGTGGCCCCGCGGCGCAACCGCTGGGCCGACGCCGTCCCGGCCGAGCTGGTGCGCCGCCCGGTGCTGCGGGTCGTGGACGGCAGCACCCGGCCCTGCCTGCCCACGCTCTCCGACCGGCACGTCTTCGACGTCGACTTCCCGATCGACGTCGTCTACACGTGGGTCGACGGCAGCGACCCGGCGTGGGCCGCGCGGAAGGCCGCGGCGCAGGGCGTGGTCGACAGTGCGTCGATCAACGAGTTCGCGCACAACGCCTCCCGGTTCCTGTCCCGGGACGAGCTGCGCTACTCCCTGCGCTCGCTGGACGTGTACGCCGGGTGGGTCCGGCACGTCTACCTGGTCACCGACCAGCAGGTGCCCGCGTGGCTCGACACGGGCAACCCGCGGATCACCGTCGTCGACCACCGCGACCTCTTCGGCGACCGCGGCCGGCTGCCGACCTTCAACTCCCACGCGATCGAGTCGCAGCTGCACCACATCCCCGGGCTCAGCGACCACTACCTCTACCTGAACGACGACGTGTTCTTCGGCCGGCCGGTCGGGCCGGAGCGGTTCTTCGCCGCCAACGGGCTGGCCTACGTCTTCCCCTCGACGGCGAAGATCGGCCTGGGCCCGACCGGGGCCTTCGACCGCCCGGTCATGAGCGGGGCCAAGAACAACCGGGACCTCGTCCTCAAGGCGTTCGACCGGGCCATCACCAGCAAGTTCAAGCACGTCCCGATCGCCCAGCGGCGCGACGTCCTGCTCGAGCTGGAGGAGCGGTTCGCCGAGTCCTTCGCCGAGACCGCCCGGCACCAGTTCCGCGACCCCACGGACCTCTCCATCGCGGCGTCGCTGCACCACTACCACGCCTTCCTCACCGGACGGGCGGTCGAGGGGCGCATCCGGTACTTCTACGCCGACATCGCGGCGCCGGAGACCGCCCGGCGGCTCGCCCGCCTGCTGCGCAGCCGCGACCACGACGTGTTCTGCCTCAACGACCATGACTCGTCCGGCCTCGACCCCGAGGTGCAGCACCGGATGCTGCAGGACTTCCTCAGCCGGTACTTCCCGCTGCCCAGCAGCTTCGAGAAGTAGCCCGCACACGACCGCCCCCGTCCGCCACGAAAGTCAGGAACTCACACCGATGAGACCGCAGTTCTCCGTCATCAGCGCGATCTACAACGTCGCGGAGTACATCGAGGAGTACCTGGCCTCCCTCGAGCGGCAGACGTACGGCCTAGAGAACCTCGAGATCATCCTTGTCGACGACGGGTCCACCGACGCGTCCGGGCAGATCGCCGAGCAGTGGGCGCACAGCTCGAAGGCGCGGGTCCGCTACCTCCGACAGGCGAACGCCGGCCAGGGGGCCGCGCGCAACGCGGGGATCGAGCTGGCGACAGGGGTATGGGTGAGTTTCGTCGACCCGGACGACGTCCTCTCCGACACCTACTTCGAGGAGGTCGCCGGCTTCCTCGCCGCACAACGCCAGGAACCGGACATGCTGGCCTCGCGACCGCTGACCTTCACCGATGACGTGGCGCGCCATGTCGATAGACACCCCCTGCGGGCCAACTTCAGGGGAAAGAACAAGGTGGTCGACCTCGTCCGTTTCCCCGATCGGATCCATCTGCACGGTCCGACCGCGTTCCTCCGCCTTGACCGGATCCGTAGCGGGGGCATTCGCTTCGACGCCCGTATCCGGCCGACGTTCGAGGACGCCCACATCGTCGGCGCCTACCTCCTGTCCACTTCTCAGCCAACGATCGGCTTCATCCGGACCGCGGAGTACTACTACCGCAAGCGGGTCGACGGCAGCTCTTCGGTTCAGGCCGGGTGGGTCAAGGACGAGAAGTACACTCTCGTGCTCCGACACGGTCACCTGGACCTGCTACAGCGCGCCGTCGAACAGTACGGGGCGGTTCCGGTCTGGTTGCAGAACACGGTGTTGTACGACCTCTTCTGGTACTTCAAGACTGACGTCCGGCTGACGTCGCCCATAGGGGCCATCGGTGAGGACGTTCTACGGGAGTTCCAGGATCTCTGCGACGAGATCTTCGCCCACATCGATGTGGAGACGATCCTCAGCTTCCGGATCCAGCCGGTGGCGAACTGGCTGCGGCTGGCAGTCATCGGCGGATACAAGAACAAGACCCTGCGCCCGGACTTCGTCGTCCTCGACAGGTTGGACGAGCGACAGCGGCTGGTGCGCGCACGGTACATGTTCAGCGGTGAACGGCCCGCGGAGTCCTTTTATTGGCGAGGGCTCCCGATCGAGCCCGCCCATCAGAAGTCTCGCTCCATCAAGCTGCTCGGCCGGACCCTGGCCTACGAGCGCATCGCGTGGCTGCCCGCCGACGGGACGCTGCGCGTAGAGCTCGAGGGACGACCGGTGCCGATGTCCACCAAGGGGCCGGTGGATCTGCCGTACACCCTGACGCCTGACCAGCTGTGGCGCGGGCTCGGTCACCGGGCCGCCGCGGACATGCCGCTGCCCCGGGGACGACGTGCCCGTCTGCGTCACCTGCTGGGTGCCCCGCTCCGGTTCTGGGTTCGAGTCGTCGCCAGGTTGGCCGGGCTGGTCGATCGGGAAGAGTGGACCGCGCGGATCTCCCGGCGACTCGCGAAGACACGGTGGGCGCGGAAGCGGTACGCCGATGCGTGGGTCCTTATGGATCGGCGGGGGCAGGCGCAGGACAACGCTGAACACCTCTACGCCTACATCAAGAACAAGCGACCTGCCATCAATTCCTGGTTCGTCCTCGAGCGAGGATCCCCCGACTGGTCGCGGCTCAGTCGCAGAGGATTCAAACTCATCCCCTACGGCTCGATGCGCTGGCGAGTGCTGCTGCTCAGCGCCAAGCATCTGATCTCTTCGCACTGCGACGTAGCGATCACCAACCCGCTGCCGGTGCGGCTCTACGGCAAGCCGAGTTTCGCCTTCACCTTCCTTCAGCACGGTGTCACCAAGGATGACATATCACGATGGCTCAACACCAAGAACATTGAATTGATGCTTACCGCGACGCGGGCAGAAACGCGGTCGATCAGCGGGGACGAAACGCCGTACATCCTGACGAGCAAGGAGGTCAGGCAGACCGGGTTCCCTCGACACGATCGTCTGATCAAGATGTCTGACAAGGTCAGCGGCTCGCATGTCGACCAAATCCTGGTGATGCCGACCTGGCGACATTCGCTCACCGAGTCGATGCCTGATGGACTGAGTGCCGAGCAGCGCCTCGAGGTCTTCCTTTCCTCCGACTACGCCCGGCACTGGCTCGCCTTCCTGCAGTCCGAGGAGCTGGCTGAGATCGCTCGGCGCCACGGCGCACGGATCGCCCTGCTGCCGCACCCGCACCCCGGAATGGCCGGTCTGCTGCGCGGCGCCGGCGTGCCGGAGTACGTCCAGTTGCTGGACTGGAAGGACATCGACTTCCAGGACGTCCTCGTGCGCAGCCTGGTGTTCATCACCGACTACACCTCGGCCGCCTTCGATGCCGCACTGCTGCGCAAGCCGGTCCTCTACTACCAATTCGACCGAACGCAGTTCTTCGGCGGCGGCCACCAGTGGCGGCGTGGCTACTTCGACTATGATCGTGACGGCTTCGGTCCCATCGCGCTGTCGCATGATGACGCGATCGCGGGAGTGGAGAAAATCGCCGCCAACGATTTCGGACTCGAAGCCGAATTTGCTCAACGAATGGACTCGACCTTCGATGAGGTCGATGGGAACGCCTGCTACAGGGTGTTCAAGGCGATAAGTCAGCTGGACCGGCCCGTGCGCGCGCGACCGGTGGGCGCGGCGGCCGAGCCGGCACCGTCGGGCCAGGGCGACCCGGTGTCGGAACTGGGCCTCGGAGCCGAGCCTGCCGACGACGGGATGGTGGACGACTCGATGGTGGGCAGCGGGACCTCGCTGCGGTACTGACCTCCAGTCGCGACCTGCTCCCCGTCGTGCGGCGAGGGGGGCCGCCGAGGCCGGAACCTCATCGAATGCTTGTGCGCCGTTCGACTCAATGCACGCGCGGGCTGAGCCGATCTGAGTTCGACGAATCCGGATGCAAGGCGTGCGTAGTGCCGTCGGCCAGGGACCGTTCCCGCTGACCTCGTATGCGGGGGATGCGCTGCTCGCGAGCATCGTGGCGGCGGTATCGGTCCTGGCCGGCGGCGCCAGCGCCTCGGCGGCGTCTTGGTCGTCCGCATCCTGGACGCCGAGTTCGGCGCGGCCCCTCGACCATCCCGAGTGATCCCCCTGCGGGACTCAGCCAGGGTCTCCCGCACGCACCGAAATGCCGGATGCGGGGGCTTTCACAGCTACTGGGCGCTTGACCTGCTCGGGGACAAGGGCGACCCGGTCTACGCCGCCGGGGCGAGGATCGTGCACGTCGGTTTGACCGAGCGGACGTGCAAGTCGTCGTCCGCGCCGGACGCTCCTGGTGTGCGGGTGTGGATCGACCACGGCGCCGGCGTCGTGTCGCCATACCGCACCTGGCCTCGACCACCGTGGCCGGCGGTGCCCCCGTCCACGCCGTCCACGCGCATCGGGACGATGGGCAGCAGCGGTGACTTCGCCCCCTGAACGACGAAGTACCTGCACTTCGAGGTGCGGGCCGGCGGCGAAGGGCACGCGGGTCAACCCGGGCCAGCTGCGGGGCTGCCTCGGGACGCGGCCGGGTCTCCTATCCCTCGGTCTGGGGCTACTCCGCTTGGGCCCAGGTGACCAAGGTCAGCCGGTGGACGCCGCAGCCCGGCAACGGCTGTTGCCCGCCTTCACGGGGACGACGACCGCACCCGCCTCCATCGCCATCACCCGCGGCAACACGTCGGCTCGGCTCACGTGGCGGACGCCCACGTCCGGCGCCGCCACCGCGCCCGGGCGACGTCATCTCGCAGGAGCTCTGGGCGCCGAGGGTGACGTCCCGCTGGCACGACCCGACCTACCGGATGATCCCGGCTACCCAGCTCGCCAGCGTCGTGACCGCCTCGAGAACGGGCGCCGGTACCGCTTCCGCGTCCAGGCTGGGAACGCGGTCGGCAACAGCGCCTCGATCCGCCACGTCGAGGTGGTGCCCGCGACCGTGCCGGCGATCCCGGCGATCCCGGCGAACGACCGGGGCCTGAGCGCCACGCCCGACCTGGTGTGCTTTGCGTGGTGGAGGAGCACCGCCCACGGCACACCGGTCACCTTGTGCACGGTCGCCATCCGGCGGCCGACGGTAACCGGCGGACGCCTGGATCTACCGGACCGTCCCCGCCGACACCTCAACTACAAGTTCACTGGGTTGCGCCGGGGGACGACGGACCATCTGACGGCGCGGGTGGACAGCAGCGCCGGGTGCAGCAGATGCGGCGCCTTCCGCAGCGTCACGACCTCCTGCGGAGCAGCCCTCCAGCCGAGCACCGGGCGTCCGGTCCGTCCGACCGGACGCCGAGGGCTCGCTCAGTTCCGGGGCGCCCCGACGCCGGCGGCGGCAAGCCGCTGTTCGAGGTACGGGGCCAGAGTCATGACGTAGGTCTTGGTGAGGTGGTGCTTGTCGCGGTAGACGAGCACGTCCCCTATCACGGGCGAGCAGGTCCCGTCGCCGCACAGCAGGTCGGTCATGTCGACGAGGGGCACTCGGCCGTCCATCGCTTGGGTGGCGACCACGGTGGGCGGGGTGTCGGTGAGGGCGTCGTCGCGGGGCCGGTCGCAGTCGGTGATCGTGGCGCGCGGGTCGGAGAGGCAGTCGGGAATGTTGACGCCCATCTCCGGGGTCTCGCGGATGGCCACGACCTGAGTGCCGAGGTCCTCCATGGCGCGCCAGTAGGTGACCATGCCGTCGGCGATGGCGGCGTGGGACTCGGCGTCGGCCTGGGGATGGCCGGGGATGCCCACCGACGGTCGGTCGGAGGTGATCAGCACGTCCGGCGGATCGGCCTGCAGCCGCTCGAGCACCTGCCCACCCCATGAATGGCAGAGGTCGTAGGGCGACGTGTCACCCTCGCCGACCACCGTCCGGGTGCCAGTCCAGGGACAGCGTGCGCGCATGTAGGTGACGATCCGCCAGTCGTGCTCCGCGGCCATCTCTTGGATCGCCGGGAACCACTGGCCGACCTTGGAGTCGCCGACGAGGGCGACGGTGATGGCCGGGGCCACGGTCTCCCCGAACTCGCACGACCGCACGGCCGGGTCGGTGATGTCGACGTGGCAGCCCCGCCCCTGGTAGTCGGGACTGTCCTCGGCGGCGCGTTCCGGCCTGGGGACCGTCGTGGTCGGATCGTCGTCAACCGGTTCGGCGTCGCCGGCGAGGACGGCGGCGCCGGGGTGGCCGGTGGTGTCGGTGGGAGAGCTGGGTTGGGGCAGTAGGTGCGTCAGGACCAGGGCGAGGGGAAGGGCGGCGGCGAGGGCGAGGGCCAGGCCGCGGCCACGGGAGGCGAAGGCGCGGCTGCGGCGGACGGGGTCCTCGACGAACCGCGTGAGGGCCCAGGCTGCGGCCAGGGAGCCGAGCAGGACCGCGGGGCCGTCGAGGGCGCCGAGGTCGCCGCCGGACCAGGCCTCGTAGAGGACGATCAGGGGCCAGTGCACCAGGTAGAGGGCGTAGGAGCGGTCGCCGATCCAGGTCATGGGGGCCGAGCCGAGCAGCCGGGTGTGCGACTCGGCGGCGCCGGCGGCCAGCACCAGGGCGGCGCCCAGCACTGGGACGAGGGCGGCCGTGCCGGGGAAGGCGGTGTCGTCGCTGTAGGTCAGGGCGGCGGCGAGCACTAGGGCCAGGCCGGTCCAGCGGGCCGGGCGCGCCAGCCGGCGTGGCAGCTCGGGGCGGCCGGCGAGGATGGCCAGCAAGGCGCCCAGGCCCAGCTCCCAGACGCGGGTCTGGGTAACGAAGTAGGCCGCGGCAGCGTTGCTGGCGGTGAGGGTGATCGAGGCGGCGAGGCTCAGTGCGCACCCGGCTGCGCCGAGCACCAGGGCGACCCGGCGCCAGCTGCGGCGCAGCCGACGGGCGAGCACGCCGGCGAGCACCAGCAACAGCGGCCAGCCCAGGTAGAACTGCTCCTCCACCGACAGCGACCAGTAGTGCTGCACCGGAGAGGCGGCGTCTTCGGCGGTAAGGTAGTCCACCGTGTCCCGGGCCAGCAGCCAGTTCTGCACGTAGACGGCGCTGGCGGCCACCTGCTGGGCGGTGGCGGCCAGCCGCGAGCCGGGCAGCACGAGCAGCGCGGCCAGCCAGGTCAGCAGCAGCACGACGGTGGCCGCAGGCACCAGCCGCCGGGCCCGGCGGGCGTAGAAGCCCAGCAGGTCGATCGCGCCGCGGGTGCGCATCTCGCGGACCATGTGGCCGGTGATCAGGTAGCCTGAGATGACGAAGAAGACGTCGACGCCGACGAACCCGCCGCGCAGCAGGCCGGGGAACAGGTGGTAGATGACCACCAGCCCCACTGCGACTGCGCGCAGGCCCTGGATGTCACGCCGGAACCCGGGCGCGGTCACCCCCGCCGGTTGCATCGATCCCTCGGGCCGGGTCAGCACTGAGCTCGACAGCGGAGAACTCCTTCGCACGGGGCCGAGGACCTGTCGCGGCATGGCACCGACGGCGGTTGTCGCTGTCATCCGTCGTGACAGGGCCTTCGACACTGTAGGAGCGTGACCGGCCCTTCACGTTGGGTCATGAGGTGTCCGGGGTCCGACGGGTTGGTGTGAACGATGGGATGCGGCGCCCGACGACTCCGAGCGGCGGCGCCGCCGTGCCCGTGCCGATTTAGGCGGCGGGGCCGGGCCGCAGCCGCGACGAGGACACGATGGCCACGAAGTGCCCGGCGACCGCGAGCAGCGACGCCGGGACGAGGACGGCGAGCAGCACACGGGTGCCGGTCAGGTCGCCGAGGACCGCGTCCGCGACGGCGACCACCAGCACCAGCAGGCTCAGCTCGATCGAGTGGTAGAGCCGGTGGAACGGCAGGAAGCGGGCCAGGCGCCGCAGCCGGGCCAGGCCCGAGGCGCGGGGCGCCGTCGTCGCCTCGTCGTCCGCGGCCCGCGGGAGGCCGGCCGACGCCCGGGCCACGTGGACCATGTCGTTGAGCGCCTTGTTCAGGACGATGACCACGGCCAGGAGCGCCCCGAGCGTCGTCCACCCGTACCCGCCGGGGAGGTCGTCGAGCCCGCCCGCCGCGCGCACCCCCAGGGCCAGCGGGATGAGCGACTCGGTGAGGTAGTGGCCCACCTTGTCCAGGAAGACGCCGAGCGGGCTCGACGTCCCCCGCCAGCGGGCGACCTCGCCGTCGCTGGCGTCCCAGAGCATCTGCAGCTGGGTCAGCAGCACGGCCAGGACCGCCCCGGCCAGGCCCGGGACGAGCAGCGCGAAGCCCGATGCGGCGCCGGTGACGATCATGAGCGCCGTGACCGCGTTCGCCGTCAGGCCGGCGCGGACGAGCAGGCGGGTCAGGTACGGCGAGATGCGCCGCATGTAGAGGTCGCCGGTCCAGTGCTCCGCGGTCCGGCGGCCGCGGATGGCCGGCGGCTGGGTCACCTCCCGCAGCTGCGCGATGGTCGGCCGGGCGGGCCGCTGCGGCGCGGTGCCGGTGGTGTCCGGTGCGGTGGTGCTCATCGGGCGCTCCCCGTGGTGCGTGCCGGCCGACGGGCGTCCCGGGCGGCGAGGACGTCGGCGCAGGCCGCCACGAACCGGGCTCCCGCCGGTCCGTCGGCGGGGTCGCCGAGGTAGTGCGTGCGGAGCCGGGCGCGGGCGTCCCGCTCGTCGTCGGTCTCCAGGCAGCGGCGCAGCAGGGCGCCGGCCGTGCCCGCCCCCGCGGCCGGCACCCGGGGGACGGCCTCCAGCAGGGCCGAGGGCCGGACCACCGCACCGGGCTCCTGCGGGACCGTGACGACGAGCGGCCGGCCGGTGGGCAGCCACTCGGTGGCCAGCGACGAGATGTCGGTGACCAGCGCGTCGGCGCCGGCGAACGCGTCGAGGAGCGCGGTGCTGCCGTCCACGGTGCCGCCGTCCACGGTGCTGCCCGTGGCCCGAGCGGCGGGCTCGTCGAGCACCCGGCGCAGCGCGACGTCGGCCGCGGCGACGTCCGGCCGGTTGGCGCCGGTGCGCGGGTGCGGCCGGTACACCACCCGGAACCCCTCGGCCAGCAGCGAGCGGACGAGCGCGGCGCCGTGAGTGGCCACCGAGCTGTAGGCCATGGCCGGCTGGGCGCCCTCCCACGTCGGTGCGTAGAGCACCGTGGGGGGCTCGCCCGCCGCGCGGGGCCGTCGGGGCGCCACCGCGGGCAGCTGGGGCCGGCCCACGACGACGAGCCGGTCCGGGTCGAACCACATGAGCTCGTCGCGCACCCGGTCGATCCCGGCCTGGCCGGCGACGAAGGTGAAGTCGTAGGCCTTGAGCTGGTTGGACGCCGACACGGCCTTGTCGCTCTCGCCGTGGCCGACGTAGACGTGCGCGAGGGAGGCGAAGCGCAGGAACTGGAAGTTGCGCGGGTGGTGGCTGACGTAGAGGGCCACGCCGAGGGCGCTGCGCTCCACCAGTCCCTCCAGGGTGGCGGTCCGGGCGACGCAGTGCACGGGCAGTCGGGTCAGCGTGCGCAGCCGGGCCGTGGTCCGGCTGTCCTGGGTGACCAGCACGACGCCGTGCTGCCGGTCGAGGTCGAGCAGCGGCTCCAGCCACTGCTCGACCTGGTAGCCGTTGCGCGGGGGCTCCGGGAAGAACACGGCCACCCGCTGCGCCAGGGCGACCTCGCCGAGGGCCGCGTCCTCGCCGATCCCGTCGGGTTCACCACCCGGCAGCAGGCCCAGCCGCCGGACCAGGCGTCCACCGGTGGCGCGCAGCCGGGGCATCAGGGCGGAGGGAACGGGTGGCACTGCGAGGACTCCTCTGGTGGTGCGGGTGCTGCGTCAGACGACGGGCGGCCGGCCGTGCCGCGCCATGCAAGCAACGGTCCGCCACCGCAGCGGTCGGCGGGGGCCGGGCGGCGTCCGCCACCCCTCCCACCACCCCCCGAACCAGGGCCGCAGGGTGCCGGGGGTGCGCGCGGACCGGACCACCTGGAGCGCCGTCCAGGTGAGCACGTAGGGGACGCCGAGGACCCAGGGGAGGTTGCGGCGGGCCAGCCAGACCCGGTTGCGCGCGTTGAGGCGGAAGAAGTCCGCGTGGCGCGTCGTCGCGGTGACCGGGTGCGTGGCCGCCAGGTCGCCGGCGTAGCGCACCCCGGCGCCGGCGTCCCACACCCGCCAGGCCAGCTCGATGCCCTCGTGGGCGTAGAAGAAGGGCGCCGGCCAGCCGCCGGCCCGCTCGAAGACCGCCCGCCGCACCACCACGGCGCCCTCCCAGACGGAGAACGCGGCGCTCGGGCGGTGCCGGTCGCCGACCCGCATGCGGGGTGTCCACCGGCGCGGTGGCGTCCCCCCGCCGGCGGGGTCCACCCGGGGCTGCAGGAGGCCCAGCCCGGCGTCGGCGGCGAACCGGCGGCACACCTCGGCCAGGAACCCCCGGTCCGGCAGGGTGGCGTCGTCGTCCAGGAACAGCAGCAGGTCGCCGCCGACGTGGGGTACGCCGGCGTTGCGCCCGGCGGGGATCCCGACGTTCTCGGGCAGGGCGACGGCGGCCACGCCGTCCGGCAGGCCTGCCGGCGTCCAGCCGTTGCCGACGACGACCACGTCGGTGCGCACGCCCTCCTGGGCGAGGACCGAGCGCACCGCCCGGTCGAGGTCCTCGGGGCGCCGTCCCTGGGTCAGGACGACGACGCCGACCAGCGGGCGGTCAGCCACCGGAGACGGCGAGGGAGGCCGCCCCTGCCGGGAGGACGTCGTCCACCGGGAGCAGGGCGCCGCCGGGCAGCTCCTCGGCGGCGCCCTCCCCGGGCAGGACCTCCGCGGCGACGGAGGCGTGCAGCCGGCCGGCGAACTCGTCCTCGCGCCGGACGTCGACGATGTGCCCGGTCCAGGACGAGATGAGGACGTCCAGGGACATCTCGGCGACGGCCTCGGAGGTGAGCAGGGTGCCCTCCGGTTCCTGGCCGAAGGCGCGGGTCCGCATCGGGGTGGCGGTCCGCTCCGGGTTGACGCAGTTGACGCGCACGCCGTCGGGGGCCCACTCGTCGGCCAGCGCCTGCGTCAGGTTGACCACGGCGGCCTTGGCGGAGGAGTAGAGGCTGTAGCCGCTGCGCCCGCGCGTGTAGGAGCTGGAGGTGAACAGCAGCAGCGAGCCGCCGGTGCGCCGCAGGTGCGGGTGGAAGACCTGGGCGATGTGGATCGGCGCCAGGTAGTTGACCTCGGTCGCCAGGTAGACGGTCTCCTCGCTGGTCGCCGCCAGCTCGCCGCGGGGGAGCACGCCGGCGGTGTTGACCACGAAGTCCACCCGGCCGGTTGCGGCGAGCACCTGCTCGCAGGCGGCCACGATGTCGGAGCGCCGCTCGACGTGGGTCCGGGTCTCCGAGCGGCTGAAGGTGAACGTCGCGGCCCCGTGGGCCTCCGCCAGCCGGACGATGTCGGCGCCGATGCCGTACGAGCCGCCGAACACCACCACGGTCCGGCCCTCGAGGGCCGCGCGGTACTCCGCCTCCGAGCGGGGGCGCGGGGCGTCGTGGCTGTCGAGCTGGAACAGCTTGTCGGCGAGGTAGACGTCGATCGGCTCGGTGACCTTCATGTTGCGGTCCTCGCCGCGGACCACCGCGATCGGCACCTCGGGCAGGTAGCGCAGGACGACGGTGCAGTCGTCGGTGGCCTGGAAGCCGGGGTCCCCGGCGGCGATGTCGTAGGCCCGCCGGATCACCGACAGCCGGAACGCCTGCGGGGTCTGCCCCCGGCGCAGCCGCCCGCGCTCGAGCACCTCGTCGATCGTCCGGCCGGTCGGGTCGACCTGGATGATCGTGTCCGCCGAGGGGATGGCCGTGTCCACGGCCTCGTACTCCTCCAGCGCGTCGATGCAGTCGGCGATGACCCGCTGGCTCAGCAGCGGCCGCACGGCGTCGTGGAGCAGGACGTTGCACTCACCGGCGCCGAGGGCGTCGATGGCGCGCCGGGTGGTCGCGTTGCGCGTCCCGGCGCCCTCCAGCACGCGGGTGACCTTGGGGTAGGCGCCCGACCGGAGGATGCCGTGGACGGCGTCCAGGTGACCCGGCGTCATCATGACGACGACCTCGTCGATGAGCGGGGAGGCGTTCAGCAGCCCGATCGTGTGCTCGATGATCGGCTTGCCGGCGACCTTGATGAGCTGCTTGGGGATCGACAGCCCCACTCGGGTCCCCGTCCCGCCGGCCAGGACGACGGCGACGCTCCGCAACCGAGTCATGACTCGAATGTAAGGGCACGCCCCTCGGGTGCGGACGGTCCGCGCGAGAGGTGGGGCGGCTGGGGCGGACGAGTCCGCCCGGGCCCGGGCCGTCCGGGTCAGGCGGTGTGGACGACGTGGAAGGCCTCCGCCATGCGACCGTGCGGCAGGCCGAAACGGGACGCCGTCTGCCGCATCCAGCCGCCGACGAACTCCTCGAGGTCGTCGCGGTGGGCGACCTGGGTGACGTGGCTCTTGAGCGCGGCGAACTTCAGCTCCACCACGTCGGTCACGTCCACCGCGTGGTCGGGTCGGGGGCTGGCGCCGAGCCACACCTCGGAGACCGTCCACGCCTCGAGGCCCTCGTCGGCGAGCAGCTCCGGGAAGGCGAAGGGGTTGCGGGCGTCGGGGTAGACGGCGCGCAGGGTGGACTCGCCGACGGTCATGTGGTCGGGGTGGCTGGCGCCGATGCGCTCGTAGAACCGCTCCGGGGAGCTGGTCAGCACCCGCTGCGGCCGGGTCTGGCGGATGACCCGGGTGATGTCGCGGCGCAGGTCCAGGGTGAGCTCGAGCCGGCCGTCGGGGTAGCCGAGGAAGCGGACGTCGCGGACGCCGACCGCCGCCGCGGCGGCCTCCTGCTCCGCGCGGCGCAGCGGGCCCATCCGCTCGCGGGGCGTCTCGTCGAACCCGCCGGCGTCCCCGTCGGTGACGATGCAGTAGGTGACCTCGGTGCCGGCCTTGGTCCAGGTGGCGACCGTCCCGGCGCTGCCGAAGTCGACGTCGTCGGGGTGGGCCAGGACGCAGAGTGCGCGCTCGACGTGCTCGGCCGGCCGGGGCGTGGGGGCGATCGGGGAGGTCACCCGCCGGAGCGTAGGTCGTCGCCGGCGACGTCGCGCAACCCGCGGGGACGGCCTCAGAGCCGGCCGCGGCCCTGGCGGAGCAGCATCATGCCGAGCGTGGCGCCGTCGCTGCCCAGCGCCTCCTGGAAGCGGGCCAGCACCTGCTGCTCGCGGGCGAGGGAGAGCCGGGTGCCGCCCGCGGCCCGGCGCAGCTCACCGATCTCCTGCGAGACGGCCAGCCGCTGCCGGACCAGGCGGATGATCTCGGCGTCGCAGGCGTCGATCTCCTGGCGCAGGTCGGAGATGCGGGCGTCTGCGTCGGGCGTGGTCGGGAGCGGCGTGGTCGGGAGCGGCGTGGTCGGGAGCGGCGTGGTCGGGAGCGGCGTGGTCGGGAGAGCGGCGGTCATCGGTTCCTCCGGGGCGGGGGACCGTCGGGCCCGGAGAACGAGAAACGCCCCGGGCTCCTCGGGCCCGGGGCGTCTGTTGCGGCGTGTGCTCAGCCAGCGGTGACGGACACCGGAACCCGGTGGCCGTAGTAAAAGCTGCGCGCGGTGAGCACGGCGTGGAGTCTGCCACACCGGCGGCGGGCGGCGCCAGCGCACTCCCGGGACGCGTGGGGGCGGCCGCGTCCGCGGCCCCGGGTCCGTCGCCCGTCCGAACTACAGTGGTGTCGTCATGAGCAGCGTCCAGCAGGCCCTCCCCGGCACCGCGTCCCTCCAGCGTTCCGCGTCCGGCTCGGTGGGCCGGGAGCTGGACCGCATGCTCGCCGGCCTCAACGGCCCGCAGCGCCAGGCCGTGGTGCACGAGGGCAGCCCGCTGCTCATCGTCGCCGGCGCGGGGTCGGGCAAGACCCGGGTGCTCACCCACCGGGTCGCCTACCTCCTCGGCGCCCGCGGGGTGCAGCCCGGCGAGGTCCTCGCGATCACCTTCACCAACAAGGCCGCGGGCGAGATGAAGGAACGGGTGGCCCAGCTGGTCGGCCCGCGCGCCCGGGCCATGTGGGTGTCGACCTTCCACTCCATGTGCGTGCGCATCCTGCGGGCGGAGGCCGCCAAGCTCGGGCTGAAGAGCTCGTTCACCATCTACGACCAGGGCGACTCCGTCCGGCTCATGACGATGGTCGCCCGCGACCTCGACCTCGACGCCAAGCGCTACCCCGGGCGCAGCCTCGCCGCCCAGGTGTCGAACCTGAAGAACGAGCTGGTCGACGAGGAGTCCTTCACCCCGGTCACCGCGCCGGAGAAGGTGCTCGCCGAGGCGTACACGCTGTACCAGCAGCGGCTGCGCCAGGCGCACGCGCTGGACTTCGACGACCTGATCATGACGACGGTGAACCTGCTGCAGGCGTTCCCCGACGTCGCCGAGCACTACCGGCGCCGGTTCCGGCACGTCCTGGTCGACGAGTACCAGGACACCAACCACGCCCAGTACGTGCTGGTGCGCGAGCTGGTCGGCACGGGCGCAGGCCCGGTCCCGCCGGCCGAGCTGTGCGTCGTCGGCGACGCCGACCAGTCGATCTACGCCTTCCGCGGCGCCACGATCCGCAACATCGACGAGTTCGAGCGCGACTACCCCGAGGCCACGACGATCCTGCTGGAGCAGAACTACCGCTCCACCCAGCGGATCCTCAAGGCGGCCAACCAGGTCATCGCGAAGAACACCGGTCGCCGGCCCAAGAACCTCTGGACCGACGCGGGCGACGGCGAGCTCATCGAGGGCTACGTCGCCGAGAACGAGCACGACGAGGCCGCCTGGGTGGCCGAGCAGATCGACGCGCTGGTCGACGAGGGCCAGGCCAGGCCCAAGGACATCGCGGTCTTCTACCGGACCAACAACGCCTCCCGCGTGTTCGAGGAGGTGTTCATCCGCGTCGGCATGCCCTACAAGGTCGTCGGCGGCGTGCGCTTCTACGAGCGCAAGGAGGTCCGCGACGCGCTGGCCTACCTCAAGGTGGTGGCCAACCCCGCGGACGTGGTGAGCCTGCGCCGGGTGCTCAACACCCCCAAGCGCGGCATCGGCGACAAGGCCGAGTCCTGCATCGAGACCTTCGCCGACCGCGAGCGGATCGCCTTCGCCAGCGCACTGCGCCGCTGCGCCGAGGTTCCCGACCTCGCCGCCCGCTCGCTCAAGGCGGTGCAGGAGTTCGTCGCGCTGCTCGAGGAGTTCGAGCAGCTGGTCGAGACCGGCTCGGGCCCGGCCGCGCTGCTGGAGAGCATCCTCGACCGCACCGGCTACCTGACCGAGCTGCAGGCCTCGACCGACCCGCAGGACGAGGGGCGCGTCGACAACCTCAACGAGCTCATCTCCGTCGCCGCGGAGTTCGAGGCGGCCAACCCCGGGGGCTCGGTCACCGACTTCCTGGAGCAGGTGTCGCTGGTCGCCGACGCCGACCAGATCCCGGTCGCGGGGGACGACAACGGCGTGGTCACGCTGATGACCCTCCACACCGCCAAGGGGCTGGAGTTCCCGGTCGTCTTCCTCACCGGCATGGAGGACGGCGTCTTCCCCCACCTGCGGGCCCTGGGCGACCCGCGGGAGCTGGAGGAGGAGCGCCGGCTGGCCTACGTCGGCATCACCCGGGCGCAGCAGCGGCTGTTCCTCTCCCGGGCCACGGTGCGCACCAGCTGGGGCCAGCCGGCCTACAACCCGCCGTCCCGCTTCCTCGACGAGCTGCCCGGCGACACCGTGCAGTGGGCGGGCAAGGAGCCGGTCCCCGCGCCGAGCACCGGGTACCGCTCGGCGCAGCAGCGGGTCGCGGCGACCGGGCTGTCGACCGGCGGGCTGCGCGGCGGCGCGGGCAACCGGGCGGTCATCTCGGTCGAGGTGGGTGACCGGGTCAGCCACGACGCCTTCGGGCTCGGGACCGTCGTCGAGGTGACCGGCGTCGGCGACAAGGCCCAGGCGACGGTGAACTTCGGCTCGGGCGGCACCAAGCGCCTCGTCCTCCGCTACGCCCCGCTCGTCAAGCTCTGACCCGCGGGCGGGCGGGCCCCGCCTGGTGGCGCCGGTGGGCTCGTGCCGCGGGCCGGTGCCTCGGCGTGGGTGGCCGCTCCGGTCAGGGGACCGAGACCCCGCGCTCGGCGAGGAAGGCCTCCGGGTCGATCGCTCGGCCGCTCTGCCCGCCGCGGTGGATCTGGTAGTGCAGGTGGGGGCCGGTCGACTGGCCCTCGTTGCCGATCTTCGCGATCTGGTCGCCGGCGTGCACGATGTCGCCGGCCTGCACCGAGTAGTAGCGCATGTGGCCGTAGACGTGCACGTTGCCGTCGGGGTCCTGGATGTAGACGGCGTTGCCGTACCCGGACGCCCGGCCGGCACGGATGACCACACCGTCGGTGGCGGCCAGGATGGGCGTGCCGAGCGGCGCCGCGAGGTCGACGCCCCAGTGCATGACGCCCCAACGCATGCAGAAGCAGGTGGTCAGGCGGGCACCCTCGACGGGCCGGGCCGTCGACGGGCGCCGGGCGGCGCGGGAGGCGGCGAGCTCGGTGAGCCGGGCCTGGGCCTCGGCCTCGGTGATGCCTCGGCGCACGAGGGCGTCGTCCAGCTCACCGGCCAGCCCGAGGTCGGAGACGCCGAGGCCGTAGTCGGCGGAGGTCATGCCGGTGGGGACGGGCTCGCCGCCGAGCAGGCTCGGCAGGCCGGCGAGGACGGCGCCCGCGACGAGGGCGGCCAGCCAGGCCGGGCCGCGCCGGCCGGGAGGCCGCGGGAGGCCGCGGCGGCGCACCGTGGGCGTCTCCTCGGCGGGGACCTCCTCCGCGGGCGCCTGCTCTGCGGGCGCCTTCCCCACGGGGAGGCGCGGGGTGACCGCGGGTTCCCGGTCGGCCGTCGGCCGCTCCAGCAGGCTGGTCACCGGAGCACCTCCCTGGTGGGTCTGTCCCTCCCGCCGGGCTGCCGAGCGGCAGACCGCCGGGGGAGCGGCGGCGGCGCGGGCGACCGGTGCTGGTCGCCCTCCGGTGGTCCGGATGCCGTGATCGGACGGTAACGATCCGTCATTGCAACCATCGGCCGGCGCAGGCGCGTGTCGCCTTGTCTGCAACCCGTGTGACGAATGAGCCGGATGAGCAGGGAGCGACACCCGGGGCCCGGCCCCTGACGGGCCGGTCCTCCCGGGCACCGCCCCGAGCGTGCGAGGGCTGGGGAGGGCGTGGCCCTCTTCCAGGGGCCCGCCCCGAGCGTGCGAGGGGTGGGGAGGAAGAGGGTCCTTTCTCAGGCGGCGGCGGTGGTCGCGAGCGGCGCGGCGACCGGCCGGTGCCCGGCGAGGGTCGCGGCCACCTCGTCGAGGACCTGCCGGTGGAACGGCAGGGTCATGTGCCCGATGCCGCGGACCAGCACGTTGCGGACCTGCAGGTCCGGGTGGTCGCAGCGGCCCGCGCGGGTGGGGAGCACCACCTGGTCCAGGTCGCTGTAGACCGCGGTGATCGGGGTCCGGACCCCCGGGGCCGGCCGGGCCAGCTCCTCGAGCACGTCGGAGCCCGGGCGCAGCTGCCGGACCAGCGGGGTGGGCAGCAGGTGGGCGAGCAGGGATCCCTGGTGCGGCGTCCCGAGGGTCACGAGCGAGGCCACCCGTGCGTCGCCGCCCTGCCGCTGGACGTGGTAGCGCGCGATCAGGCCGCCCAGGCTGTGCCCGACCACGTGCACCCGCTCGTAGCCGGTCCGCTGGCAGACCTGCTCCAGGTGCGTGCCGAGGTCGGCGGCGCCGCGGGCGACGTCGTCCAGCAGCGGGCTGTAGTTCCACGAGCAGACGTGGGCGAAGCCGCGCCGGCGGAGGCTGCGCCGCATCACGGCGAAGATCGAGCAGTTGTCGATCAGCCCGTGCACCAGGACGACGGGGGTCCGCGCGGCCAGCGGGTCGGTGGCGAACAGCGCCCGTGCCGCGGGGTTGCCGACGCCGGGCCGGCGGCTGGGATCGGGGCGCACGGGCTCCACCCGCGTGCCCAGCGGGTACATCAGCAGGTGGGCTCCGACGAGGGCCAGCTCGGTGATCCCGCCGGTCAGGGCCGCCCGGGACGCCAGGGACCGCAGACCCCGTGGCGCGGCCGGGAGGACGGCCTCGGTGTGCGAGGCTGGAGCGGTCGACGGGTCGGCGGCCGGACGCACGGTCTGCGCCTCCCGTCCCCGGTCCGGGGGCTCCCCGGCTCGACCGACCCGCCGAGGCGGGTGCACCGCCGCAGCGGTGCCCTGTTCACTCGACGGTAATGCCCGTGTGTGTCGGTCGTCACACGCACGACAGCACCCGGCCGCCGATCGAGGCCGGTTCGTGACCTACCGACGGAAGGGGGACCGTGACCGCCCGAGACGGCTCGACCCGGAGGCGCCCGGCCGCAGGGGCCCGCACGCCGTCGGCCCGGCGGCCGCCGGCCCGGGGTGCGGCCGACGCGCGCGGCGGCGGGGCGCGCCCCGGGCCCCCGCCCGGTGACGGGCTCGTCGTGGGGCCGGTCCCGCCGCTCGCCCGGGCGGCCGGCGTGCTGCTCGTCCTCGCCGGGGTGGTGGGGCTCGTGGCACCGTTCCCGACCTACCTGGTCGTCGGCGGGCAGGAGCTCGTCCGGGGGGACGGGGTGGCCGGCGTCCTCGCGGCGTGGGTGGTGCCCGCGGTCTCGGCCGCGGTGGGGGCCGGGCTGGCCGCCGGGCGGGTGCCGCGGTTCGGGCTGGCCTTCGCCGGCGTCCTCGGCGCACCCGCCCTCGGGCTGCTGGTCATCGAGCTGTACCGGGCCCGGGACTCGACGGTGCGCCCGGCGGTGGAGGTGCTCGCCGGCGAGCGGGTGCTCACGAGCTCGGTCGAGGTCGGCGCCGGCTGGGTGCTCGGTGCGGTGTCCCTCGGCCTCCTCGTCCTGGCCGGGGTGGTGGCCGCGGCGGCGTGGGGTCGCACGGTCATGGAGGACGGCGGCGCCCTGGACCCGCTGCGCCCGGTGCTCGCCGGGGCCGGCGCGGTGCTGGGGGTGGCGACCGTGCTGTGCCTGGTGCTGCCGGCGGCCGACGTGCCCGACCGGATCGTGACCGACCCCGTCACCGGCCTGCAGACCGTGGTCGGGCAGCCGGGCCCGCAGGGGCTCCTCGAGCGCCCCGGGCTGGCGCTGCTCGGCGGCTTGCTGCTGGCCGCGGCCCTGGTGCTGGGAGCGGTCGTGGCGCCGTCCCTGCGCCCCCGGCTGGCGGCGGTCGGCGGGCTGCTCGCGATCACCGTCGTCGTCCTGGCCGCCGGTCTGGGCGGGCTGCGGGACGCCGGTTCGCCCGACCTCCGGTGGACGGTCGCCGGCGCGGGCCTGCTGGTCGCCGGCCTCGCGTGGGCGGGGCTCACCGCGGTGGCCTGGCGTGCCCGCCGCGCACCCGCGGCAGATCCGGGAGGGCGCTGAGCAGGGCCTCCGCCCGGCGGTGCTGTGATGCGGCCCACGACCCCCGACGTCGGGGGGACGGTGCCCGCGCGCGGGGTCTACGGTGCCTTCCCGTGGATCTCTTCGAGTACCAGGCCCGTGACCTGTTGGCCTCGCACGGCGTGCCCGTGCTGCCCGGCGGCGTCGCCGAGACCCCCGAGCAGGCCGAGGCGATCGCACGGGAGATCGCCGCCCCCGTCGTCGTCAAGGCGCAGGTGAAGACCGGTGGCCGGGGCAAGGCCGGGGGCGTCAAGCTCGCCGACGACGCCGAGACCGCCCGGGCCCGTGCGGAGGACATCCTGGGCCTGGACATCAAGGGCCACATCACCCACCGCGTGATGGTCGCCCAGGCCAGCGACATCGCCGAGGAGTACTACTTCTCCTACCTGCTCGACCGCTCCAACCGGACCTTCCTGGCCATGGCCAGCGTCGAGGGCGGCATGGAGATCGAGCAGCTGGCCGTCGAGCGGCCCGAGGCGCTGGCCCGGGTCCCGGTCGACGCCACGGTCGGGGTCGACACCGCCAAGGCCGCCGAGATCGTCGACGCCGCCGGCTTCCCGGCCGAGGTCCGCGACCAGGTGATCGCCATCGCCGTCCAGCTGTGGGACGTCTTCAGCAAGGAGGACGCCACCCTGGTCGAGGTCAACCCGCTGGCCAAGGCCCCCGACGGGACCGTGCTGGCGCTCGACGCGAAGGTGACCCTCGACGACAACGCCGCGTTCCGGCACGAGAGCCACGCCGCCCTGGAGGACAGCGCCTCGGCCGACCCGCTCGAGGCGGCGGCCAAGGAGAAGGACCTCAACTACGTCAAGCTCGACGGCGCGGTGGGCATCATCGGCAACGGCGCCGGCCTGGTGATGAGCACGCTGGACGTCGTCGCCTACGCCGGCGAGGAGTTCGGGGGCGTCAAGCCGGCCAACTTCCTCGACATCGGCGGTGGCGCCTCGGCCGAGGTCATGGCCAACGGCCTGCACATCATCCTCTCCGACCCCGCCGTGAAGAGCGTCTTCGTCAACGTCTTCGGCGGGATCACCGCCTGCGACGCGGTGGCCAACGGCATCGTGCACGCGCTGCAGCTGCTCGGGGACGAGGCGACCAAGCCGCTGGTGGTCCGGCTCGACGGCAACAACGTGGAGGAGGGCCGGCGGATCCTCGCCGAGGCCAACCACCCGCTGGTGACCCTGGTGGACACGATGGACGGCGCCGCCCGCCGGGCCGCCGAACTCGCCGCCTAGAAGGACCCCCTTCCTCCCCACCACTCGCAAGCTCGCGGCGGGCCCCTGGAAGGGGGCCGCTCCGTGCTCCTCCGAACAGGACCAACAGAGATGTCGATCTTCCTCAACGAGAACAGCAAGGTCATCGTCCAGGGCATGACCGGCTCCGAGGGGCGCAAGCACACCCAGCGCATGCTCTCCTCCGGCACCGCGATCGTCGGCGGGGTCAACCCGAAGAAGGCCGGCCAGAGCGTCGACTTCGAGGGCGCCAGCGTGCCGGTGTTCGGCTCGGTCGGCGAGGCGATGAAGGAGACCGGCGCCGACGTCAGCGTCATCTTCGTGCCGCCGGCCGGGGCGAAGGGCGCCGTCATCGAGGCCGTGGACGCGCAGATCGGGCTGGCCGTCGTGATCACCGAGGGGATCCCGGTGCACGACTCGACCTCCTTCTGGGCGCACGCCCAGGGCGGCTCCACCCGGATCATCGGCCCGAACTGCCCGGGGCTGATCAGCCCCGGGCGCTCGAACGCCGGGATCATCCCGGCCAACATCACCAAGCAGGGCACGATCGGGCTGGTCAGCAAGTCCGGCACGCTGACCTACCAGATGATGTACGAGCTCCGGGACATCGGGTTCTCCACCTGCGTGGGCATCGGCGGTGACCCGGTCATCGGCACGACGCACATCGACTGCCTGCAGGCCTTCCAGGACGACCCGGAGACCGAGGCCATCGTGATGATCGGCGAGATCGGCGGGGACGCCGAGGAGCGGGCCGCCGACTTCATCAAGGCCAACGTGACCAAGCCCGTCGTCGGGTACGTCGCCGGTTTCACCGCCCCCGAGGGCAAGACGATGGGCCACGCCGGCGCGATCGTCTCCGGCTCGGCCGGGACCGCGCAGGCCAAGAAGGAGGCCCTGGAGGCCGCCGGGGTCAAGGTCGGCAAGACGCCGTCGGAGACCGCCCGTCTCATGCGCGAGATCGTCGGCTGACCGCTCCTCGCCGACGGCACCGCCCGCTGCCCCACCCCGGGGCAGCGGGCGGTGCTGCGCCGGGGACTCGGTAGCGTCACGGACGTCGGCCGCAGGGCGTGCCGCGATTGCCTGGCGGGGCGCCGCTCGTCAGCATGCGCCCCCGTGAAGCCCGTCCGACGGAGGAGTGCTCCGCGATGACCAGCCAGCCCCCGCCCCCGGGCGGGTACGGAGAGCCGGGGTACGGGCAGGAGCCCCCGGAGGAGCCTCGCCACGGGCAGGCCCCGTACGGCCAGCCGCCCTACGGTCAGCCGCCCTACGGTCAGCCGCCGTATGGTCAGGACCCCTACGGTCAGGTGCCCCCCACGGGTCCCCAGGGTCAGCGGCCGTACGGGCAGCCGCCGACCTGGGGTCAGCCGGGGGCGGGGCAGCACCCCGGCCACGGGCAGCCGGCGCCCTGGGCCCAGCCGGGCCCCGGTCAGCAGGGGCCCTACGGGCAGCCCGGCGGTCCGGCCCCCCACGGCGCGCCGGGGGGAGCCCCGTACGGGCAGCGCCCGGGCGGCGGGCCCCCGTTCGACGTCAGGAAGCTGAGACTGGCCGACCTCGTGGTCGCCGGCGGCACCCTGCTCTTCTTCGTCCTGGCGTTCCTCCCCTGGTACCGGTTCGAGGACGTCTTCTTCGGCGCGGACGTCAGCCTCCGGGGGTGGAGCTCCGGCCAGGTCACCACGGCGTTCTTCCTGTTCCTGCTCGCCTCGGTGTGGGCCGTGCTGCCGGCGTTCGTGCGCCTCGACCTCGGCTTCCCCCGGTCGTGGATCACCGTGGGCCTGGCCGGCCTCGGGTTCCTCATGGCCCTGCTGGCCTGGATCGACACCTTCAGCGACGGGTTGTCCTTCTCGCTGTGGGCGCTGCTCGGGTTCCTCACGGCGCTCGCCGTCCTGGCCTTCGCCGTGCTGTCCCTGCTGCCCGAGCTGACGGCGCGGCCCGCGCTGCCGGGTGGGCTGTCCCACGCCGCGCAGTGGGCCGGCCAGCGGGCTCCGCAGTTCGGCCCCGCGGCCGGGCAGCGGCCCGACGACCGGCAGCCGCCGGCGCCCGGGCAGCCGGCCGCCCACGGTCAGCCCCCGTACGGTCAGCCCCCGTACGGCCAGCCCCCGTACGGCCAGGTCCCGTACGGCCAGGTCCCGTACGGCCGGGCCGCCTCCGGGCAGCAGCCCCAGGCGCAGCCCCCCTACGGCCAGCAGCCTCCGTACGGCCGGGCTCCCCACGGCCAGCAGCCTCCGTACGGCCGGGCTCCCCACGGCCAGCAGGCCGCCTACGGGCAGTTCCCCCCGCCGCCGCCCGGCCGGCCGGCCGGCCCGGCGCCGCACGGGCTGCCCGGCACGCCCCCCGGCGACCACACGCAGCCCGGCGGTGCCGCCCCTCGCGATCCGGGGGCGGACCCGGGTCCCGGGACCCCGTCCGGCGGGTCCACCGCCTCCGGGCAGGAGGAGGACCCCGAGCGGCCGTCGGGGGCCTGACCCGGCGCGCTGCCGCAGGCGGCGGACCGGTGGGGACCGCCGGGTCAGACCGTCGTGCCCGGCCCCGGCGCGGTGCCCACGACCTCCGCCGCGGCTTGGGACAGTGGGGGCGTGGTCTCCCTCCTGGCGCGACTGACCCTGCCCCGGCAGCGCGCGGCCGGTGCCCGCTGGCCGGACCGGGCACCGGCCGTGGCCGCCGTCGCGGCCGCGGCGGTCACCGCCCTCGGCCTGGCCGGTCTGGCGCTGGCCGTGGTGGTCGTGCAGACGCTCGACCCGTCCGGGGGCCTCCCCTTCGGCGGCTCGCTGCGCCTGGCCGGCCAGCTCTGGCTCCTGGCCCAGGGAGGGGAGCTGACGCTCCCCTGGGGGCCCCTGGCGCTCGCTCCGCTGCTCGTCACCCTGCTGCTGGCCTGCGGGCTGGCGAGCGCCGGCCGGGTCGTCGTCCGCGCCTGCGACCTGACCGGCACCCGCGCCGCGGCCACCGCGGTGGGCGTGCTCGCCGCCGTCCACGCGCTGCTCACCGTCGGGGTCGCCCTCGCCGTCGACACGGCGAGCGCCCGCGTCGGCCTGGTGCCCGCGGTCCTGGGCGCGGCCGTCCTCGCCCTCGCCGCGGCCGGGTGGGGGGTCGGCCGCGAGTCCGGGGCGCTCGACCTCGTCGTGGGACGCCTCCCCGACGCCGTGCGCCCGCTGCTGCGCGGCGTGCTGGCCGGCTGGCTCACCGCGGTGGCCCTCGGCCTGGCCGTCGTCGCCGTGGCGCTGGCCTCCGACACCGGGGGCTACGCGGCGGTGTCCCGTTCGCTGGGGGGTGCCGGCGCCGGGGCGCTCGGCCTGCTGGCCCTCGGCGTCCTCCTCCTGCCGAACGCCGCCGCGGGCGCCCTCGGCGTCGCGGCCGGACCGGGCCTGGCCGTCGGCAGCGGGACCCTGGTCTCCGTCCACGGCGTCACCCTCGGCACCGTGCCCGCGCTCCCCCTGCTGGCGGCGCTGCCCGACACCCAGGCCGTGCCGCTGCTGGCGTTCGCCTCTCAGGTGGTGCCCGCGCTGGCCGGGGTCGTCACGGGCACCACGCTCGGCCGGCACCTCGGCGACAGCAGCGCCGGGTCGGTCGTCGCCGGCCTGTGGGGCGTGCTGGCCGGCGTGCTGCTGGGGGTGGCCTGCGGGCTGTTCGCCTGGGTCGCGGGCGGCTCGCTCGGGGACGGCGCCCTGGCCCAGGTCGGGGCGCCCCCGGTGGCGACGGCGCTGTCCGTCGCCGCCCAGGCCGGCATCGCCGCTGGCCTGGGCGCCGCGGTGGCCCGGTGGCGGTCCCCGGCCTGACCGGCCGCGTCCCGGTGCCCGCGCCGCCCCGCGAGGCGTCGGGAGGCCCCGCCCGGGACCCGTCGACGGTGGGGACGGGCTCGTCCCGAGGGCCTCATAGGATCGCTGCCGTGCCCGCACCCGAGCAGTCCCCGCGGGCGCGGGTCGTCGTCCTGCTGTCCGGCACCGGCTCGCTCTGCGCCGCGCTGCTGGCCGCCACCGACGACCCGGCCTACCCCGCGCAGGTGGTCGCGGTCGGCAGCGACCGGGAGGCCGCCGGGCTCGAGCACGCCCGCCGCCGCGGCATCCCGACGTTCACCTGCCGGCTGGGGGAGCACCCCGACCGCGCCTCCTGGGACCGCGCCCTGGCCGGCGAGATCACCGCGCACGCGCCGGACCTGGTGGTCTCCGCGGGCTTCATGAAGATCGTCGGGCCGGCGGTCCTGGCCGCCTTCGAGGGCAGGTTGCTGAACACCCACCCGGCGCTGCTGCCGGCCTTCCCCGGGGCCCACGCGGTGCGCGACGCGCTCGCCGCGGGCGTCCCGGTCACCGGCAGCACGGTGCACCTGGTCGACGCGGGCGTGGACACCGGCCCGGTGCTCGCGCAGCGGGAGGTGCCGGTCGAGCCCGGGGACGACGAGGCCCGGCTGCACGAACGGATCAAGACGGTGGAGCGCGAGCTCCTGGTGGAGACGGTGGCCCGCCTGGTCCCCGCCGTCCGAGGAACGGAGACCCCTGGATGACCGATCGGACCGCGATCCGCCGCGCGCTGCTGGGCGTGTACGACAAGAGCGGCATCGAGGACCTGGCGCGCGGGCTGGCCGCCGCCGGGGTCGAGCTGGTCAGCACCGGGGCGACGGCCCGGCGCATCGCCGACGCCGGGGTCCCGGTCACCCCGGTCGAGGAGGTGACCGGCTTCCCCGAGTGCCTGGACGGGCGGGTCAAGACCCTGCACCCGGCCGTGCACGCCGGCATCCTGGCCGACCGCCGCAAGCCCGACCACGTCGCGCAGCTCGACGAGCTCGGCATCGCCGCGTTCGACCTCGTGGTGGTCAACCTCTACCCGTTCACGCAGACCGTCGCCTCCGGCGCCACCCCCGACGAGTGCGTGGAGCAGATCGACATCGGCGGCCCGGCGATGGTGCGGGCCGCGGCGAAGAACCACCCGTCGGTCGCGGTCGTCGTCGACCCCGCGCGCTACGACGACGTCCTGGCCGCGGTGCGGGACGGCGGCTTCACCCTGGCCGAGCGGCAGCGGCTGGCCGCCGCGGCGTTCCGGCACACCGCCACCTACGACATCGCCGTGGCCTCCTGGATGGGCAACGCGGTGGCCCCGGACGACGACTCGGGCTTCCCCGCCTGGGTCGGCGCGAGCTGGGAGCGGGCCGAGGTGCTGCGCTACGGCGAGAACCCGCACCAGGCCGCGGCGCTCTACCGCAGCGACCGGCCCGGGTTGGCCCACGCCGAGCAGCTGCACGGCAAGCAGATGTCGTACAACAACTACGTCGACACCGACGCCGCGTGGCGGGCCGCGCACGACCACAGCGACCCCTGCGTGGCGATCATCAAGCACGCCAACCCCTGCGGGATCGCCGTCGGGCCGGACATCGCCTCGGCCCACCGCAAGGCGCACGCCTGCGACCCCGTCTCGGCCTTCGGCGGGGTCATCGCCGCCAACCGGGAGGTGGACCTCGCGATGGCCGAGCAGGTCGCCGAGGTGTTCACCGAGGTCGTGGTCGCACCGTCCTTCACCGCCGACGCGGTGGACGTGCTGAGGGCCAAGAAGAACATCCGGCTGCTGCGGCTGCCCGACGAGACCCGGCCGCCCACCGAGCTGCGGCCGGTCGGCGGCGGGCTGCTGCTCCAGGTCGCCGACCGCATCGACGCCGCCGGCGACGACCCGACGACCTGGACGCTCGCGACCGGCCAGCCGCTGGACGCCGCCGGGCTCGACGACCTCGTCTTCGCCTGGCGCAGCGTCCGCGCGGTGCGCAGCAACGCCATCCTGCTGGCCCACGACCGGGCGACGGTCGGCGTCGGCATGGGCCAGGTCAACCGGGTGGACGCCGCCCGGCTGGCGGTGACCCGCGCCGGCGACCGCGCGACCGGGGCGGTGGCGGCCTCCGACGCCTTCTTCCCGTTCGCCGACGGCCTGCAGGTGCTGCTCGAGGCGGGCGTGCGGGCGGTGGTGCAGCCGGGCGGGTCGGTGCGCGACGCCGAGGTGGTCGCGGCGGCGGAGGCCGCCGGCGTGCCGCTGTACCTGACCGGCACCCGACACTTCGCGCACTGAAAGGACCCCGTCCTCCTCACCCCTCGCGAGCTCGGGGCGAGCCTCTGGACGGGGCCGTTCCAGCCCGTCACCGGGCTCGGCGCGGGGCACTGGAGGGCGGCCGTTCCAGCACGTCACCGGGCTCGCGGCGGGCCCCTACCCTGCACGGGTGCACAGCAGCCGACCGCACGTCCGACCGCCCGAGGCCGGGGCGGTGGTCGAGGGGCAGGACCTCGCCCGCGTCGACTGGTGGGGCGCCGAGCTCGAGGCCGTCACGTTCACCGGCTGCCGCTTCGAGGACGCCGGGCTGGAGGAGCTGGTCACCCGGCGCTGCGTGTTCGACTCGTGCGTGCTCACCGGCGTCCGCATGGGCGGCTCCCGGCACACCGGGTCGGCGTTCCTCTCCTGCCGCTTCGACCGGGCCCGGCTGTTCGACACCGTGTGGAGCGGCTGCAAGCTCACCGGCTCGCAGTTCCCCGGCGCGGAGCTGCGGCCCATGACCTCGGTGGACTGCGACTGGTCGTGGACGTCGCTGCGCGGGGTTGACCTCTCCGGCTCCGACCTCTCCGGCCAGCGGTTCCGGGAGGCGGACCTGACCGGCGCCGACCTGCGCGAGTGCGACCCTCACCCGCGCCGACCTCGACAACGCCCGCCTGCAGGGGGCCGCGCTGCGCGGTTCCGACCTCCGGGGCGCCTCCACCGACGCCGTCCCCTGGCGTGCGCTGGACCTCACCGGCGTGCGGCTGGACCTCCAGCAGTCCGTGCAGGTCGCCCGCGCCCACGGCGCGCTGGTCACCGACTGACGGCCCCGGCCGGGCGGGACGACGTCCCCGCCGGCTACCTCCGTGGACCGGTGAACATCGCCTTCAGCGCGCCGAGCAGGCCCAGCGCCGGGACGGCGGCGGCGAACCAGAACCCGGTGTCGACCTGCTCGAGGTCCCACCCCACGTCGTCCAGCGGCACGAGCACCCCCGCGGCCGCCACCAGGCCGACCAGCAGGGCCAGCACCCCCAGGAAGCGGTGCGTGCGGGCCGGCAGCACGGCCAGCAGCCCCAGCACGAAGAGGACCCCGCCGCCGAGGACCACGACGAGGGGCTGCCAGAAACCGGTGTCGAGCAGCTCCCCGAAGCCCTGCTCGAGGTCGTCGAGGCCGCGGGTGACCAGGTCCCAGCCGGACAGCTCGCTGCCGGGCAGCCAGGTCAGGAGCAGGCTCACCGCCGCCGCGATGCCGGCCAGGATGAGCAGCAGGCTGGCCAGCGAGTCCGGGCGCCGGACGGTGACCGGCTTGGTCGAGTACTCCGGGGTGGTGGGCGGCACGCCGTACCCGGGCGCGGTGCCGTACCCCGGCGCGGCGCCGTACCCGGTCGCGCCGGGCGGCCCCCAGCCCGGCCCCGCGCCGGTGTGCTCGCCCACCGGCTGCAGGCCCGGCGTCGTGGTCTCGCGCCAGTCGGCGGCGGGGGACTGCTCGCGCTCGGTCATCTGCGCTCCTCGCGGGTCGGCAGCGGGGGAGGCCCTGCCGTCGAGCGTAGGACCGTCGGCGGCTCCCCGGCCCGATGTCGGGCACACTGTGCAGCCGTGGGCGCGACGATCCTCGACGGCAAGGCCACTGCGGCCGCCATCCGGGCCGAGCTGACCGAGCGGGTCGCGGCGCTGGCCGCCGCCGGCCACCGGCCCGGCCTCGGCACGCTGCTGGTCGGCGACGACCCGGGCAGCCGGTGGTACGTCAACGCCAAGCACTCCGACTGCGCGCAGGTCGGCATCGCCAGCATCCAACGCGAGCTGCCCGCGACCGCCACGCTGGACGACGTCCTCGGGGTCGTCGACGAGCTCAACGCCGACCCGGCCTGCACCGGTTACATCGTCCAGCTCCCGCTGCCGGCGGGCATCGAGGAGAGCACCGTCCTCGAGCGCATGGACCCCGCCAAGGACGCCGACGGCCTGCACCCGGTCAACCTCGGCCGGCTGGTCCTCAACGTCCCCGGCCCGCTCCCGTGCACCCCGGTCGGCATCGTCGAGCTGCTCCGCCGGTACGACGTGCCGATCGCCGGTGCGGAGGTCGTCGTGGTCGGCCGCGGTATCACCGTGGGCCGGCCGCTCGGCCTGCTGCTCACGCGGCGCACCGAGAACGCCACGGTGACGCTCTGCCACACCGGGACGCGCGACCTGGCCGCGCACCTGCGCCGGGCCGACGTCGTCGTCGCCGCGGCCGGCGTGCCCGGCCTGGTCACCGCGGACGTCGTCAAGCCGGGGGCCGCCGTCCTGGACGTGGGGGTGAGCCGGGTCGACGGCAAGATCGCCGGGGACGTCGCGAAGGACGTCGTCGAGGTCGCCGGCTTCGTGGCCCCCAACCCCGGCGGGGTCGGGCCGATGACCCGGGCGATGCTGCTGCAGAACGTCGTCCTCGCGGCCGAGCAGGCGGTCGCCGCCGAGGTCCTGACGTCCTCGTGACCGGGTGGGGCGCGGGGAGCCGGGGCGCGTGGCCGTGACCCGGCCGCCGCTGTACCGGCGACGGCCGGTGCTGGCCGGGGTGCTCCGCCAGCTCCCGCTGTTCGTGGTGCTCCTCGTGGTGGCCGCGGGCATGGTCATGGTGGTGCTCGAGCACTGGCGGCGCGGGCTGGTCGTGCTCGGGGCGGCGCTGGTGCTGGCGGCCCTGCTGCGGCTGCTGCTGCCGGCCCGTCGCATCGGCTTCCTCGCCGTCCGCAGCCGGCCGGTCGACGTCGTCCTCATGGCCGCGGCCGGGGTGACCCTCGCGGCCGTCGCGCTGGCCATCCCGGCCGGCTGACGAGAGGACCCCCTCCCACCCCACGCCCCGCAGGCGCGACGCGGGGCCGTTCCAGGCCGTCACCGCCCCTCGCCGCTCGCACGCTCCGGGAGGGGGTGGGCACCCGCGCGGGCGCCGGGTGGCGACCGGCGATAGGTTCACGCCCATGGCAGAGCAGCCCCGGAACGGCAAGGTCACCGTCGTCGGTGCCGGTTTCTACGGCTCCACCACCGCCCTGCGCCTCGCTGAGTACGACGTCTTCGAGACGGTCGTGCTCACCGACATCGTCGAGGGCAAGCCCGAGGGCCTGGCCCTCGACATGAACCAGTCGCGGCCCATCGAGGGCTTCGAGACGAAGGTCGTCGGGGTCGGCGGGGGGTCCTACGAGGGCACCGAGGGCTCGGACGTCGTCGTCGTCACCGCCGGGCTGCCCCGCAAGCCGGGCATGAGCCGCATGGACCTCATCGAGACCAACGCCAAGATCGTCCGCCAGGTCTCCGAGAACATCGCGCGGACCTCGCCGGACGCCGTCGTCATCGTGGTGTCCAACCCGCTCGACGAGATGACCGCGCTGGCCCAGCTGGCGACCGGCTTCCCGAAGAACCGGGTGATGGGCCAGGCCGGCATGCTCGACACCGCCCGGTTCACCAACAACGTCGCCGAGGAGCTCGGCGTCCCGGTGGGCTCGGTGCGCACCCTGACGCTGGGCTCGCACGGCGACACGATGGTGCCGGTGCCCTCGCGCTGCACCGTCGACGGCAAGCCGCTGACCGACGTCATGGCCGCCGACCGCATCGAGCACCTGGTCGACCGCACCCGCAACGGCGGCGCCGAGGTGGTCGCCCTGCTGAAGACCGGCTCGGCGTACTACGCCCCGTCGGCCGCCGCGGCCCGCATGGCGCGCGCCGTGATGGAGGACGCAGGCAGCGTCATGCCGGTGTGCGCCTGGGTCGACGGCGAGTACGGCATCTCCGGGGTCTACCTGGGCGTCGAGGCCGAGATCGGGCGGGAGGGCGTCCGCCGGGTGGTCGAAGGGGACCTGTCCGAGAGCGAGCTGAACGGACTGCGCGAGGCCGCCGAGGCCGTGCGCGCCAAGCAGGCCGACGTAGCCGACCTCTGAGCCGGACCGGCTCGGAGCATGTAGAGAGGGACCCGCACGTGGCAAAGATCAAGGTCGAGGGCACCGTCGTCGAGCTCGACGGCGACGAGATGACCCGGATCATCTGGCAGTTCATCAAGGACCAGCTGATCCTCCCGTACCTCGATGTCGACCTCGAGTACTACGACCTGGGCATCGAGAAGCGCGACGAGACCGACGACCAGATCACCGTCGACGCCGCGAACGCGATCAAGCAGCACGGCGTCGGCGTCAAGTGCGCGACGATCACCCCGGACGAGGCGCGGGTCGAGGAGTTCGGGCTCAAGCGGATGTACCGCTCGCCCAACGGGACGATCCGCAACATCCTCGGCGGGGTCATCTTCCGCGAGCCGATCATCATGTCCAACGTGCCGCGGCTGGTACCGGGCTGGACGCAGCCGATCGTCGTCGGCCGTCACGCCTTCGGTGACCAGTACCGCGCCACCGACTTCCGGTTCCCCGGCGAGGGCACGCTGACGATCACCTTCCAGCCGAAGGACGGCGGGGAGCCGATCCAGCACGAGGTGTTCCAGTCGCCGGGTGCCGGTGTCGCGCTGGCCATGTACAACCTCGACGAGTCGATCCGGGACTTCGCGCGGGCCTCGATGAACTACGGCCTGCAGCGCGGCTACCCGGTGTACCTGTCGACCAAGAACACGATCCTCAAGGCCTACGACGGCCGGTTCAAGGACCTCTTCCAGGAGGTCTTCGACAGCGAGTTCAAGTCGAAGTTCGACGAGGCCGGCATCACCTACGAGCACCGGCTGATCGACGACATGGTCGCGGCGTCCCTCAAGTGGGAGGGCGGCTACGTCTGGGCCTGCAAGAACTACGACGGCGACGTCCAGTCCGACACCGTCGCGCAGGGCTTCGGGTCGCTGGGCCTGATGACCTCGGTGCTGATGAGCCCCGACGGCCGCACCGTCGAGGCCGAGGCCGCCCACGGCACGGTGACCCGCCACTTCCGCCAGCACCAGCGCGGCGAGGCCACCTCGACCAACCCGATCGCCTCGATCTTCGCCTGGACCCGGGGCCTGGCCCACCGCGGCAAGCTGGACGGCACCCCCGAGGTGACCCGGTTCGCCGAGACGCTGGAGAAGGTCTGCATCGACACCGTCGAGGGCGGTCAGATGACCAAGGACCTCGCCCTGCTGATCAGCAAGGACCAGCCGTGGCTGAACACCCAGGACTTCCTGGCGGCCATCGACGGCAACCTGCAGAAGGCCATGGCCTGACTGCAAGCGATGGCCTGAGCAGGACGGCCTGAACGACAGCCTGAGCGGGACGGTCCGGCTCCGCCTGGCACCGCGTCGACGGGCCCCCGACCCCACCGGGTCGGGGGCCCGTCCGCAGTTGCGGCACCCCGGTGCCGCAGCTGCCGGGAAGTCGCGGCCTGACGCCGTGCCCGGGGCGCGACTTCCCGGCAGTCGTCCACCTGTGGACGACGACGGCGGCGCTGGGTCCCGCGGTGCAGGCTGCGACGGTGCCCACAGCCCGTCGCCCGGCGGCCCTCCGCGGCTGCGTCTTCCGCAAGCAGGACGTCCTCGTCGCGCGGTCGGCCTCGCGGATGGCCGCGCGGAGTCACCCCAGGAATCCCGGGTCCGGGTGCCCCTTGCGCTGGCGGGGCTGATCGCCGTCCCGCAGCACGTGGTGAGGGGCGGGACGGGGGAGTTCGTGGCCCGCGTCGACCTCGCGTTCCCCGGTGAGCGGGTGGCGGTCGAGTACGACGGTGCCTGGCACGGCGAACCGGGGCAGCCGGCCCGCGACCGTCGACGGCTGAACACGCTCGTCGCGGCCGGCTGGACGGTTCTCCACGTCACCGCGCGCGACCTGGCCGAACCCGGGGAACTCATCGCGCGGGTGCGGGAGCCCCTCCGCCGGGCGACTGCGGGGAAGTAGTCGCTCCTCGAGCGCGGCGAGCGACGACTTCCCAGCAGTCGTCGGCCACTGGTAGGGGCGGGAGGGCGCTCGGCGTGCGGTGGTCCCTGCCGGTACCGGTCAGGCGCCGAAGAGCTGGGTCCACCACGGGCCGCCCGGCCCCTCGGCCACACCCACGCCCATGGTGCGCAGGTCGCAGTCGAGGATGTTCGCCCGGTGGCCCTCGCTGCCCAGCCAGGCCGTCACCACGGCCTGCGCGTCGGCCTGCCCGTAGGCGATGTTCTCCGCCCGCGCGGTGTCGATGCCGGCCGCCTCGGCGCGGTCGAACGGGTCGAGGCCGTCGGGGTCGGTGTGCGAGAAGTAGTCCCGGTCGCGCATGTCGGCGCTGTGGGCGCGCGCGACGGCGGCCAGCCCCTCGTCGGGGGCCAGCGCCCCGCACCCGGCCTCGGCCCGGGCCGCGTTGACCAGGGTCAGCACCCCGTCCTCCGCGGCCGGGTCGGCGGCGGGCTGCGCCGCCGCGACGGGCGCCCCGGCGCGGGACCCCGGGGCACCGCCGGTGACCGGGCTGCCGGTCGCGCCGCCCGCCGCGGCGGTCGGCGGCGCCGGCTCGTCGGCCTCGGGGGAGGCGGGGGTGGCGGGGGTGCCGGCGGGACCGGCACTGCCGGGGGCGGACGGCGTCGCCTCGGCGGGCGGCGCGACGGGCGCCGTCCCCTCCGCCACCGCGGACGGCGCCGCCGGCGCCGCCGAGCCACCGGCGGGGGCCTCGACCACCGCCCCGGCGCCCGGGATGCCGTCGACACCCATCCGGACCGGTCCGGTGCTGGTCCCGCCGTCGTGCACTGCCGGCGCGGTGGAGGTGGCGGCGGTGGCGTCCAGGCCGACGACCCGGGAGACGGCCGGCACCCCGACCGCCACCGCACCGGTCAGGACGACGCCGACGAACAGCGGCAGGACGACCCGGCGGGCCCGGAACGCGCGGCGGAGGGTGGAGGGGATCCGGGACGGGGGGCCTGCCGGCATGTGGTGCACGAGGGGGTCCTCACGTGGTGCTGGACTCGGGGACGAGACTTCGGCAAGACTAGCCGTAGGCAAGTGATCACGCACAGTCAGATGTGAGCGGCTTCACCCCGGTTCGACGTCACCCGGACGGGAGCCGTGTCCGGTGTCGGGCCGGGGTCCCGGCAGGCAGCATGGTCGTCGTCCGCTGACCACCCACACCGAGGAGCGCGCCGCCGGTGAGCGACGTCTGGCTCAACATCGTCATGGTCGTGGCCTTCGTGCTGGTCGGGGGTGCCTTCGCCGGCGCGGAGATCGCCCTGGTCAGCCTGCGCGAGTCGCAGGTGCGGGGCATGTCCGACCGGGGCCGGCGCGGCCGCACCGTGGCCCGCCTGCTGGAGGACCCCAACCGGTTCCTCGCCGCGGTGCAGGTCGGCGTCACCCTGGCCGGCTTCTTCTCCGCGGCCTTCGGTGCGAGCACGCTCTCCGAGCCGCTGGCCGACCGGCTGGCCGGGCTCGGCGTCGGCAGCGGCCTCGCCGGCACGCTCGCGTTCGTGCTGGTCACCCTCGCGATCAGCTACCTCTCGCTGGTCGTCGGCGAGCTCGTGCCCAAGCGGCTCGCCCTGCAGCGGGCGGAGGGCTTCTCCCTGCTCGTCGCCTCGCCGCTCAACGCCATCGCGACCCTGTTCCGCCCGGTCATCTGGCTGCTGTCGGTGTCGACCAACGCGCTCGTCCGGCTGCTCGGCGGTGACCCGCGCGCCAGCGGGGAGGCGATCAGCCAGGAGGAGCTGCGGGACCTGGTGGCCGCCCACGAGTCCCTGAGCAGCGACGAGCGCCGGCTCATCGACGAGGTCTTCCGCGCCGGTGACCGGGAGGTCCGCGAGGTCATGACCCCGCGCACGGAGGTGGACTTCCTCGAGGCCTCGACGACCGTCAGCCGGGCGGCCCGGCAGGTGCACGACTCGAGCCACTCCCGCTACCCGGTGGTGGGGCGGGACGAGGACGACGTCGTGGGGTTCGTGCACGTGCGCGACCTGTTCCTGCCCAACCACCCCGCCGGCCGGGCGGCCACGGTGGGGGACCTCACCCGCGACGTCAAGCGGCTGCCGGGCACCGCCGGCGTCCTCACCGCCCTGTCGGAGATGCGGCGGGAGAACCACCACCTGGCCATCGTGGTCGACGAGTACGGCGGCACCGACGGCATCGTCACCCTCGAGGACCTCATCGAGGAGGTCATCGGGGAGATCTACGACGAGTACGACGAGGGCGTGGCGCCCGAGCCGGAGACGGCCCCCGGCGGCCCGCAGGAGGTCGACGGGCTGCTCAACCTGGAGGACTTCCGGGAGGCCACCGGCCTGCACCTGCCCGAGGGCCCCTACGAGACCGTCGCCGGCTACGTGCTCGCCGAGCTGGGCCGGCTGCCCGAGCCCGGCGACCACGTGGAGGTCGAGGGCCGCGCGGTGACGGTCCTGGAGCTGGACGGACGGCGGATCGCCCGCCTCTCGGTGGCCCGGGCCCCCGAGCCTGCGCCGGCCGACTCCTCGGAAGGGTAGGTGGAGGACCCCGTCCTCCCCACCCTTCGCAGGCTCGGGGCGGGGCCCGGGACGGGGCCGCAACGGGTGCCCGCGGCCGGTGGCCGGCTCAGCGACGGGCGCGGGCGGTCTCCCACGCGTCGCGGACGATCCCGGTCAGGTCGGTGTGCCTCGGCGTCCAGCCGAGGTCGGCGCGGATCCGGTCGCTGGAGGCCACCAGCTGCGCCGGGTCACCCGCCCGCCGCTCGCCGACGACGACCGGGATCGGGTGCCCGGTCACCTCGCGCGCCGCGTCGACCACCTGCTGCACCGAGAACCCGGTGCCGTTGCCCAGGTTGTAGATGCGGTGCTCGCCGGGCTCCGGGGCGGTCAGCGCCAGCAGGTGCGCCTCGGCGAGGTCGGCGACGTGGATGTAGTCGCGGATGCACGTGCCGTCGGGGGTCGGGTAGTCCTCGCCGTAGACGGTCATCGACTCGCGGGTGCCGGCGGCGACCTGCAGGGCGATCGGGATGAGGTGGGTCTCGGTGGTGTGCCGCTCGCCCAGGCCGTGGGCGGCGCCGGCCACGTTGAAGTAGCGCAGGCTCACCGCGGCGAAGTCGTGGGCGGTCGCGTAGGAGGTCAGCATCGCGTCGACGGCCAGCTTCGTGGCGCCGTAGGTGTTGGTCGGCCGGGTCGGCGCGTCCTCCGGGATCGGCACCCGCTCGGGCTCGCCGTAGGTCGCCGCCGTCGAGGAGAACACGATGCGCCGGCAGTCCACCGCCCGCATCGCCTCCAGCAGCGCCAGCGTGCCGGCGACGTTGGTGTCCCAGTAGATCTCCGGCCTGACCTGCGACTCGCCGACCAGGCTCTTGGCCGCGAAGTGCAGCACCGCCTCCGGGCGGACGTCGGCCAGCACGGGGCCCGAGTCGTGCAGCGAGGCCTGCACGAACGCCGCACCCGCGGGCACCGCGTCGGCGTGGCCGGTGGACAGGTCGTCGAGCACGGTCACCTCGTGCCCGCCCTCGAGCAGGGCGGCGGTGACTACGCTGCCGATGTAGCCGGCCCCACCGGCGACGAGAACGCGCATGACGCCCACCCTAGGAGGGCGCGCGGGCACCGGCGTCCCGCGATCGGGCGAGAAGCGGTCAGGAGGCAGAACACGTGGTCAGCGCACGACCGGCGATCGAGCAGCTCCCGGCCTACCGGCCCGGCCGCAACCCCGCGGACCTCGCCCGCGAGATCGGCGTCCCCCGCGCGGTCAAGCTGGCCAGCAACGAGGTGGCCTTCCCCCCGCTGCCCGCCGTGGTCGAGGCGCTCGCCGCGACGGCGGCGGAGACCAACCGCTACCCGGACAACGGCGCCGTCGTCCTCACCGGCGCGCTGGCGAAGCGCTACGGCGTCGACCCGGCGCAGGTCGTGACCGGGTGCGGGGCGGTGATGCTGTGCCAGCAGCTGGCCCAGTCGTTCAACGACCCGGGCACCAGCATCGCCTTCGCCTGGCGGTCGTTCGAGATGTACCCGCTGCTGGCCCGGGTGGCCGGCGCGCGGGCGGTCCAGGTGCCGCTGGTGCCGGGCCGCCCGGCCGGCCCGGCCGACACCCACGACCTCGAGGGCCTGGCCGCGGCGGTCGACGACACCACCCGCGTGGTGTTCGTCTGCAACCCGAACAACCCGACCGGGACGGCGGTGCGGCGGGCGGAGCTGGAGCGCTTCCTGGACGCCGTCCCCCCGACCACCCTCGTCGTCCTGGACGAGGCGTACCGGGAGTTCGTCACCGACCCCGACGTCCCCGACGGGATCGAGCTCATGCGCGGGCGGCCGAACGTGGCGGTGCTGCGCACGTTCTCCAAGGCCTGGGGGCTGGCCGGCCTGCGGGTCGGCTACCTGGTCGCCGAGGACCCCGCCGTCGCCGAGGCGGTGCGCAAGACCCACGTGCCCTTCAGCGTGTCCAGCCTGGCCCAGGCGGCCGCGGTCGCCGCCCTGGCCAGCGAGGACGAGGTGCGGCGGCGCTGCGCGGCGGTCACCGCCGAGCGCGACCGGCTGACCGCAGCGCTGCGCGAGCGCGGGTTCGACGTCACCGACAGCCAGGCCAACTTCGTGTGGCTGCCCGTGGGCGAGGCCGCCGCGCCCCTGGCCGCCGCCCTCGAAGGGCGGGCGGTCATCACCCGACCCTTCGCCGGGGAGGGGATCCGCGTCACCGTGGGCACCCCGGAGGAGGACGACGTGTTCCTCGCCGCCCTCGACGAGGTGCGCGAACCGGCCGGGCTGGGCTGAGCGGAACGCCGTGGGGACCAGGCGCGTCGGGGCGCGTGGCGCACGAGGGCCGGGGTGGCTGGTTTGATGGCCGTCGTGCCTCCTCCCCGTGTGCTCTCCGGCATCCAGCCGACGGCGGGCTCGTTCCACCTCGGCAACCACCTCGGTGCGTTGCGGCAGTGGGTCCAGCTGCAGGAGACCACCGAGGCGTTCTACTGCGTGGTCGACCTGCACGCGATCACCGTCCCGCAGGACCCCGAGGAGCTGCGCCGCAACACCCTGGTCTCGGCCGCGCAGCTGCTCGCCCTCGGCGTGGACCCCTTGCGCAGCAGCCTGTTCGTGCAGAGCCACGTCCCGGAGCACCTGCAGCTGTCCTGGGTGCTGGAGTGCCTCACCGGGTTCGGCGAGGCCAGCCGGATGACGCAGTTCAAGGACAAGAGCCAGCGCGAGGGGACGGCCGGCGCCTCGGTGGGGCTGTTCACCTACCCGGTGCTGCAGGCCGCCGACATCCTGCTGTACCAGGCCGACCAGGTCCCGGTGGGGGAGGACCAGCGCCAGCACCTGGAGCTGACCCGCGACCTCGCCACGCGCTTCAACAGCCGGTTCGGGACGACGTTCACGGTGCCCGCGCCGCACATCCCGCAGGGTGCGGCGAAGATCCTCGACCTGCAGTCCCCGGACAAGAAGATGAGCAAGAGCCTGCCCCCGGCCGGCTGCATCTACCTGCTCGACGATCCCAGGGTGACCGCGAAGAAGATCCGGTCCGCGGTCACCGACACCGGCCGCGAGGTGGTGGCCGACCCGGTCGGCAAGCCCGGCGTGACCAACCTGCTGACCATCCACAGCGCCCTGTCGGGGACGACGGTCGCCGAGCTCGAGGAGCGCTTCGCCGGCCGCGGCTACGGGGACCTCAAGAAGGAGGTCGCCGAGGTCGTCACCGACGCCCTCGAGCCGATCCGCACCCGCACCCTCGAGCTGCTCGACGACCGGGCCGAGCTCGAGCGGGTGCTGGCCGGCGGGGCGGCGCGGGCCCGCGAGGTCGGCGCGGCCACGGTCGCCCGGGTCTACGACCGGGTCGGCTTCCTGCCACCGGCGGGGGCGGGGGCGTGAACGACGACACGTTCGTCCCGCGCGACCCGAGCCCGGACCCGCGGTCGGCCGTGCTGGGCGTGGTCGTGTCCATCCCCGAGCCGTGGGCGCAGCTGTTCGTCGACTGGCGCACCAAGGTCGGCGACTCCCAGGCGGCGCTGGTCCCCCCGCACGTGACCCTGCTCCCGCCCACCGAGGTGGCCGTCGCCGACCGCCCGCTGATCTCCGAGCACCTCGCCGCGGTGGCCCGCGCCCACGCGCCGTTCGACATGCACCTGTCGGGCACCGGCACGTTCTCGCCGGTCTCCGAGGTGGTCTTCGTGACCGTCGCCCGGGGCATCGGGAACTGCGAGCTCATCGCCAACGACGTCCGCTGCGGACCGCTGGCCCGGTCGCTGACCTACCCGTACCACCCGCACGTCACGGTGGCGCACGACGTCCCGCCGGACATGCTCGACCTGGCCTACTACGGCCTGGCCGACCTCGACGCCGAGTTCCGGGTCGACCACTTCACCGAGTTCGAGCAGACCCCGAGCGGTGCCTGGGCCGTGGCCCGGGAGTACCCGCTGACCGGCCCGCCGGTCCGGCGCGCGAGCTGACCCGGCCGTCGGGCGCCGGGCCCGCCGAGGGCCCAGACTGGGGCCGGTGAGCTCCGCCCGGACCGCGCCCGAGCGCACCGACGAGCCGCCCGCGGGCAACCGCTGGTCCCGGGTCAGCGGGGGCTGGGAGTCGTTCCTCCGCGGACGTCGGCGGGCCTGGCCGTGGCTGGACCACCTGGCCCGCGCCGGGGGCCGCTACCGCGGCACGCAGGGCGACCTGATGGCCGCCGGCGTCACCTACTTCGTCTTCCTGGGCCTGGTCCCGGTGCTGCTGCTGGCCGCCTCGGTCATCGGGCTGGTCCTGGCCGGGAACACGCTCCTGCAGGAGCAGCTCTACGACGCCATCCGCGACGCCTTCCCGGGCGCGACCGGCCGGCAGATCGTCGCCGAGCTGCAGAGGGCGGTGGACGCGGCCGGCGTGGTCGGGGTGTTCGCCCTGGCCGGCTTCGTCTACGCGGGCCTGCGCGCGATGGACAAGCTCCGGATCGGCATGGAGCGCATCTGGAAGGGGCGCGCGGACGAGCCCGAGTTCCTCAAGGACAACCTGCACGACCTGTCGGCCCTCCTCGCACTCGGCGTGCTGGGCGTGCTCAGCCTCGGGTTCACCGGCCTGGTCACCCAGGCCACCGGCTGGGTGCTGGGCTGGGCGGGCCTGGCCGAGGCGCCCGGCCTGCCGCTGGTCACCGCCCTGCTGGGCATCGCCCTGGCCCTGGCCAGCGACGTGGCGGTCTTCCTGTGGCTGCTCAAGGTGGTGCCGGCGACCGGGCACCCGCTGCGCCGGCTGCTGCCCGGGGCGTTGTTCGGCGCCGCCGGCTTCGAGGTCATGAAACTCGCGGGCAGCCTCTACGTCTCGCTGATCTCCGGCAGCGTGACCGCCTCGGCGTTCGGCGGAGCGGTCGGCATCCTGGTGTGGATCAACCTGGTGTTCCGCTTCGCGTTCTTCACCGCGGCGTGGACCGCGACCCTCCCGGCGGTGGTCCGGGCGACCCCCGGGGGGCCGGCCGGGCCGGGTCGGCCGCTGCCCGACCGGAGCGGGGGCCCCGCCGCCGAGCGCGGCGACGACCCGTGACCGCCAGCGCGGCGACCGCGACCGCGGCCAGCGCCAGGACCGCGGGCAGCAGCGCGGACGGCGGCGGCTCCGCCGGCGCCGCGGAGGCCCCGGGGGCGGCCACGGCGGGCGGGGGCACCGTCGTCCGGGTCGCGGTGCGGGACGGCGGCGGCGGGACGTCGGCCGCCGAGTCCACCAGCACCCCGACCCCCGGCGTCCCGGCGGGGACGGCGAACCCCCAGTCGAGCAGCAGCGCCGCCTGGTCGGCCGCTCGCAGGGGCACGTTCTCGGTGCCCATGACGCTCACGAACAGCCGGCGGCCGTCGCGCTCGGCGGCGGTCACGAAGGTGTGGCGCGCCGCGTCGGTGAACCCCGTCTTGCCCCCGAGGTTGCCCGGGTAGCGGGACAGCAGCGGGTTCTCGTTCTGGATCTGGAAGCCCGCGAAGCGGCCCTCGACCGGCGGCATCTGCGCGGTCGGCGTCACCAGCAGCGCCGCCGCGCGCGGGTCGGCCAGCAGCTCGCGGAAGACGAGCACCAGGTCGTACGGGGAGGAGCTCTGCCCGGCGACGTCGAGGCCGGACGGCGAGCCGGCGACGGTGTCGTACGCGCCGAGGGCCGCAGCGGTCTCGTTCATGGCGCGCAGCGTCACGTCGACCCCGCCGGCGGCGCGGGCCAGCGCGTGGGCGGCGTCGTTGCCCGACTGCATCACCAGCGCCTCGAACAGCAGCTGGACCGGGTAGCGGCCCCCGGCCACCAGGCCGACGCGGCTGCCCTCGATCGCCTCGTCCTCGACCGTCCCCTCGACCACCCGCGCCGGGTCGAGCAGCGGCAGGAGGGTGAGCAGGGTGAGCGTCTTGAGCGTGCTGGCGGGGGCGTAACGACCGTGCGGGTCCCGCGCGGCCAGGACGGTCCCGTCGGCGTCGGCCACCAGCCAGCCGGGCGCGACCACCCCCTCGGGCAAGGGCGGGGTCCCCTCGGCCACCACGGTGCCGCGGGTGTCGAGCCCCTCGCCGCCGACGGTGACCCCACCGGGGCCGCTGCCCTGGGGCGGGCCGCCGGGCGGCGGGGCGGTGGGGGTCGGCGCCAGCGGGTCGGCGGTGGGCCGGGCGGGCGCGGCCAGCGCGCCGCCGGCCGGCGCCCCCAGCAGGGCGGGCAGCGCGACGAGGACGGCCGCCAGGACGGCGACCAGCCCCGATCCCACCTGCTCCCGTCGCCGCACGGGGGCGACGCTAGCCGTCGGCGCCCCCGCCCGCCGGGCGCGCCCCCCGGGCCGGTGACCCCGGCCACCGGCCGGGCGCGCCTTCGCAACGATCCCATCTCGGTGTCGCCCGGAGGTGGCGGGAACGGGCGAGGTCGCGGTTAGCGTGCCGAGGTCGTGCGCACCGCGCCCCGGTGCGGGAGCGCACGGTCCACGCCCCCACGGGACGCGCCCGGCACCTGTCGCGGGCCGTCCCCCCAGAGAGGAGACCGTCTTGCGCCGAGCGCGGAGGATGAAGGCTGCCGCCTTGCTGCTGGCCGGCAGCATGGCCCTCGCGGCCTGTGCCAGCGACGAGACCGACGGTGGCGGCGGCGGCGGCGAGGGCGGCGGCAGCGCAGCCGAGGAGCTCCAGGTCGGGCTGGCCTACGACACCGGCGGCCGCGGCGACCGCTCGTTCAACGACTCCGCGTACGCCGGCGCCGAGGCGGCCACCGAGGCGCTCGGCGGGGAGATCACCGAGCTGTCCCCGAACGCCGACGCCTCCAACCGCGCGGACCTGCTCACCCAGCTCGCCGACCAGGGGTACGACCCGGTCGTCGCGGTCGGCTTCGCCTACGGCGACGTGATCGGCGAGGTGGCCGAGCAGTACCCGGACACCACCTTCGCCATCATCGACTCCTCGGTCGCCGAGATCGGCGCCGAGAACCTCACCGGCCTGCTCTTCGCCGAGGAGGAGGGCTCCTTCCTCGCCGGCGTCGCGGCGGCGCTGAAGACCGAGACCGACCACATCGGCTTCGTCGGCGGTGTGGAGAGCCCGCTGATCCAGAAGTTCGAGGCCGGCTACGTGGCCGGCGCCCAGGCGGTCAACCCGAACATCACCATCGACCGGCAGTACATCTCGCCGGCCGGTGACTTCTCCGGGTTCAACGACCCCGCCCGCGGCCAGATCGTCGCCCAGGGCATGTACGACGCGGGCGCCGACATCGTGTTCCACGCGGCGGGCGGCTCCGGGATCGGCGTCTTCCAGGCGGCGGCGGCCTCCGGCGGCCGGGCGATCGGCGTCGACTCCGACCAGTACCAGACGGTCGACGACCCGGCCCTGCAGGCCGTGATCATGACCTCGATGCTGAAGCGGGTCGACAACGCGGTGGAGTCGTTCCTGACCGACTACGCCGAGGGCAACGTCCAGGGCGGCATCGACATCGTCAACGACCTCGCCAGCGACGGCGTCGGCCTGGCCACCTCCGGCGGCCAGATCGACGACATCCAGGACCAGATCGAGCAGTACCGCCAGCAGATCATCAACGGTGAGATCGAGGTCCCCACGACCCCGTGACGGCCACCGGCTGAGCACGGACACCACGCGGCGCGGGCCCGGGGGCGCATGCCCCCGGGCCCGCGCCCGTGACCGGGGGACCCTGTCCCCCCGCGCACCCGGGAGTGCGCGATCATGCGGCGGGCCGGTCGTCCCCGGTCCCCCGTGACGGTGGCGACGGTCGACCCCGGGCCGCCGGGACTGCACAGTGGACGCGCCGGACACACCCGCGCCGGCGCAGCGAGGGAGAGGGCGGACCATGCCTCGAGGACCCGGGCACGCGTCGGGCGTGCCCACGGGGGAGACGCCGGACGGCCGCGCCGGGGGCGGGGAGCCGCTCGCGGTGGAGCTGCGCGGGATCACCAAGCGCTTCCCCGGGGTGGTCGCCAACTCCGACATCGAGCTGCGGGTCCGCCGCGGCGAGGTGCACGCGATCGTCGGGGAGAACGGCGCCGGCAAGTCGACGCTGATGAAGACCCTCTACGGCGAGCACCGCCCCGACGAGGGGACGATCCTGCTCGACGGGCGCGAGGTGTCCTTCCGCAGCCCGGCCGACGCGATCGCCGCCGGGATCGGGATGGTCCACCAGCACTTCATGCTGGCCGACAACTTCACCGTCCTGGAGAACGTCGTCCTGGGCAGCGAGCCGACCCGGGGCGGTCGCCTGGACCGCGCCGAGGCCCGCCGCCGCATCGCCGAGATCTCCGACCGCTACGGCCTCGGCCTGGACCCCGACGCGCTGGTCGAGGACCTCGGCGTCGGCGCCCGGCAGCGGGTCGAGATCGCGAAGGTCCTCTACCGCGACGCGCGCACGCTGATCCTCGACGAGCCCACCGCCGTCCTGGTGCCGCAGGAGGTCGACGAGCTGTTCGGCAACCTCGCCGAGCTCAAGCGCGAGGGGCTGACCGTCATCTTCATCTCGCACAAGCTCGACGAGGTGCGCCGGGTCGCCGACTCGATCACCGTCATCCGGCGCGGCACCACCGTCGGCACCGCCGACCCGCGGACGACCAGCACCCGGGAGCTGGCCGAGATGATGGTCGGCGCGGAGCTGCCCTCGCCGGAGACCCGGGACTCCACGGTGCGGGAGACCCCGGTGCTCCAGCTGCGCGGGGTCACCGTGCGCGGGGGCGGCCGGACGCTGGTCGACGCGGTCGACCTCACGGTCCGCGAGGGCGAGGTGGTCGGCATCGCCGGGGTCGAGGGCAACGGCCAGGCCGAGCTCGTCGACGCCGTCATGGGGCTGCGCCCGGTGGCCGCCGGCACCGTCGTCCTCGGCGCCGACGACATCACCGGCTGGAGCACCCGCGCCCGCCGGGAGGCCGGGCTCGGCTTCATCCCCGAGGACCGGCACCGGCAGGGGATGCTGCTCGACGCCACGCTGTGGGAGAACCGCATCCTCGGCCACCAGACCCGCCCGCCGGCGGTCCGCGGGCCGTTCATCGACCGCCGGGCCGCCCGCGCCGACACCGCCCGCATCATGCAGGAGTACGACGTCCGCGCCCCGGGGCCGGACACCCTCGCGGTCGCGCTGTCCGGCGGCAACCAGCAGAAGCTGATCATCGGCCGGGAGATGAGCGCGGAGCCCCGGCTGCTGCTCGCCGCGCACCCCACCCGGGGGGTCGACGTCGGCGCGCAGGCGGTCATCTGGGAGCTGCTCAAGGACGCCCGCGCCCGGGGGATGGGCATCCTGCTGGTCAGCGCGGACCTCGACGAGCTCATCGGGCTGTCGGACACGCTGCAGGTGATGCTCCGCGGCCGGCTGGTCGCGACCCTCGACCCGCGCCAGGTCACGCCCGAGGAGCTCGGCGGGTACATGACCGGCGCCCGGACGACGGCGGGTGCGGCGTGAAGGTGCTGCGCCGCCTCGGGCTGACCCTGTTCGCCCCGGTCCTCGCCGTCGTCGTCGCCCTGCTCATCTCCTCGGCGGTCATGGCCGCGCTGCAGGTCAACCCGTTCGAGGTCTTCGCCGTCATGGTCGACTTCGGCGACAGCCCGCGGCAGCAGATGACCGCGGTCGTCGTCGTCCTCAACCGGGCGGTCCCGCTGTTCCTGGCCGGCCTCGCGGTGGCGATCGCCTTCCGGATGGGGCTGTTCAACATCGGTGTCGAGGGCCAGTACCGGCTGGCCACGATCATGGCCGCCGCGGCCGGGGCCGCCGTCGCGCTGCCCGCCCCGCTGCACGTGCTGCTCATCGTCGTGGTCGCGATGGTGGTGGCCGCGTTCTGGGCCGGCATCGTCGCCGTCCTCAAGGTGACCCGCGGGGTGAGCGAGGTCATCAGCTCGATCATGCTGAACTTCATCGCCCTGGGGCTGGCGTCGTTCTTCCTCACCGGCCCGTTCCGCGGCAGCGCCGAGGGTGCGTCGATCATCAGCACGGCGGAGATCCCCGAGTCCGGCTGGATGCCGGGGCTCAACGGGGTGTTCGACCTCCTCGGCCTGTCCAACCCGCCGCGGCAGCTCTACGGGTTCCTGCTGGTCGCCGTGGTGGTCGGCGTCGTGGTGGCGGTCGTGCTGGGGCGCACCCGGTTCGGGTACGACCTGCGGGCCAGCGGCCTCTCGCCCTCGGCCGCCAGCGCCAGCGGGGTCAACGCCCGGACCATGGTCGTGAAGACGATGCTCTTCTCCGGCGCGGTGGCCGGCCTCATCGGGCTGCCGGACCTCCTCGGTGACACCCACGCCTACACCACCGACTTCACCGCCGGCCTGGGCTTCCTCGGCATCGCGGTGGCGCTGCTCGGCCGCAACAACCCCGTCGGGATCGCGCTGGCCGCGCTGCTGTTCGCCTTCCTGGACCGGGCGCTGGTGCCGCTGCAGATCGCCGACTACCCGGCCTCGGTCGTCACGATCTTCCAGGGCACGATCGTGCTGGCCGTGGTGGTGGCCAACGAGATCGCCCGCCGGGTCATCCGCCGCTCCGCCGAGCGCGGCGCCCGGGAGACCGGCCCCGTCGTGGCCTCCGGCGCCGGCGGCACCGGCGAGGGGCAGACCGTGGGCGCCGGCGGCCGGGGCACCGGCGCCGGCGTGAGCCGCACCGCCGGTGCCGGCCAGCAGACCGACGAGCGGCAGGAGACCGGGGCATGAACGCACTCCTCGACAGCGCCCCGCCGGCGCTCCGCGTCGCCGCGGGGGCCCGGCGGTGAGCACCGTGACGACGGCCCCGGGCCGCACCGGGCGGGGCCCGCTGACCGACCTGCTGACCGGGGGCGGCCGGGCGCGGCGGCTGACGCTGATCGTCGTCGGTGGCCTGGCGCTGCTGTCGCTGGTGCGGGTGGTGAGCGGCGAGCAGGCGCTGACCTCGTCGTCCACCATCGCGGCGGCGCTGCTGCTGGCCGTGCCCATCGGCCTGGCCGCGCTCGGCGGCCTGTACTCCGAGCGCGCGGGCGTGGTCAACATCGGCCTCGAGGGCATGATGATCCTCGGCACCTGGGGGGCCGGCTGGGCCGGCTACCAGTGGGGCTGGTGGGCCGCGGTGCTCGGCGGGCTGGCCTTCGGCGCCCTCGGCGGGCTCCTCCACGCGGTCGCCACGGTGACCTTCGGCGTGGACCACGTCGTCTCCGGCGTGGCCATCAACATCCTCGCCGCCGGGGTCGCCCGCTTCCTGTCCGAGCTCTTCTACTCCGACAACCCGGCCGGCGGTGGCGTCACCCAGTCCCCGCCGCTGGCCAGCGACCCGCCGCGGTTCAGCGTGCCGGTGCTCACCTCGGGCCCGGACCTGCTCGGCGACGTCGAGCGGCTGGACTGGTTCCTCGTCAGCGACGCCGCCGGCGTCCTCCGCGGGCTGACCAGCGGCCTCGGGGTGCTGGTGCTGCTGGCCGTCCTGCTGATCCCCGCGACCTACCTGCTGCTGTGGCGCACGGCGTTCGGCCTGCGGCTGCGCTCCTGCGGTGAGAACCCGGCGGCGGCCGACTCCCTCGGCGTCCCGGTCTACCGGCTGAAGTACATCGCGGTGCTCGTCTCCGGAGCGCTGGCCGGCCTCGGCGGGGTGTTCCTGGTCTTCATCGCCGGCATCTACCGGGAGGGGCAGACCAACGGCCGCGGGTTCATCGGCCTGGCCGCGCTGATCTTCGGCAACTGGCGGCCCGGCGGGCTGGCCGCCGGCGCCGGGCTGTTCGGCTACGCCGACGGGCTGCAGCTGCGCAGCCGGACGGCGGTGGTCGCGCTGTTCCTGCTGGTCGCCGTCCTGCTCGCCGGGGTCGCCGTCTGGCAGGTGGTGCGCGGCAAGCTCGTGCAGGCCTCGCTGGCCGCCGGGTTCGCCGTGCTGTGCCTGGTCGGCTTCCTCACCATCGACGAGCTGGCCCCGGGCCTGGTCTCCTTCACCCCCCACCTGACCACGCTGCTGGTGCTCTCGCTGGCCTCCCAACGCCTGCGGATGCCCAAGGCCGACGGGCTCGTGTACCGACGAGGGGAGCACTGACCGTGCCCGAGATCGACTGGGACGCGCTACGGGCGGCGGCCCGGGAGGCGATGACGCACGCCTACGCGCCGTACTCGAGGTTCCCGGTCGGGGTGGCCGGGCTGGTGGACGACGGCCGGCTCGTCACCGGCTGCAACGTCGAGAACGCCTCGTACGGGCTGGGCCTGTGCGCCGAGTGCGGCATGGTGAGCGACCTCGCCCGCACCGGCGGGGGGCGGCTGGTCGCGGTGGCCTGCGTCGGCGGGGACGGGCAGCCGCTCATGCCCTGCGGCCGCTGCCGGCAGCTGCTGTGGGAGCACGGGGGCGCCGAGATGCTCATCGAGAGCGTGTCGCTGGGCATCGTGCCGATGCGCGAGGTCCTGCCCGACGCCTTCGGCCCCGACGACCTCGACGCGGCGGCCGCGCGCGGGACCGGGCAGGTCCCGGCATGAGCGTCGACGCCATCGACGTCATCCGCGCCAAGCGGGACGGCGTCGAGCTGACCCCCGAGCAGATCCGCTGGGTGATCCGGTCCTACACCGACGGGACGATCCCCGACGAGCAGGTCAGCGCCCTGCTCATGGCCGTGTTCTTCCGCGGGATGACGCCGGCCGAGCTCGCCGTCTGGACCCAGGCGATGATCGACTCGGGGGTGCGCAAGGACCTCTCGTCGCTCGGTCGGCCGACGGCCGACAAGCACTCGACCGGCGGGGTCGGCGACAAGATCACCCTCCCGCTGGCGCCGCTCGTCGCCGCCTGCGGGGTGGCCGTCCCGCAGCTGTCGGGCCGCGGGCTGGGCCACACCGGCGGCACGCTGGACAAGCTGGAGGCGATCCCCGGCTGGCGGGCCGACGTGGGCGAGGCCGACTACCTCCGGCAGCTGCGCGAGGTGGGCGCGGTCGTCTGCGCGGCCGGCAACGACCTGGCCCCCGCGGACAAGAAGCTCTACGCCCTGCGTGACGTCACCGGCACGGTGGAGTCGATCCCGCTGATCGCCAGCTCGATCATGAGCAAGAAGATCGCCGAGGGTGCCGACGCGCTGGTGCTCGACGTCAAGACCGGGTCGGGCGCCTTCATGAAGGACGTCGACTCCTCGCGGGAGCTGGCCCGCACGATGGTCGGCCTCGGCGAGGCGGCCGGCGTCCGCACCGTCGCGCTGGTGACCGCGATGGACCGGCCCCTGGGCCGCGCCGCGGGCAACGCCGTCGAGGTCGCCGAGTCGGTGCAGGTGCTCGCCGGGGGCGGGCCGGCCGACGTCGTCGAGCTCACCCTGGCCCTGGCCCGGGAGATGCTCGCCGCCGCCGGGCGGGACGACGTCGACCCGGCCGAGGCGCTGCGCGACGGCCGGGCGATGGACGTGTGGCGGCGGATGATCGCCGCCCAGGGCGGGGACCCGGACGCGCCGCTGCCGACGCCGCCCGAGAAGCACGTGGTGACCGCCCCGGCGACCGGCACCCTCACCCGGCTGGACGCCTACGCGGTCGGGGTGGCGGCCTGGCGGCTCGGGGCCGGCCGGTCCCGCAAGGAGGACCCGGTGTCGGAGGCCGCGGGCGTGGTCTGGACCGCGGGGGTGGGGGAGCAGGTCACCGCCGGCCGGCCGCTGCTCGAGCTGCACACCCACGACGCCGACCGCATCCCGCGGGCCCTGGAGGCGCTGGAGGGTGCCGTCGGTGTCGACACCGGGGACGAGCCGCTCCCGCTGGTGCTCGACCGGATCACCGCCTGAGGTCCGCCGCGATCATGGGCGCCGGGACCACCTCCGGCGCGTCCGGGGCGGTTCCGGCGCCATGATCGTCGGGGGCCGGGCCGCCGGCTCCCCAGGCCGACGGAGCACACTGGGTCCTCGTGCAGAAGGACTCCCTCCTCCCCACCAGGAAAGGACCCCGTCCTCCCCACCCTTCGCAGGCGCAGGGCGGGACCCGGGACGGGGCCGCGGCGGGACCCGGGAGGGAGCCGGACCCCGACGCCGCGATCTCCATCCGCGGCCTGGTGAAGCGTTACGGCCCGGCCACCGCGGTCGACGGCCTCGACCTCGACATCCACCGCGGGGAGATCTTCGCCCTGCTCGGCCCCAACGGCGCCGGCAAGACGACGACCGTGGAGATCTGCGAGGGGTTCCGCCGGCGCGACGGCGGTGAGGTGCGGGTGCTCGGCACCGACCCTGCGCAGGCCTCGCGGCGGTGGAAGGCGCAGTTGGGCATCGTGCTGCAGTCCGGCGCCGGGGACAGCCAGCTGACCTGCCGCGAGCTGGTGCGGGCGGAGGCGTCCTACCACGCCGACCCGCGCGACCCCGACGAGGTGCTGGAGCTGGTCGGGCTGGCGGAGAAGGCCGACGCCCGCGGCCGGTCGCTCTCCGGCGGCCAGCGGCGCCGGCTCGACGTCGCCCTCGGCATCGTCGGCCGCCCCACCCTGCTGTTCCTCGACGAGCCGACCACCGGCTTCGACCCCGAGGCGCGCCGGCAGTTCTGGTCGCTGATCCGCTCGCTGCGCGACCTCGGCACCACGATGCTGCTGACCACCCACTACCTCGACGAGGCCGAGGCGCTGGCCGACCGGGTGGGCGTCATCGCCCGCGGCCGGCTGGTCGAGGTCGCCGTGCCCGCGGCCCTGGGCGGGCGGGGCCAGGCCCCCGCGGTGGTCAGCTGGACCGAGGACGGCGTCCGGCGCACCACCGACACGGCCACCCCCACCGCCTTCGTGCAGGAGCTGGCCGCCCGCTTCCCCGGCGAGGTGCCCGACCTGGCCGTGGCGCGGCCGACCCTCGAGGACGTCTACCTCCGGATGATCGGACACGAGCAGTGACCACGACCGCCAGCCGCACCGACGTCGCACTGCCACCGCTGACGCGCGTCTACCGGTCCCGCGCCTCGGTCGAGCTCAAGGAGTTCTTCCGGCAGCGCGAGTCGGTGGTGTTCACGCTGCTGTTCCCGGTGATCCTGCTCGGCGTCTTCGGGGCGGTGCTGGACTACGACATCGGCGCCGGCGTCAGCTTCACCCAGTACTTCATGGCCGGCATCATCGCGGCCGGGATCCTCGGCGCGAGCCTGCAGAACATGGCGATCAGCATCGCCACCGAGCGCTCCGACGGCACGCTCAAGCACCTCGCCGGCACGCCCATGCCCAAGAGCGCGTACTTCGTGGGCAAGGTCGTGCAGGTCCTGGCGGTGACCGCCCTGATCGTCGTCATCCTGCTCGCGGTGGGACGGCTGGCCTACGGCGTCCCGCTGCCCTCGGGCGCCGACTGGGTGACGTTCGCCTGGGTCGCCGCGCTCGGCGCCGCGGCCTGCACGCTCCTGGGCATCGCGGTCTCCAGCCTGGCCCGCAACGGCCGCTCCGCCTCGGCCATGGTCACCCCGATCGCCCTGGTCCTGCAGTTCATCTCGGGCGTCTTCTTCCAGTTCAGCCAGGTGCCGACGTGGATGCAGACCATCGCCTCCCTGTTCCCGCTGAAGTGGATGGCCCAGGGCCTGCGGTCGGTCTTCCTGCCCGACGTGCTGGCCGCCCAGGAACCGGCGGGGTCCTGGGAGCTGGGCCGGGTGGCCCTCGTGCTCGGGCTGTGGTGCGTCGCCGGGCTGGTGCTGTGCGTGCTGACCTTCCGCTGGCAGGACCGGTGACGTGCAGGACCGGTGACACGGCGGGGGCACCGGGGGCTGTGGCGCGGACGTCCCGGGGGCGGGGCAGGATGACCCGGTGATCCCGCTCGACGCCGACGTCCTCCACGCCGCACCGAAGGTCCTCCTGCACGACCACCTCGACGGCGGGCTGCGGCCGCAGACGGTGCTGGAGCTGGCCGACGACCTCGGCTACCGCGGGCTGCCGGCCGACGACGCCGACGAGCTGGCCCGCTGGTTCCTGGAGGCCGCCGACTCGGGCTCGCTGGAGCGCTACCTGGAGACGTTCGCGCACACCGTGGCGGTCATGCAGCGCCCGGAGGCGGTGCACCGGGTCGCCCGCGAGTGCGCCCTGGACCTCGCCGCCGACGGGGTCGTCTACGCCGAGGTGCGCATGGCCCCCGAGCTCGCCACCGCGGGCGGGACGCCGATCGAGGAGGTCGTCGAGGCGATGCTCGACGGCTACGCGCAGGGCGCGCGGGAGGCGGCCGCCGCCGGGGAGCCGATCGTCGTCGGCACCCTGCTGTGCGCCATGCGCCAGGAGGACCGCTGGGACGAGGTCGCCGGGCTCGTCGTCCGCTACCGCGACGCGGGGGTGGTCGGCTTCGACCTCGCCGGCCCCGAGGCCGGGTTCCCGCCCGACCGGCACCCCTCGGCGATCGCGCTGCTCGACGCGGCCGGCGCGCACCGCACCGTCCACGCCGGCGAGGCGGCCGGCATCGACAGCATCGTGGCCGCCCTGGACGGCGCCCGGGCCGAGCGGCTGGGCCACGGGGTGCGGATCGCCGACGAGGTGGGCCCGGACGGAGCGCTCGGGCCGGTCGCGGCGCGGGTCCGGGACGCCGGGGTGCCGCTGGAGGTGGCGCCGTCGTCGAACGTGCAGACCGGCGCCTACCCCTCGCTGGCCGAGCACCCGGTCGGCCGGCTGCACGCGCTGGGGTTCGCGGTCACGGTGAACACCGACAACCGGTTGATGAGCGGGGTGACGGTGACCGGCGAGCTGGCCGCCGTGGCCGCGGCGGCCGGGTGGGGCTGGGACGACGTCCAGGCCGTCACCGAGCGCGCGCTCGCCGTCGGCTTCGCCGAGGAGTCGGTGCGCCGGCGCCTGCTCACCGAGGTGATCCGCCCGGGCTACGCCGCCCTCCGGGACTGACCCCGGCGTGGCGGGGGCCACCCCGCGCTCGGGAATCCCGGCGTGACCTGCGCTGCTACGGTGGGTGGGCCGGCACTCGCCGGCCATCCTCCCGGACGGTCCGTCCGGGCATGAGCGCATCCGTGCAGATCCGCAGCGTCTCCTGACGTCGTGATCGCCAGTGAGGACGCCGGTCGACGGTGTCCGCGCACCACCACGGGACGCGCCCGAGAAGCATCGGAGTCCCACACCCGCATGACCACGTCCGACCTCGTCGACGTCCAGACCACCCCCGAGAGCGACCTCGGGACCACCGCCCCCGAGACCACCGCCCCCGAGACCCCCGCCCCCGACGCCGCCGCTCCCGAGCCGGCCGGCCCCACCTTCGCCCAGCTGGGGCTGCCCCAGCTGCTGGTGACCGCGCTGGAGCGGCGCGGCATCCGCCACCCGTTCGCCATCCAGGCCTCCGTGCTGCCCGACGCCCTCGCCGGGCGCGACGTGCTCGGCAAGGCCGCCACCGGGTCGGGCAAGACCCTCGCCTTCGGCCTGCCGATGCTCGCCCGCCTGGGCCTCACGGCCCGCCGCGGCCCGCGCGCTCCGCGTGCGCTGGTGCTCGTCCCCACCCGCGAGCTGGCGCAGCAGGTCTCCGACAACCTGGCCCCGCTCGGCCAGGCCATCGGCGTCCAGTTCGCCACCGTGTACGGCGGCGCCTCGATGGGCCGCCAGATCTCGCAGCTGCGCCGCGGCGTCGACGTCGTCGTCGCCACCCCCGGCCGGCTGCAGGACCTGATCGGCCAGGGCGAGGCCACCCTCGCCGATGTCGAGGTCAGCGTCATCGACGAGGCCGACTTCATGTCCGACCTCGGCTTCCTGCCGGTCGTGCAGGAGCTGCTCGACCAGACCCGCCCCGACGCGCAGCGGCTGCTCTTCTCGGCCACGCTGGACGGCGAGGTCGACACGCTGGTCCGCCGCTACCTGACCGACCCCGCCCGCCACGAGGTGCAGCGCCCCGGGGACGACGCCCCGCCGGCCGAGCACCTGGCCTACAGCGTGGCCTTCCGCGACAAGGTCCCGGTGACCCAGGAGCTGGCCGCGCGGCCGGGGCGCACGATCGTCTTCGCGCGCACCCAGCTCGGCGTGGACCGGCTGACCGAGAACCTGCGGGCGGCCGGCATCCGGGCCGAGGCGATCCACGGCGGCCTGCCGCAGGGGGCCCGCCGCCGGGCGCTGGAGGCGTTCACCGACGCCCGCAGCCCGGTGCTGGTCGCCACCGACGTGGCCGCCCGGGGCATCCACGTCGACGACGTGTCGCTGGTGCTGCACTACGACCCGCCGGCCGACCACAAGACCTACCTGCACCGCTCGGGCCGCACCGCGCGGGCCGGTGCCGGCGGCGTGGTCGTCTCCCTGCTCCTGCCCGACCAGGTGGGCCAGGCCAAGCGCCGGTTCCGCCAGGCCCGGGTCGAGCCGGTGGTCAGCCGGGTCCGGCCGGGCGACGCCCCGATCGCCGAGCTCGTCGCCAGCGGCGTGCACGTCGAGCCGGTGCAGCGCCCCGCGCGCGAGCACCGCCGGCCCTCCGGTGGGCCCGGCGGCCGCCGGCCGCGCCGGGACGGCGACCGCCCGCGCCGGCCGTACGGCGAGCGGCCGCGCCGCGACGGGGAGCGCCCGGTGGGGGAGCGCCCCGAGCGTCCCCGCCGGGAGGGCGAGCGGTTCGGCGCCGACCGGCGGGGCGGCGGGGACCGTCGTCCCGGCGGCTACCGCGGCCAGGGCCGGCGGCCCAGCCACACCTCCGCCGACTGAGCACCTGACGCGGCACACCTGACGCACGGCAGCGGCCGGTCCCGGGATCCCGGGGCCGGCCGCTGCCGCGTCCAGGCCCGCCTCCCCGCCGCGTCGAGGGCCCGCTCCGCCGGTGATCACGGGGTTGCTGCCCCGGGACACGCCGGACCACCGCGCGTCGCGGCCAACACCCCCATGATCACCGCGGGAGGGGGAACGGGAGGCGATCGGCGAGGGGGAGCGGGGCCGCTCAGTCGCGGAAGACCAGGGTCCTGCTGACCTCGGTCACGACCTCGTCCCACAGCGGGCGCAGGGTGGCCGCCTCCTCGGCGCGCAGGGCGCGGTCGGGCTCGCTCTCCGCGCTCAGCGCCGCCCGCCCGAGCGGCTCGGTGGGCTGCAGCAGGCGCTCGACCCGGGCCAGCCGGGCGTACTCGGCGACGTCGCGGACCCCCTCGACCGGCTGGGCCAGCGCCCGGTGGTCGACCAGGCCCGGCGCCCCGTCGGCGACCTCGGCGAGCACCTCGGCCAGCTCGGTGAGGTCGTAGCGGTCCTGCTCGGCCGGGAGCGCGCGGGTCTCGGTGTCGGCGACCTCGGGCCACGAGGTGATCTCGGTGAGGTCGTGCTCCTCGTCCCCGGCGCAGAACCGGCGGAGGTCCTCGGGGCTGGGGAAGAGGAACACCTCGCCGTCCCGGCCGAGGAAGCGCGCCCGGTCGTCGACGTAGCAGCGCAGCGTCAGGCCGGCGCCCTCGGGGACCACCAGCTCCACCGGCAGGATCCCGACCGACTCCCAGAACTCCGCGGCGGCGGCCACCTCGGCCGGGCCGGCGCTGATCCGGCCCGGGCGGGCGATGGCGCTCGTGCCGGGTGCCCTGCCGGCCGACTCGACCGCCGCCGGGCGCGCCGGCAGGGAGGCGGCGGTGGCGCCGGCGGGCCGCTGGTCGGCGTCCTCCGGTGTGCCGCCGTCCTCGTCGTCGTCCTCGTCCTCCTCCCCGGCCGTCGGGTAGTCGGCGAGGGTGACGGTGCCGCCACCGGTCCAGTCCAGGTGCGCGTCGAGCTCCTCGAGGACGTCCTCCCAGAGGTCGTCGAGGGCCGAGCCCACACCCAGCCAGGCGTCCTCGCCGGCGCGGCCGACGAACGCCTCCGGACCGAGGCCGAGGGAGCCGATCTCCGGCTTGGCGACCAGGTCGGCGAGGGCGCCGAACTCCGTCTCCCCGCCGTCGGCGTCCTCGTCGGCGGTGTCGTCCTCGGCGTCCTCGTCGACCTCGTCCTCGGTGTCGAGGCACTCGGCGAGCCGGCTGACGATGTCGACGGTGGCCGCCAGCTCCTCGACCGCCCAGCGGTCGGGCTCCTCGGCGGCGACGTCGTAGACCGCGTCGAGGTCGTAGCGGTGGTCGTCGTCCGGGGTCAGGTCGGCCGCGCCGAGGCCCGCCACCACCGGCCAGACCGGGTGGTCGGCGAGGTCGTGGTCGGTGCGGCGGCGGCAGAACGCCGCGAGCGCCGCCGGGGTCGGGAAGAGGTGCACCCGCGCCCGCTCGCCCTCCGAGGTGCCGAGGAAGGCCTGCCACTCCTCGCCGTCCTCCTCCCACGGCGGTGCCCACAGGGTGTAGCCGGTGCGGTCGTCGAGGGTGAGTGCGATGGGCACGATGCTGGGCCTGGCCACGGAGCCCATCCTGCCGCCTCGCCCCGGGAACGCGCCCCCGGGTTCCCCCGGGCCCGCGCGCCCCGGGGGCGGGGCGGGGCGGTCAGGCGGGGGCGCCCGCCGGACGGCGACCGCGCTGGACGGCCAGGACGCCGACGATCGCGACCGCGATCCCGATGACCGGCGGGATGAACCACTGCGCCTCGTTGCTCCACCAGGCGGCGAACGCGGCGACGGCGTACACCCCCACGTTGCGCCACTCGACGCCCGGCAGCTCGGCCGCGGCCCGGGCCATCCCCCCGCGCCAGCGGGCCAGGAAGTCGCCGATGATCACGCCGCCGAGCGGCGGGATCAGCACGCCGAGCCAGCTGAGGTAGCCGATGAGGTTGTCGTAGATCCCGGTGACCGCGAGCAGGGTGCCCAGGACGACGCCGCCGACGACGAAGGGCTTCTTCGACCGGGAGTCGGCGATCTCGGCCCCGGCGACGCCGAAGTTGTAGGCGGTGTTGTCGTTCGTGGTCCACAGGTTCGCCACGAGGAAGACCAGCCCCCAGCCGACGAGGCCGAGCTGGTAGAGGACGAGGACGAAGTCCCCCTCGCCGAACGACAGCGCCCCGATGGCGCCGAAGCCCAGCATGAGCAGCTCACCGATCAGGAAGGCGACCAGGCAGGCCCAGAACCCCGCGCCCGGGGTGCGGGCGAACCGGGTCCAGTTGGGCGCCTGGGTGCCGCCCGAGGCGAAGGTGCCGACGATGACGGTGACGGCGAGCGCGACCGTCATGGACCCGGTGGGCTCGATGGCGGCCAGGCCGGACCAGCCGCCCACCTCCTCCAGGGACCGCCAGGTGACCCAGCCGGCGAGCACCAGCATCAGCGGGACCGACACCAGCGACAGCGCGTACATGCCCTTGTAGCCGTAGTACGCGGTGACGCCCATGACCGCGCCGCCGACGACCATCAGCGCGATCTCGGCGCCGTCGCCCTCCCAGCCCAGCGCGCTCGCGGTGAGGCCGGCCAGGGTCGCCACGGTGACCCCGTACCAGCCGACCTGCGTGCCGCCGAGCAGCAGCGAGGCCAGCTTCGAGCCGCGGGTGCCGAGGGTGTAGCGGCACATCATCACCGTGGTCAGGCCGGTGCGGGCGCCGATCGCACCGATCACCGCGACGTAGCCGCCCAGCACGGCGCTGCCGAGCAGCAGCACGCCGACCAGGGGCCCGAGCGGGAAGGCCGTGCCCACCTGCGCGCCGGCCAGCATCGTGGGGGTGAAGAAGGTGAACCCCAGCAGGACGACGGCCAGCGAGAACAGCGACCGCCGGGCGTGAGCCGGGACGGGGTCGATCGGGTAGTCGGGGTCGACCGCCCCGGCGGCGCGGACCGCCTCGTCGGGGACCGGGGTGCTGCTCATGCCCCGACCTCCGCCCCGTCGTCCTCGCCGATGTCCTCGAACCAGAGGTCCGGGTGCCCGGCGATGAACTCCGCCATCATCCCGGCGCAGCCGGGGTCGTCCAGCACGACGACCTCGACGCCGTGCTCGGCCAGCCAGTCGTGGCCCCCGGAGAAGGTCCGGGCCTCGCCGACGACCAGCCGGGAGATGCCGAACTGGCGGACCAGGCCGCTGCAGTACCAGCACGGCGAGAGGGTGGTGACCATCGTCGTGCCGCGGTAGGAACGCTGCCGCCCGGCGTCCCGGAACGCGGCCGTCTCCCCGTGCACGGACGGGTCGCCGTCCTGCACCCGGCGGTTGTGGCCGCGACCGAGCACCGCCCCGTCGCGGCCGACGAGCACGGCCCCGATCGGGATGCCGCCCTCGTCGCGCCCGGCGCGCGCCTCCTCGACGGCGAGCGCGAGCCAGGACCGCGCCGTCGCCTCGTCCAGCGGGACCGTCATCCCCGCCTCCCCTCTCCCGGGTCCCGGCCGGTGCCGGGACGACGGACCGAGGCTGGGGGAGGGCGCGGCCCGGTCACAATGGCCGCGGTGGCGACGATCGGCGCCGCGATCCGCGACGTCGTGTCAGGGGGTACGGGGTGGCGCTGACCCTCGAGGAGTTCCTCGCGCTGCCCGCCGTCCGGGACGCCGACCCGGGGGTCGCGGTGGCGCCGGAGGCCGCCGGGGCGGCGGTCCGCTGGGTGCACTCCAGCGAGATCTACGAGATCGGCCCGCTGCTGTCGGCCGGGGACCTGCTGCTGACCACCGGCCTGGGGCTGGCCGGCGTGGACGCCGGGGCCCGCCGGCACTGGGTGCGGGAGCTGGCCGGCCGCGGGGTCGCGGCGGTCTGCCTGGAGCTGGGCCGGTCGCTCCCGCAGCTACCCGAGGAGGTGTCCGACGAGGCGCAGCGGGCCCGGCTCCCGCTCTACGTCCTGCGCCGGGTCGTCCCGTTCATCCGCATCTGCGAGGAGGCCAACGGGGCGATCCTGCACGCCGACGCCCGGCGGCTGCGGATGGTCGACGCGGTCGTCGACGAGGTGCACGACGCGCTGGCCGCGGGGGGCGGCACCCCGGCCCTGGTGTCCTGCGTCGCGGCGGCGACCGGCGGCCCGGTCGCGCTGGTGACCCGGTCGGGGCAGGTGGTCGCCGCCGCCGGGGCCCGCGACCAGCGGGCCACGGACCGCCTGCTGCGCCGGCCGGCCGCCAGCGCCGTCGTCCGGCCGTGGGACGTCGACTGGGGGGCGGTGCTGCTGGGGGCGGGCTCCCGCACCGACGACGCCGGGCTGGACCTCCTGGCGGCACGGGTGGCCAAGCTCGCCGCGGTCGCCGTGGCCCGCGCCGGCACCGGGTCCTCCGGGGACCCGGCCGCGGCGCTGCTCACCGACCTCCTCGCCGACACGGTGCCCGGGACGCGGGAGCTGCTGCTGCGGGCGGGGCTCGGCGACTTCCACCCGCCGCCGGCCGCGCGGGTGGTCGGGCTGGCGGCCTCGGCCCCCGACCCCCGGCAGGTGCTGGCCGGCTGGGCGCGGACGGCGCACGGCTGCAGTCTGGAGCTGCTGGCCGACCGGGTGCGCGGGGAGGCGCTGGGGCTGGTCGCCGTCCCGGCGGCCCCGGACCGCAGCGACCCCGCCGGGTGGCTGGCGGGGCGGCTCCCGGCGGAGGGCGCGGTCACCACCGTGGGCCCCGCCGTGCCGCTGGCCGAGGCCGGCCACTCGCTGCGCCAGGCCCACGCCGCGCTGCCCACCGCGACCCTGCTCGGCCGGGGCACGGTGCTGACCCGGGAGCTCACGCTCGCCCAGCTGCTCGGCCGGCTCGACGACCGGGCCCTGGGGCGGCTCGTCGACGACGCGCTGGCCCCCCTGGTCGCCTGGGACGCCGCGAAGGGCAGCGACCTGGTGCACACCCTGGCGGTGCACCTGCGCCACGGCGGCAACCGGACCCGCACCGCGGCGGCGCTGCACGTCCAGCGCCAGTCGCTGCACCAGCGGTTGCGCCGCATCGCGACCGTGCTGGGCCGGCCGGTCGACGACCCGGCGTCGCACGACGACCTCGTGGTGGCCACCACCGCGGCCCTCCTGCTGCACGCCCGCGACCGGCAGGGGGACCGGCCGCGCCGGCGCTGAGGAGGGGAGGGGCCGTCAGACGCCCATCGGATGCCACACCGACTTGGTCTCGAGGAAGGGGGTCAGGCGGGAGGTGCCCGGGTCGGCGGTCCAGTCCGGCTCCTCGGCCGGCGGGCGCACCACCCGCTTGATGCTCCCGGCCGCGAGGCGCTCGAGCTCCATGGCCTGGCCGGCGGGCGCGCCGGTGAGGTCGATGGCGTCGACGTCGTCGTGCTCGGCCAGCCAGGGGCCGAGCTCCGCGGCGTCCCCGGTGAGCAGGTTGACCACCCCGCCCGGGACGTCGCTGGTGGCCAGCACCTCAGCGAGGGTCACGGCGGGCAGCGGCCGCTCCTCGGACGTGACGACGACGGCGGTGTTGCCACCGGCCAGCACCGGCGCCAGCACGCTGACCAGGCCCAGCAGCGACGAGCGCTGCGGCGCCAGGACGGCGACCACCCCGGTCGGCTCGGGCGTCGAGAAGCCGAAGTAGGGACCGGCGATCGGGTTGGTCCCGCCGAGCACGGCGGCCAGCTTGTCGGTCCAGCCCGCGTACCAGACCCAGCGGTCGATGGCGGCGTCCACGGCGGCCCGCGCCCGGGACGACGACAGGCCCTCGCCCGCGGCGACCTCCTCGCAGAACTGGACGTGCCGGCCCTCCATCACCTCGGCCACCCGGTAGAGCACCTGGCCGCGGTTGTAGGCGGTGGCGCCGGACCACTTGCCGAAGGCGGCGCGGGCGGCGACGACGGCGTCCCGGGCGTCCTTGCGGCTGGCGCGCGCGGCGTTGGCGAGGAAGTGGCCCTTGGCGTCGGTCACCGCGTAGGTGCGGCCGGACTCCGAGCGGGGGAAGGCCCCGTTCACGTACAGCTTGTAGGTCTTGCGGACGGCGAGACGGTCGGAGCTCACCGGTCCGTCACACTCCCTCGCTCCGCTCGGCCGAACGCTGCGCTCCTCGCTCGCCGGCGCTCGCTGCGATGCTCACTCACTGGTCGGCACCCCTCAGGTACGCGGCCAGCCCCTGCCGGCCGCCCTCGCGGCCGTAGCCGGACTGCTTGTAGCCGCCGAAGGGCGACGTCGGGTCGAACTTGTTGAACGTGTTGGCCCAGACCACCCCGGCGCGCAGCCGGTCGGTGATCGCGAGGATCCGCGACCCCTTCTCCGTCCAGATGCCGGCCGACAACCCGTAGGTCGTGTTGTTGGCCTTGGCGACCGCCTCGTCGGGCGTCCGGAAGGTGAGCACCGAGAGCACCGGGCCGAAGACCTCGTCGCGGGCGATGCGGTGGGCGGGGGAGACCTCGGTGAAGACGGTCGGCCGGAACCAGAACCCGCGGTCGGGCAGCGCGCACGCCGGCTGCCAGCGCTGCGCGCCCTCCGCCTCCCCGATCTCGGACAGCTCGCGGATCCGGGCCAGCTGCTCGGCGGAGTTGATGGCCCCGATGTCGGTGTTCTTGTCCAGCGGGTCGCCCAGCCGCAGGGTGCCGATCCGCCGCTGCAGGCGCGCGACGACCTCGTCGTGCACGTCCTCCTGCACCAGCAGCCGGGAGCCGGCGCAGCACACGTGGCCCTGGTTGAAGAAGATCCCCTGGACGATCCCCTCGACGGCCTGGTCGACCGGGGCGTCGTCGAAGACGATGTTGGCCGCCTTGCCGCCGAGCTCGAGCGTCAGCTTCTTGCGGGTGCCGGCGACGGCCCGCGCGATCGAGCGGCCGACCTCGGTCGACCCGGTGAACGCGACCTTGTCGACGTCCGCGTGCTCGACGACGGCCCGGCCGGTGTCGCCGGCGCCGGTCACGATGTTCACCACGCCGGGCGGCAGGTCGGCCTGCCGGCAGACCTCGGCGAACAGCAGCGCGGTCAGCGGGGTGGTCTCGGCCGGCTTGAGGACGACGGTGTTGCCGGTGGCCAGCGCCGGGGCGACCTTCCACGCGAGCATCAGCAGCGGGAAGTTCCACGGGATGACCTGACCGGCCACGCCCAGCGGCTTGGGGCCGGGTCCGAGGCCGGCCCAGTCCAGCTTGTCGGCCCAGCCGGCGTGGTAGAAGAAGTGCGCCGCGGCGAGGGGGACGTCGACGTCCCGGGACTCGCGGATCGGCTTGCCGTTGTCCAGCGACTCCAGGACGGCGAACTCCCGGGCCCGCTCCTGCAGCAGCCGGGCGATGCGGAACAGGTACTTGCCGCGGTCGGCCGGGCGCATCGGCCCCCAGGTGCGGGTGAACGCGCGCCGGGCGGCCCGCACGGCGCGGTCGACGTCGGCCTCGGTGCCGACCGCGACCTCGGAGAGGACCTCCTCGGTGGCCGGGTTCACCGTCTTCATCGCCTCGCCGGTGCCGTCGACGAGCTCACCGTCGACGAACAGGCCGTAGGACGGCGCGATGTCGACGATCGAGCGCGACTCGGGCGCGGGGGCGTACTCGAAGACGGTCATCAGTCGACGCTCACGTGGTCGGGGCCGGAGTAGTGGCCGGTGCGGAGCTTCTGCCGCTGCAGGAGCAGGTCGTTGAGCAGGCTGGAGGCGCCGATGCGGAACCGGTCGGGGGAGAGCCAGTCGGGCCCGGCGACCTCGTTGACGAGGACGAGGTGCTTGACGGCGTCCTTCGTCGTGCGGATGCCGCCGGCGGGTTTGACGCCCACCCGGCGGCCGGTGGCGGCGTGGAAGTCGCGGACCGCCTCCATCATCACCAGGCAGACCGGCAGGGTCGCGGCGGGGGAGATCTTGCCGGTGGAGGTCTTGATGAAGTCGCCGCCGGCCAGCATCGCCAGCCAGGAGGCGCGGCGGACGTTGTCGAGGGTGACCAGCTCGCCGGTCTCGAGGATGACCTTGAGGTGTGCCTCTCCGCAGGCCTCCTTCACCGCGACGATCTCGTCGTGGACGTCGAGGTACCGGCCGGCGAGGAAGGCGCCGCGGTCGATGACCATGTCGATCTCGTCGGCGCCGTTGGCGACGGCGTCCCGCACGTCGGCGAGCTTGACCGCCCGGCTGGCCCGCCCGCTCGGGAAGGCGGTGGCGACGGCGGCGACGTGGATGCCGGTCCCGGCCAGGGCCTCCTTCGCGACCCCGGCGAGGTCGCCGTAGACGCAGACGGCCGCCACCCGCGGCGTCGACGGGTCGGTCGGGTCGGGCTGCCGGGCCTTGGCCGCCAGGCTGCGCACCTTGCCGGGGGTGTCGGCGCCCTCGAGGGTGGTCAGGTCGACCATCGAGATCGCGGTGTCGATCGCCCACGCCTTCGCGGTGGTCTTGATCGAGCGGGTGCCCAGCACGCCCACCCGGGCCTCGGCGCCGACCTGGTCGACGCCCGGCAGCCCGTGCAGGAAGGCCCGGAAGGCGGCCTCGGACCGGGTCACGTCGCCGAACGGCGCCGGGGGTTCCCGCCGTGGCGCGGCGTCCGCGGCCGCCGCCCGGGGATCGAGCAGGTGGGTCATGCCCGCATTCTCCCCTGCACCGGGCCGGGCCCGTCGGCGCTTCCCCCTGCGGAGCGATGAGTCCCCCGCCGCGGCGGGGTCCTCAGCAGTGCCCGTTCCCGCGCGCCCCGGTGGAGGACCCGTGAGCCGACCCCGCGTCCGCATGCTCCCCGAGGTGGCCGCCCAGCGGCGGGCCCTCGCGGACCTCCTGGACGACCTGCACGTCCGGGAGTGGGCGGTCCGGTCGCTGTGCCCGGCCTGGACCGTCCAGGAGGTGCTCGCGCACCTCAGCCTCTCCACCCGCCAGTCGACGGCGGCCACGCTGCTGCGCGTCGTGCGGGCGGGCGGCAGCTTCGAGCGGGCCGACGCCCGCTGGGCGCAGGAGCGGGCGGCCGCCTTCCCCCCGGCGGCCCTGGTGGCGCAGCTCCGCGAGACCGCGGACGCCGACCGGCGCCTCGGGATCTCCAGCCCCTGGGACCCGCTGGTCGACGTCCTCGTCCACGCGCAGGACGTCGTCCGTCCCCTGGGGCGCGCGTTCCCCACGCCGCCGGACCTCGCCGTCGCCGGGCTGCGGCACGTGTGGCGCGACGTCTTCTACGGCCGGCCGGAGCGCAGGTTCCGCGGGCTGCGGCTGGTCGCCACCGACGGGGACTGGGACGCCGGGGAGGGGCACGAGGTCCGCGGGTGCGCCGGTGACCTCCTGCTCCTGGCGACCGGCCGCCCCCTCGCGGCGGTGGAGGTGCACGGCCCGGGGGTCAGACGCGTGGGTGCCCGGCTCGGGCCCTGATCACCGGGCGGCCGGCGGCTACGGTGTGCGCCGTGAAGCTGACCGTCGTCGACCACCCGCTGGCCCGCGCCCGACTGACCCGCATGCGGGACGAGCGGACCGACAACGCGGCCTTCCGCGCGGCGTTGCGCGAGCTGACGCAGATGCTGGTCTACGAGGCCACCCGCGACCTCGAGGTCGCCGAGGAGCCGATCACCACCCCGGTGACCGCGACGACCGGCTACCGGCTGGCCGCGCCGCCGCTGATCGTGCCGGTGCTGCGCGCCGGTCTCGGGATGGCCGACACCGCGCACGGGATGCTGCCGGAGTCGCAGATGGGCTTCGTCGGGCTGGCCCGCAACGAGGAGACCTTCCAGCCCGAGGCGTACATGGCCTCCCTGCCGGAGACGCTGGTCGACCGGCACGTGTTCGTGCTCGACCCGATGCTGGCCACCGGCGGCTCGCTGGTGCACTGCTGCGGGTTGCTGACCTCCCGCGGCGCCACGGCGATCACCGTGCTCTGCGCGCTGGCTGCACCCGAGGGGCTGCGCCGGCTCGAGGAGAGCGGGCTGCCGCTGCGGGTGTTCACCGCCTCGGTCGACGAGGGGCTCAACGAGAAGGCGTACATCGTGCCGGGCCTCGGGGACGCCGGCGACCGCCAGTTCGGGGCGGTCTGACCGTGCGGTTCGGGGTGCTCGGCACCGGCTACTGGGCCCAGCACGTGCACGCCGCGGCGCTGGCCGAGCACCCGACCGCGTCCCTGGCCGGGGTGTGGGGGCGTGACCTCGCCAAGGCCGAGGCGGTCGGTGCGGAGTTCGACGTCCCCGGCTACGACGACCTCGACGCGCTGCTCGACGTGGTCGACGCCGTGGCGGTCGCCGTCCCGCCGGACGTGCAGGTGGGGCTGGCCGAGCGGGCCGCCGCGGCGGGCAAGCACCTGCTGCTGGAGAAGCCGATCGCGCTGACCCCCGCGGACGCCGACCGGGTGGTCGCCGCGGTGCGCGACGCCGGGGTCGCCTCGGTGGTGTTCTTCACCTTCCGGTTCCAGACGGCCACCCAGACGTGGCTGGCGCAGGCGGGGCGGACCCGGCTGGCCGGCGGTGCCGGCTCGTGGCTGAGCGCGCTGGCCGGCAGCCCGTTCGACTCGGCCTGGCGACGGCAGCACGGCGCGCTGTGGGACATCGGGCCGCACGCGTTGTCGCTGCTGGTGCCGGCGCTGGGGCCGGTCGAGGCGGTGCAGGCCTCCGCCGGGCTGGGCGACACGGTGCACCTGCTGCTGCAGCACCCCCGCGGGGTCGCCTCGACGGTGACGCTGTCGCACACGGTCGCGGAGATGTCGACCGGCATCGAGTTCTTCGTGCACGGTGACGCCGGCCGGCTGGTGCTGCTCCCGCAGACCGACGCGGCCACGGCGGCGCTCTCGGTCGCCGTGGACGAGCTGGCGGCCGCCGCGATGACCGGCGGCACGCACGCCTGCGACGTCGGGTTCGGCCGCGACGTGGTGGCCGTGCTGGCCGCGGCGCAGCGGGCGCTCTCGACCGGCAGCCGGGAGACCGTGGCCTCCTGACCCCGGCCCGGTCAGCCGGCCTCCCGGGCGTGGCGCAGCTGGACGACGCCGTTGCCGAAGGTGCGGGTCTCGACCAGCCGGAGGCCCGCAGGCCGGTCCGCCTCGCCGAACAGGGGGCGGCCCCTCCCGAGCAGCACGGGGTGGACGTAGAGCCGGTACTCGTCGACCAGGTCGAGCCGGCGGAACTCCGCGGCGAGGTCGGCGCCGCCGAGCGCCATGTCGCCGCCCGGCTGCGCGGCCAGCTCCCGGATCCGGTCGGCGTCGACCTCCCGGAGCAGCTCCGCGTTCGGCCCGACCTGGTCGAGGGTCCGGGAAAAGACGAGCTTGGGCGTCCGTCGCCAGATGTCGGCGAACTCCGCCATCGGGCCGGTGGCGGCCGGGTCGGCGTCGGCCGTGGGCCAGAAGGCCTCCATCAGCTGGTAGGTGCGCCGTCCCTCGAGGAACGCGCTCATCGCGGCGAGCTCCTCGTTGAAGTGGCTGTGCAGCTCGTCGTCGACCCGGTGCCACCCGATGTCGCCGTCCGGGCCCTCGAAGAACCCGTCGAGCGAGATGGACGTGTGCAGGACGATCTTCCTCATCGGCGGTCTCCTCTCCCGGGAAGGTGGACGCCCCGAGAGGCCCGGACTGATCGGTGCGGTTTCAGTCGTGCGGGTTGGTGAGCACCGGGCGGGCCTCCAGCACGTCGAAGGTGACCGGTGGGCCGTCGGTGGTCGTGGTGCCCGGGACGTCGGCGCTCGCGCCGCCGTCGACGCTGAAGGTGCCGCTCCACGTCGTGGTCAACGAGGCCGTGTAGCTGCCGCTGGCGTAGTCGTGGGTCACGGTGTGGGCCGGGTAGGGCGCGCCGGGGTCGGCGGTGGTGAGGACGGTGCCGTCGCCGGTGTGCCAGGCGAAGGAACTGGCCGTGGCGACGATGTCGACGGTGAAGCCGCGGATGTCGACGGTGAAGGTCTGGGTGGTCGGGCTGTCGGTGTAGAAGATCACCGGCAGGCCGACGAGGGCGTCGCCGGGGGGCTGCTGCTGTGTGACGAGTTCGGGCAGCGGCAGGGTCTGGAAGTAGCGGTAGACCTCGCCGGGCGATGGGGGCGGGTTCAGCGCCGTGATGTCCACGCAGGCGCGCGCCAGCGGCAGCCAGGGTCCAACGGGTGATCCGGGTGCCATGCCGCTGGGATCGAACCCGTCGGTCGTCGTCCCGTCGGGTAGGACCAGCCGTTGCCGTTCGACCACCATGACGAGAATGATCTGGCCCGGGGGCGACTCGCACAGTGCGTCGTCATCCGGGCGGCACACGCCACCGGCGGCCGTGTCCACCTCGCATGGCGTCAACAGTCGGTACGTGTACGGATGTGCGGCGGGAGAGGCATTGGAGGCAACCCAGGAAGTACCGTTTGACACCTCAACGTAAGCAGCGGTTATCGCTCCGGTCGAGTGTTCAACGATAGGGCAAAATCGTCTGTTGCACTCCTCGGCGGCGAACGCCGGACGGGAGGGCATTAGTACCCATCCCAATAATAGAAGTGCGACAAGTAGCCGGCTCACTCGAGAGTCAACGTCCTCATGAGCCAAGAAGCTCGGGCGCTATCCCAGGAGAGCGCTGCCCCTCCTGACAAGTTAGTGTAGGCACGGCTGCTCAATTCTTCGGCTACTGTCCCGTCGGGGGCGTGAACCGAGAGCGCTGCTATGTTGGCGCGCATAGCTATCTCTGCTGTAGCTGACCGCAGGAGCGGTTCGCCCAGGTCAATTATGGATACCTGCCCGCCGGAGTAGCTATAGCCGGCCTCGGCGTCACCTTCGACTGCTGATGCAATCCGCTCACAATCACGGCACCCGCTGCTGAACTCGCGGAGAGGGGCGGCGTCCATCACCGTCGACGTCCGGTTGATGAGCGCGATGTAGTACCGCACGAAGGCCTGCGCCCCGGCGGCGTCCTGGGTGCGCGCCTCTGCCGGCATGGGGAGGTCCGCGGGTCCGAGCGGCTCGAGCGCCGCCTCGGTGGTCGGCGTGGAGGGGCTCGCCTCGGGCAGCGTCCCGCTGGCCGGTCGCTCGTCCGAGCAGCCGCCGAGCAGTGCCGAGCCCACCAGGAGGCAGGCGGCCCACCGCCGCGTGCCGCGCAGAGTCACGTCGTCCCACCCCCGTGCCGCCCACCTGGTCGCGGGGAGACTACGGAGAGCCGGCGCTTCGGGCACGGACCCCTGTGGACAGGTCACCCGATCGCATGGGCGGCGGGCCCTCCGTCAGATCCGGAGGTGCGGGAGCGGCGGCCGGACCTCGCTGCCGTCGGGCCGCCAGGTGTGCCAGGTGCTGGTGCCGGGGTCACGGCTGACGTTGAAGCCGCCCTCGTGGCAGGCGGTGTGGTGGCGTTCGCAGAGCAGGGCGCCGTTGTCGCAGGTGGTCGGCCCGCCGAACGCCCAGTGGACGACGTGGTGCACGTCGCACCACTCGGGCAGGGCGTCGCAGCCGGCGAAGACGCAGTGGCCGTCGCGCAGCTCGACGGCGCGGCGGATGGCGGCGGTGGCGGTGCGCTGCGCGCGGCCGACATCGAGGGGGAGCCCGTCGGGCCCGGTGATGATGCGGACCACCTGCGCGTCGCAGGCCAGCCGGCGGGCCGTCTCCGGGGTGATCGGACCGGCCCAGCCGAGATCGCCGCCGGCCACGCCAGGGGCGCCGCGGGCCGCGCACAGGGCCTGCCAGTCGATGCTGACGCGCACGTGCGCCCGTTCGCCGCGCACCGCGGGCAGCGCACCGCCGTCGAGCGCACCGCGGGCCAGCGCCACCAGGGCGTCGGCCCGCCGCTCGGCGTACCCGCGCAGGTCACCGGCCGGGCGGTCGCCGTTCATGAGGGCGGTCAGCGCGGTGCGCACGAACTCCCCGCCGACCGCGTCGAGCTCACCGCGCAGGTGGACCCGCCCGTCCGTGCCGGCGGCGAGGGTGAGCCGGCGGCGGGTGTCGGCCGCGTCGTCGAGGGTGCCGTCGGGGTCGACGCCGGCCACCCAGCGGGCCACGCCCTGGGCTGTCTCGTCGGGGCCGGTCTGGCCGGCGAGCTCGGCCAGGATGCGGTCGGTGACGGCGTGGTCGACACCGGCTTCGGCGGCCTTGGCGACCCGGCGCGGGGTCATGGCCTTGGTGATCACCCGGGCGTGGACGGCGGTGATCTCGCCGGCGGCGAAGGCGGCGGAGACGGCCGGCATGCCCTCCAGGCGCCGGCCGGTGGACACGATCGCGGAGGCGTCGGCCGGCGCCAACCGGCACTGCCCGCGCAGCCAGGCCCGCATCGACACCGCGCCGTCGCGGCGGTGGGCCTCGCGGCGGTCGGCCGCGCGCACCGCGGTGGTGAGGGCGGCGGCCACCCGGTTCGCCGCGGTCACCAGCTCGCCGACGAGCTCCAGCAGCGGTTCGTCGCCCAGCCGGTCGAGGTCGAGACCGGTCAGCTCGTCGAGGGCGGAACGCAGCTCGGACACCCTGCCCTCCCTCCTCCGCGATGCCACCGGTCGACCTGCCGACACGCCCACCGTAGGGGAGGGGTACGACACAAACGCCCTGGTCAGGGGCATGCTGGGGCGCCGGGGAGCGGGTGTCCAGGTCGGCGTGCGTGCCGCCCGGGATCGCTCGGTCGTCCACGTCTCGACGGGGCCGGAGGCGTGGCGGAGCGCGCACCGCCGCCGGAACCGCAGCGGGACCCGCCGGGCGTACCCGCGGGCGGACGCGCAGCCGGGGCCGAGCCGCTCAGTCGCCTCCCAGCGAGGCCCCAGCGGAACGCAAGCGCTCCCCGCGAACCTCCTCCCGACGCACACGGACCCCACGCGGGGCGGACACGGGAGAAGGACATGGACTCGGGCAACTGGTACGTGCGGCGGGGCCGCATCGGCCGCAGGACCTACTGGCTGCACTACGTGCTGCCGATCGCCGCGGCGTCGCTCGTCGCCGCGGTGCTGGACTTCCGGCTCGGGCTGGCCTGGTACACGACGAGCTACACCTCCGACGGCTCGTCGTTCGACTTCTCGGCCACCAGCAGCGGTGGCCCGATCCTGCTGGCCACGAACCTGCTGCTGTTCGCGCCCTCGTTGAGCGCCACCGTCACCCGGCTGCACGACCGCGGGCACTCGGCCTGGTGGCTGCTGTGGGGGCTAGTCCCCATCGTGGGTCCGCTGGTCCTGCTGATCACGGTCGGCTTCCTGGAGGGCGAGCAGGGGATCAACGCCTACGGCCGGCCGCCGTGGCTCCGGGGCGTCCCGGCGACGCGGCCGCACCGGCAGCCGGTCCTCCGCTGACGGAGCGCCGTCAGGCGCCCAGCCGGTCGGCGAGCTCCTCGAAGGAGGAGACCGACAGGTCGGCGTCCGGGTCCTCGGCGGGCGGCACCAGCCGCCCGCCGAACTCGTCGGGCCGGTGCACGTAGGCGGTGCGCAGCCCGCGGGCGCGCGCGGCGGCGAGGTCGTCGTCGTGCGCGGCCACCATCAGCACCGCGGACGGCGGGACGGCCAGCAGCCGCGGCACCGAGTCGTACACCTCCGGGTCCGGCTTGTACCGCCCGGCTATCTCCGCGCCGAGCACGAGGTCCCACGGCAGCCCGGCCCGGCGGGCCAGGTCGACCTGCAGGGCCACGTTGCCGTTGGACAGCGGCGCCAGCACGAAGCGGCGGCGCAACCGCGCGAGCCCGGGGAGGACGTCGGGCCAGGGGTCGAGCCGGTGCCAGGCCAGCACCAGCTCCTCCCGCACGGCCGGCGGGACGTCGGGCACCCCGGCGTCGGCGAGGACGGCGTCCAGCGACTCGCGGTGCAGGACGTCGAGCGGCACGAAGCCCCGGCGTCCGGACCGCACCTCCTCCATCGAGGGCTCGTAGCGCCCCCGCCAGTCGTCGGCCAGGGCGAGCGGGTCGACGGCGTCCCCCAGCAGCCGCGCGGCCTCCCGCGCGACCCCGCCGCGCCAGTCGACCACCGTGCCGAACACGTCGAAGACCAGCGCCCGGACCTCCACGCCGCCAGCCTGCCAGGCCGGCACGACCTGCGGGATCACCAGCCGGTCAGGGCGAGGAGGTCCCGTTCGAGCAGCGGGGTCACCGTGCGCATGTAGGTGCCGGAGACGTGGTTGAAGTCCATGTAGACGCGGACGTTGCCCACCACCGCGGGGCAGGTGTCCCGGGTGCAGAAGTAGGAGCTGGTGTCGAGCAGGTCGACGCCGTCCGGGAGCACCTCGGCCGCCTGCTGGAGGACGGCGTCGGTGTAGGCCACCCCGCGGCTCAGCGTGCACACCTCCGCGTCGTCGCCCCAGCGGGCCAGGCAGTCGGGGACGTCCTGCTCGTGCCGCGGGTTGTCCCGCACACCGACCACCCGGATGCCCCGCTCGGCCAGCTGCTGCCACGCGGCGACGAACCCGGGCGGGAGGACCTCCTCGTCCGGGCCCACCGCGGTCCGCGTGCCCAGGGCGACGACCAGGTCGGGGTCCAGCGCGACGATCCGGTCGACCAGCCGGGCGCGCCAGGCCGCGCACTCCTCGTAGTCGGGCCAGCCCTCCTGGATGAACTCGGACTCCGTGGAGAGGTTGCACCCGCCGCGGACGATCGAGACGACCTCCCACGAGTGGCGGGCGCCGAGCGCGGACACCGGGGGCAGCCACTGGGCGGCGTGCGAGTCGCCGACGACCACGACCCGGCGCTGCGGGTCGGCGGGCCGCTCGACGCACACCTCCGTGACCACCGGGACCGGTTCGCCGGGCGCGTCCTCGGTCGTGCACGCCCCCTCTGGCAGTGCCGGCCAGTCGTCCCGGATGACGATCGGCGAGGGCAGCGGCGTCACCCCCGGTACGCCGCCGGTGGCCGGGGTCGCGGTGCGGAGGGCCAGGGCTCCGGGGTAGGCCGGGTCGTCGGCGACCCGCGCCATCCGGTCGAGCTCGCGGTCGACCCACGCGGTGCCGGCCGCACCGGCGCCGGCCACGGGGAGGGCGCAGGCGAGGACCACCGCCATCGCCCGGACGGGGGAGCGGGCCTGCAGGCGCTCGGCGGCCGGCCGCTCCACCAGGCGGGACGTGACGGCGCAGAGGACCAGCGAGAGCGCGACGACGCCGACGCCGCCGTGCACCGACGGGGACTCCCGGCCGGTCCACACCAGGTAGAGCACCAGCAGCGGCCAGTGCCAGAGGTAGAGCGCGTAGGACCGGACGCCGAGCCACTGCAGCGGCGCCGACCCCAGGAACCGGTGCACGCCGAACCGGCCCCCGGAGCTCCCCGCGACCAGCACCGCCACCGCGCAGAGCACGGGCCAGGCGGCCTGCCACCCCGGGAAGGTGTGCGCGCCGTCGAGGACCGCGCCGCAGGCGACGAGCGCCACGACGCCGCCCCAGCCGGACAGCAGCGCCGTCCTCGTCCCCGGCCGCAGGCCGGCCAGGGTCAGCGCCACGAGAGCCCCGACACCGATCTCCCACACCCGGGGGAGCGTGGAGAAGTAGGCCACCTGCTGGTCGGCGGCCGTCGCCACCACCGACCAGGCGAAGGAAGCCGCCGTGGCGACCGCGACCGCGGCGACCGCCGTCCGCCGCCCGGCGCGCAGCCCGGCCCGGTGCAGCACCGCCATGCCGGCCGCCACCACCAGCGGTGCGGCCAGCAGGACCTGCACCTGCACCGACAGCGACCAGAACTGCTGCACCGGGCTGGCGGCGGCGTTGCTCGCGCTGTAGTCCACCGCCTCGTGGACCAGGCGGTGGTTCTCGGTGAAGGTCATCGACGCGACCAGGTGCGCGGCGAGCTCGGGCCACCGTGACCGGGGCACGACCGCCAGGCCGAGCAGGGCGGTGGCCGCGAGCACCAGCGCGGCGGCCGGCACGAGCCGCGACAGCGTCCGGGTGACCGTCGACAGGACCCGCACCCGCCCGGTGCGGCGGACCTGCCCGGCCATGCCGTGCACGAGGAAGAAGCCGCTGAGCACCAGGAAGACGTCCACGCCGCCCGACACCCGGCCGGTCGCCACGTGGTAGAGGACGACGAGGGAGACCGCGAGCGCCCGCAGCCCGTCGATCTCCGGCCGTCGGCGCGGGGTACGGGGACCGGCGGTCGCCGGCGGCCCCTGGTCGACCAGGACGGACACGGCCGGCGTCAGAGACCCAGTGCTGCGGCCATCTCGACGCGCAGCTGGTCCAGCTCGTCGGCGCCGCGGCCGCGCGCGGCGATGACCCCGGCGTCGTCGTGCACCGGCACCACCGTCTCGAGGTAGGCCTTGAGCTTCGGCTCGGTGCCGCTGGGCCGCACCACGACCCGCACGCCCTCCCCGAGCAGGCGGACGGCGTCCACCGGCGGGTCCTCCTCGCGCAGGTCGGTGGTGACCACGTCCCGGCCGAGCAGGCGGGACGGCGGGGCGGCCCGCAGCCGCTCCATCGCCGCGGAGATCAGGGCGAGGTCCTCCACCCGCACCGACAGCTGCCCGGTCGCGAACAGCCCGTGCTCCACCGCCAGCTCGTCGAGCCGGTCGAGCAGGGTGCGCCCGGTGGCCCGCAGCTCGGCGGCCAGCAGGGCGACGGCCAGCACCGCGGAGATGCCGTCCTTGTCGCGGACCACCTCCGGGGCGACCGCGTACCCCAGCGCCTCCTCGTAGCCGAACACCAGCGGCTCCCCCGGCGCACCGGCGCGGATGATCCACTTGAACCCGGTCGGGGTCTCGGCGAACCGCACGCCGTGCGCGACGGCGAGGGCGTGCAGCAGCGAGCCGCTGACCAGGGAGGCCGCGTAGGTCCCGCGGACCCCGCGGCGCAGCAGCCAGTCGGCCAGCAGCGCGCCCACCTCGTCGCCGGTCAGCCGCCGGGCGCCGCAGACCACCGCGCAGCGGTCGGCGTCCGGGTCCTGGGCCACGGCGACGTCGGCGCCGACCCGCTCGGCGAGCGCGGTCAGCAGGTCCACCGCGCCGGGCTCCTCCGGGTTGGGGAAGGCGACGGTCGGGAAGGCCGGGTCGGGCGAGTCCTGCTGCTCGACGCCGACGGGCGGGGCGAACCCCGCGGCCGCCAGCACGGCCCGCGTGGTGTCGGCGCCCACCCCGTGCATCGCGGTGTAGGCGACGGTCAGGGCGGCGCGGTCGGCGGCCGGCACCCGCCCCGGGTCGAGGGCCCGCACCACCGCGGCCACGTAGTCGTCGCGGACGTCGTCCCCGAGGGTGACCCGGTCGTCGGAGAGCGGGACCTCCCGCGCGGGGCCGACCGCGGCGATCGCGGCCTCGATCTCCCGGTCGGCCGGGGGCACCAGCTGCGCGCCGTCGCCCAGGTAGACCTTGTAGCCGTTGTCCTCGGGCGGGTTGTGGCTGGCGGTGACCATCACGCCGGCCGCGCAGCCCAGGTGCCGCACCGCGAAGGCCAGCACCGGCGTGGGCAGCGGGCGGGGGAGCACCTGCACCGCGAAACCGGCGCCGGCCAGCACGGCCGCCGAGACGTGCGCGAACTCGTCGGAGCGGCGCCGGGCGTCGTAGCCGATCACCACCCCGCCGCCGGCGTGCCCGGCCGCGGCCAGCCAGGAGGCCAGGCCGGCGGCGGCGCGGGTGACCACGGCGGCGTTCATCCCGGCCGGCCCGGCGCGCAGCGGCCCGCGCAGCCCGGCGGTGCCGAAGGTCAGCGGACCGGCGAACCGGCGCTCGAGCTCCTCGGTGTTCCCGGCCTCGATCAGCGCCTCGATCTCGGCCCGGTCGCCGGGGTGCGGGTCGGCGTCGGCCCAGTCGCGGGCCCGGGCGAGCACGGTCACGAGAACTGCTCCGCGTCGAACTCAGGCAGCGTGTACTGCCCGCCGACCAGCCGGTGCACCGGGTCGGCGGGGTCGGGCTCGCCGTGCGCCTCGACGAGCGCCTCGGCGAAGACCTCCGCGTCGTCGACCGGTTCGTAGCCCAGCGCCCGGGCCGCGGTGAGGTCCCACCAGTTGCGGGTGTTGGCCGACACGCCCCACACGACGGCGAAGCCGGGGGACGGCGCCCGCAGCGCGGCGTCGACGAGGCCGACCTGGTCGCGCGGGGAGAGCCAGGTGGCGAGCATGCGGACCGTCGTCGGCTCGGAGAAGGCGCTGCCGATCCGCAGGCAGACGACGTCCATGCCGTAGCGGTCGGCGTACAGCGAGCCGAGCGCCTCCATCGCCACCTTCGAGACCCCGTAGTACGTGTCGGGCCGCGGCGGGGCGTCGACCTCGCGCAGCAGCCCGCCGTCCGGGCGCGGGGTGTACCCGGTCGCATGGTTGCTCGAGGCCAGCACCACCCGCCCGACGCCGGCCCGCCGGGCGGCCTCCAGGGCGCAGTAGGTGCCCTCGATGTTCGCGTGCGAGATCACCGGCCAGGTGCTCTCGCCGGAGACGCCGGCCAGGTGGACGACGGCCGAGGCGCCCGCGACGGCGTCCTCCACCGCGGCCAGGTCGGTGACGTCGGCGACCACCTCCTCCTCGCCGGGCCGGACGTCGGTCAGCGGGGCGACGTCGAGGCTGCGCAGCGCCCACCCGCGCTCGGGCAGCCCGCCGCGCAGGACCGTGCCGATCCGCCCCCCGGCGCCGGTCAGCAGCACCGGCCCGCTCACGGCAGCCGCCCCGCGAACTCGACGAGGAACTCGCCGAGCCGGCCGGCCGCGGCCTTCCCCGCCGCCAGCACCTCCGCGTGGTCCAGCGCCTCCCCGGTGATCCCGGCGGCGGCGTTGGTGACCATGGACAGCGCCAGCACCTCGCAGCCGACGGCCCGCGCGGCGATCGCCTCCAGCGCGGTGGACATGCCGACCAGGTCAGCGCCGAGGGCCCGCAGCATCCGGATCTCGGCCGGCGTCTCGTAGTGCGGGCCGGGCAGCGCCGCGTACACGCCCTCGGTCAGCGACGGGTCGAGCTCCCGGGCCAGGTCGCGCAGCCGCGCCGAGTAGAGGTCGGTGAGGTCGACGAACGTGGCCCCCACCAGCGGGGACCGGGCGGTCAGGTTGAGGTGGTCGCTCACCAGCACGGCCTGCCCGACCCGGTGCTCGGGGGCCAGCCCGCCGGCGGCGTTGGTGAGGACGACGGTCCGCACGCCCGCCGCGGCCGCCGTCCGCACGCCGTGCACGACGGACGCCACACCGCGCCCCTCGTAGAGGTGGGTGCGGCCGAGGAAGAGCAGCACCCGGCGCTCGCCCACCCGCACCGAGCGGATCTCCCCGCCGTGACCCACCGCGGTCGGGGCGGCGAACCCGGGCAGGTCGCCGATCGCGACGGTGGCCGCGGGCTCGCCGAAGGCGTCGGCCGCCGGGGCCCACCCCGAGCCCATGACGACGGCGACGTCGTGCCCGGGACCGAGGGCGGTCGTGAGGTCCTCGGCCGCGCGGGCGGCCAGGGCGGCAGGGTCGGCGGGGAGGGGCTCGTCCACGCCCGGACGCTAACGCAGCGAGCCGGGAGGCTCCCGGGCCACGGGTCTTAGGCAGCGCCTCACACCCGCGGCCGGACAGGTCATGGACGTCGCCGGCCGGGCCCCCGACGCTGGCCGCACCGAATGCCGACGAGGAGGTCGCCATGACGCTCGCAGCCGAACGACCCGACACCACCACCACCCCGATGCCCACGCCGGTCGAGTCACCGGGCGCGGTCCACGCCCGGTTCGGCACGACGTTCGCCGACGGCTCGGAGCTGGTGCACGCCGGTGACATCCCGTGGACGCCGTGGGGGATGCCCGGCACCCACTTCAAGCTGCTGCACGTCGACGACGACAGCTCGCTCATGGTCTTCCTGCTGCGGGTGGAACCCGGCACCGTGGCGGCCCTGCACAAGCACTACGGCGCCGCGCACGCCTTCACGCTGCAGGGCTGGTGGGGCTACGACGACCGCTACGTCGGCGAGGGCGAGTACATCAAGGAGGCCGGCGGGATCACCCACATGCCGGTGGTCAGCCCCGAGGGCACCACGATGCTCGCCTTCGGCTACGGCCCGATCGCCGGTGTCGACGAGGACGGCACGGTCCTCGGCGTCATCGACATCGACTGGATGTACGAGGCGGCGAAGGCCAACGGCGCCGCCGACCACATCCGGCGCAGGGGCGCGGCGGCGGGCTGATCGCCGTCCCCCGAGGCGCCCGACCGACCGCGTCCGTCCCCTCGGGCAGAGGAAGCTCTACCCGCGTCCGGGACCGCGCGACGTGGGGAGAGCTCCCTGTGCCGGGGTGGTCCGCAGCTCGCGGACCACCTCCAGCAGGCAGTCGACGAGCGGGTCCCGGTGGTGGCGGGGGACGACGAGGGCCACCACCGTGGGCTCGACGTCGACGACCGGCGCGAACACCAGGTCGGCGCGCGGGTACACGTGCCGGACCGACTCGGCGGTGATGGCCACGACATCGGAGACCGCGACGGCCTCGAGCATCTCCTCGATGCCGTGCACCGTCGGGCCGAACCGGGCGCGCGAGCCGTCGGGGCGGGGGTCGACCGACCACCAGCGCACCCACTCGGGCGGCGCGGCGTCGGTCCACGGCTGGACCACCCCGGCCAGGTCGGCGATGCGCAGCGGCGTGCGCCCGGCCAGCGGGTGCCCGGCGCGCATGACCGCGACCCGGGGCTCGGCCAGCACCCGCTCGACGAGCACGCCGTCCGCGGCCGGCAGGGGCGGCCGGGCGAACGCCGCGTCCACCCGGCCGCTGACCACCGCCCCCACCTGGTCGCCCCAGCCGAGGGCGACCAGCTCGACCGACGTGCCCGGGGCCCGCTCCGCCAGCCGGTCGAGGATGGGCCGGGTGAGCGGGCCGGCGACGCCCGTGAGGAAGCCGACCCGCAGCACGGCCCGGCGCGCCCGGCCGTGCCGGCGGGTGACGGCGAGGGCGCGGTCCTGCACGGCCAGCAGCTCGCGGGCCAGCGGGAGGAACTCCTCGCCGGCCGCGGTGAGCCGGGCGCCGCGGTGGTCGCGCTCGAACAGCACGCAGCCCAGCTGCTGCTCGAACCGGCGGATCTGCTGCGACAGCGACGGCGTGGCCACGTGCAGGGCGGCGGCCGCGCGCCCGTAGGTGCCCGCGTCGGCGATCGCCACGACGTAGCGCACCAGCCGCAGGTCCACGTCCACCCGGCCAGCATGCGGCGCGCGGCCCCCCGGGGGAACGGTCTTCCCCGGGGGCCCGGGACACGACCCGGCGGTCCCGGGCCGCCGAACCTAGACTCGTGGGGTGCAGATCCCCTTCCACTCCTCCGAACGCGCCAGCCTCGGCGTCGAGTGGGAGCTGCAGCTCGTCGACCCGGAGACCCGGGAGCTGACCTCCGGCGCCGTGGAGATCCTCCGCGAGCTGACGCCGGAAGGGGCCACGGAGCACCCCAAGGCCAAGCACGAGCTGCTGCAGTCGACCGTCGAGATCATCACCGGCGTCTGCACCACCGTGGCCGAGGCCAAGGCCGACCTCGCGGGCACCCTCGCCGAGGTGTGCGCGGCGGCCGAGGCGCGCGGCCTCGGTGTGATGTGCGCCGGCACCCACCCCCTCACCGACTGGCAGACGCAGCAGATCTCGCCCAAGGAGCGCTACCTGCAGCTGGTCGAGAAGATGCAGTGGCTGGCGCGGCGGCTGCAGATCTTCGGGGTGCACGTGCACGTCGGCGTCCGGGCGCCGGAGAAGGCGATCCCGATCGTCAACGCGCTCACCCAGTACGTGCCCCACTTCCTCGCCCTCTCGGCGTCCTCCCCGTTCTGGGTCGGGTGCGACACCGGGCTGGCCAGCGCCCGGTCGAAGGTGTTCGAGGGGATGCCGACCGCGGGCCTGCCCTACCAGCTCTCCGGCTGGGACCGCTTCGAGACCTACATGGAAACCCTCATCAGCACGCACACCATCGAGAGCGTGCGCGAGGTGTGGTGGGACATCCGCCCGCACCCGGACTTCGGCACCGTCGAGCTGCGCATCTGCGACGGGCTGCCGACCCTCGACGAGGTCGGTGCGGTCGCGGCGCTGTCCCAGTGCCTGGTCGAGCAGTTCGACACCCAGCTCGACCGCGGCTACACCCTGCCGACGCCGGCCGACTGGGTGCTGCGCGAGAACAAGTGGCGGGCGGCCCGCTACGGCCTGGACGCCGACATCGTGATCGACGAGAAGGGCACCGTCGTCCCCGTGCGGCAGGCCATCGCCGACCTGGTCGAGGACCTCGCGCCCACCGCCCGCCGGCTGGGCTGCTCGGCCGAGCTGGCCGACGTGGAGCGGATCCTGGCCGTCGGCGCCTCCTACCAGCGGCAGCGGGCGGCGGCCGCCGCGGCCGACGGCGACCTGCGCGCGGTCGTGGACAGCCTGCTGACCGAGCTGCGGGACGGCCTGCCGTCGGCACCGGTCGCCGCCCCGCCCGGCCCGGTGACCGGCACGGCCAGCTGCGCCGGGGGGCGATCGGCATGACAGCCGGGGGGCACGTGGCATGACACCGGTCGTCGACAAGCTCGGCGCCGCGGTCGACGAGTGGGTCGGGGAACGGCACGCGAAGCTGGTCGCCGTCCGCCGGCACCTGCACGCGCACCCCGAGCTGGCCTTCGCGGAGTTCGAGACCACCTCCTTCCTGGAGCAGAAGCTGCGCGACGCCGGGCTCGCCCCGCGGCGGCTGCCCACCGGCACCGGCCTGGTGGTGGAGGTCGGCGCCGGCGACCCGGTCGTCGTCCTCCGCGCCGACATCGACGCGCTGCCCCTGGCCGACCTCAAGGACGTCCCGTACGCCTCCACCCGCGAGGGCATGTGCCACGCCTGCGGGCACGACGTGCACACCACCGTCGTCCTCGGGGCCGTGCTGGCCCTCGCCGCGCTGGACGACCTGCCCGGGACGGTGCGCTGCGTGTTCCAGCCGGCGGAGGAGACCGTGCCCGGCGGTGCGACCGAGGTGGTGGCCGCCGGCGTGCTCGACGGCGCCTCCCGCGCGTTCGCGCTGCACTGCGACCCGTCGATCCCGGTCGGCACCGTGGGGCTGCGGACCGGCGCGATCACCGCGGCCTGCGACCGCATGGACGTCGTCCTCACCGGGCCCGGGGGGCACACCGCCCGGCCGCAGCTCACCGTCGACCTCGTCGACGCCCTGGGGCGCCTGATCACCGACCTGCCGGCCCTGCTCTCCCGGCAGGTCGACCCGCGGGCCGGGATGTCCCTGGTGTGGGGGGCGGTCAGCGCCGGGGTCGCGGCCAACGCCATCCCGCAGCGCGGCCAGCTCCGCGGGACCGTCCGGGTGCTGGACCGCAGCACCTGGCAGGACGCCGAGACGCTGCTGCGCGGTCTGGTCGAGCGGGTCGCGGCCACCACCGGCGCCCGGTGCGAGGTCGACTACGTGCGCGGCGTCCCCCCGGTGGTCAACGACCCGCGGTCGGTGGCGCTCATGCGGGCGGCCGCGCTGGAGACCGTCGGCAGCGAGTCGGTGCGGCTGTCCCCGCAGAGCATGGGCGGGGAGGACTTCGGCTGGTTCGCCGACGTCATGCCGATCTCGCTGGCCCGGCTGGGCACCAACGGCAAGGGTGCCCCGCTGGACCTGCACCGCGGCACCTTCGACGTCGACGAGCAGGCCATCTCCGTCGGCGTCCGGCTGCTGGCCCGGACCGCGCTGCACGCCCTCGCCGCCGACGCGGGCGCCCCGCCACCCGGCCCGTCACCGCACCCCGGGCGCACCGGGCGCCCCGGTCGGCGGTAGACACTCCGGGAAGACACCGCCGCCTCGCCCCGGGAGCCATCGATGACGAGCCCGCCCGAGACGGCCGGCCCCGGCGACGCCGAGGTGCCGGCCGAGCACGCGACCCCCGACGAGCTGCGGCTGGCCGACGGGTTCCCGGCCGCCACCCGCGACCGGTGGCGCGAGCTCGTCGCCGGGGTGCTGCGCAAGGCGGGGCACGAGCAGCTGCCCGACCCGGTGGAGGACGCGCTGCGCCGCACCGTCGCCACCGGCGTCACCGTGGGCCCGCTCTACACCGCCGAGGACGCCGGCGACCTCCCGGCCGCCGTCGGCGTGCCCGGCCTGGCGCCCTTCGTCCGCGGCGCCCGCCCGGGGACGGCGGACGGCGGCGTGCCCGCCGGCTGGGACCTCCGTCAGCGGCACGCCGACCCCGACGTGGCGCTCACGAAGGAGGCGGTGCACGCCGACCTGGAGAACGGCGGCACCTCGCTGTGGCTGGTGCTGGGCGAGGGCGCCGTCCCGGTCGGGGCCCTGCGGGACGTGCTCGACGGGGTCTACCTCGACCTCGCCCCCGTCGCCGTCTCCGGCGGGGTGCCCGCCGCCGAGGCGCTGCTGGCCCTGGTCGAGGGGCGCACCGACCTGGCGCCCGGTGGCTCCCTCGGGCTGGACCCGCTGGGGGAGCAGGCCGCCTCCGGGCAGGAGCAGGACCTCACCGGCCTGGCCGCCCTGGCCCGGCGCGCCCCGGCCGGGTGGCGCGCGGTCACCGTCGACGCCACCGTCTTCCACGACGCCGGGGCCTCCGCGGTGGAGGAGCTCGGCTGCTCCCTGGCCGCCGGCGTGGCCTACCTGCGGGCGCTCACCGACGGCGGCCTGACCGTGGACGAGGCCTTCACCGCGCTCGAGTTCCGCTACGCGGCCACCGCCGACCAGTTCACGACCATCGCGGCGCTCCGGGCGGCCCGCCGGCTCTGGGACCGCGTCGGGGAGGCCAGCGGCGCCTCCCCGGAGGCGCGGGCGCAGCGCCAGCACGCCGTCACCTCGTCGGTGATGACCACCCGGCGCGACCCCTGGGTCAACATGCTCCGCACGACGGTGGCCTGCTTCGCCGCCGGCGTGGGCGGCGCCGGTGTGGTCACCGTGCAGCCCTTCGACGCCGCGCTCGGCCTGCCCGACGCCTTCTCCCGGCGGATCGCCCGCAACACGCAGAGCCTGCTGGTGGAGGAGGGCTCCCTGGCCCGCGTGCTCGACCCGGCCGGGGGCTCCTGGTACGTCGAGCGCCTCACCGAGGACCTCGCGCAGGCCGCCTGGGCCTGGTTCACCGAGATCGAGCGGGCCGGCGGGCTGCCGGCGGCGCTGGGCTCCGGGCTGGTGGGCGACCGCATCGCCGCCGCCTGGGACGCCCGCGCGACGCGGCTCGCCCGGCGCAGCGACGCCATCACCGGGGTCAGCGAGTTCCCGAACCTCGCCGAGCGGCTGCCCGAGCGCCGGCCCGCGGCCGACCTGCGCCCGGCCGGGGGGTTGCCGCGGGTGCGCGCCGCGCAGGCCTTCGAGGAGCTTCGGGACGCCGCCGACGCCGCGGCGTCGGGGTCGGGCACCCGCCCGTCGGTCTACCTGGCGACCCTCGGCCCCGTCGCCCGGCACACCGCCCGCGCCACCTTCGCGGCCAACCTCTTCCAGGCCGGCGGCCTGGCCACCCCCGCCGGCGACGGGGCGGCCGGGCTGGCCGGGGCCGGGACGACGGTCGCCTGCATCTGCGGCACCGACGCCGACTACGCGGAGTCGGCCGCCGGGCTGGCCGCGGACCTGAAGGCCGCCGGCGCCACCTCCGTGTGGCTGGCCGGCAAGCCGGGCCTCGCCGTCGACGGCGTCGACGGGTACGCCCACGCCGGGTGCGACGCCCTGGACGTGCTCCGCACCGTGCACGAGCAGCTGGGAGTGAGCCGATGAGCAGCATCCCCGACTTCGGGAACCTCGAGCTGGGCCGGCCGTCGGCGGGGGCGGCGGGCGAGGAGTGGGCGAAGGCCTTCGAGGCGGCCACCGGCCGGAGCGCGGCCGAGGCGGCCTGGGAGACCCCCGAGGGCATCGCCGTCCCGCCGCTGTTCACGCCCGCCGACCTCGACGGGCTGGACTTCCTCGGGACCTACCCCGGCATCGCGCCGTTCCTGCGCGGCCCGTACCCGACGATGTACACCACCCAGCCGTGGACGGTCCGGCAGTACGCCGGCTTCTCCACCGCCGCTGCGTCCAACGCCTTCTACCGGCGCAACCTGGCCGCCGGGCAGAAGGGCCTGTCGATCGCCTTCGACCTGCCCACGCACCGCGGCTACGACTCCGACCACCCGCGCGTCGTGGGCGACGTCGGCATGGCCGGCGTCGCCATCGACTCCATCCTGGACATGCGCCAGCTCTTCGACGGCATCCCGCTGGACCGCATGACGGTGTCGATGACCATGAACGGCGCCGTCCTGCCCGTGATGGCGCTCTACGTGCTGGCCGCGGAGGAGCAGGGCGTGGCGCCCGAGCAGCTGGCCGGGACCATCCAGAACGACATCCTCAAGGAGTTCATGGTCCGCAACACCTACATCTACCCGCCGAAGCCGTCGATGCAGATCGTCAGCGACATCTTCGCGTTCACCTCGCAGCGGATGCCGCGGTTCAACTCGATCTCCATCTCCGGCTACCACATCCAGGAGGCCGGGGCGACGGCCGACCTGGAGCTGGCCTACACGCTGGCCGACGGGGTGGAGTACGTGCAGGCGGGCAAGGACGCCGGGCTGGACGTCGACGCGTTCGCCCCGCGGTTGAGCTTCTTCTGGGCCATCGGCATGAACTTCTTCATGGAGGTGGCCAAGCTGCGCGCCGCCCGGCTGCTGTGGGCGCGGCTCATGCGGGAGGCCGGTGCGGAGGACCCGAAGTCGATGTCGCTGCGCACCCACTCGCAGACCTCCGGCTGGTCGCTGACCGCGCAGGACGTCTACAACAACGTCGTCCGCACCTGTCTCGAGGCGATGGCCGCGACCCAGGGGCACACCCAGTCGCTGCACACCAACGCCCTCGACGAGGCGCTCGCCCTGCCCACCGACTTCTCCGCCCGGATCGCCCGCAACACCCAGCTGCTCCTGCAGCAGGAGTCGGGCACCACGCGGGTCATCGACCCGTGGGGTGGGTCGGCCTACGTGGAGAAGCTGACCTACGACCTGGCCCGCCGGGCGTGGGCGCACATCGAGGAGGTCGGGGAGCACGGCGGCATGGCCCAGGCCATCGACGACGGCATCCCGAAGCTGCGCATCGAGGAGGCCGCCGCCCGCACCCAGGCCCGGATCGACTCCGGCCGCCAGCCGGTGATCGGGGTCAACAAGTACCGGGTGGACGCCGACGAGGCCATCGAGGTGCTCCGCGTGGACAACGCCCAGGTGCTCGCCGAGCAGAAGGCCAAGCTGGCCGAGCTGCGCGCCTCCCGTGACGACGCCGGCGTCCGGGAGGCGCTGGGCCGGCTCACCGACGCCGCCCGCGCGGCGGCGGAGGGACGGCGGGACTCCTCCCTGGACTCGAACCTGCTGAAGCTGGCCGTCGACGCCGCGCGCGCCCGGGCCACCGTCGGGGAGATCTCCGACGCGCTGGAGGCCGTCTACGGGCGGCACGCCGGCCAGGTGCGCACCATCTCCGGTGTGTACCGCGACGAATCGCTGGGGTCGGGCCGGGCGGGGGAGGACAACCCGGTCGAGCGGACCCGCCGCATGGCCGAGGCCTTCGAGGAGGCCGAGGGCCGGCGGCCGCGCATCCTGGTGGCCAAGATGGGCCAGGACGGGCACGACCGCGGCCAGAAGGTCATCGCCACCGCCTTCGCCGACCTGGGCTTCGACGTCGACGTCGGCCCGCTGTTCCAGACGCCGGAGGAGGTCGCCCGGCAGGCCGTGGAGGCCGACGTGCACGTCGTGGGCGTCTCCTCGCTGGCCGCGGGGCACCTCACGCTGGTGCCGGCGCTCAAGCAGGCGCTCGCCGACTCCGGCGCCGACGACGTGCTCGTCGTGGTCGGCGGCGTCATCCCGCCCGACGACGTCCCGACGCTGCGCGAGATGGGGGCCGCGGCGGTCTTCCCGCCCGGCACGGTGATCGCCGAGGCCGCCCAGGAGCTGCTGCGCACGCTGTCGTCCCGCCTCGGCCACGCGTGAGCGACCTGCCCGCCGCGGTCGCCGACCGCCTCCCGGCCGGGCCCGCGGCATGAGCCGCGGGGTGGACGTCCCGGCGCTGACCGAGGGGGTGCTGGCCGGCGACCGGCGCGCGGTCTCGCGCGCCATCACGCTGGTCGAGTCCCGGCGCGCCGACCACCGGGAGCGGGCGCAGGAGCTGCTGGTCGAGCTGCTGCCGCACACCGGGGGCGCCCGCCGGGTCGGGATCAGCGGCGTCCCCGGCGTCGGCAAGTCGACGTTCATCGACATGCTGGGGGTGACCCTCACCGGAGAGGGGCACCGGGTCGCGGTGCTCGCCGTCGACCCGTCGTCCGCCCGCTCCGGGGGGTCCATCCTCGGGGACAAGACCCGGATGAGCCGCCTGGCGGTCGACCCCGCGGCCTTCATCCGCCCGGCCCCCACCGCGGGAACCCTCGGCGGGGTGGCCCAGGCGACGCGGGAGTCGATGGTGGTGGTCGAGGCCGCCGGCCACGACGTCGTCCTGGTCGAGACCGTCGGCGTCGGGCAGTCCGAGACCGCCGTCGCCGAGATGGTCGACTCCTTCCTGTTCCTCACGCTGGCCCGCACCGGCGACCAGCTGCAGGGCATCAAGCGGGGCATCCTCGAGCTCGCCGACGTCATCGCGGTCAACAAGGCCGACGGCCCGGCGGCGACCGACGCCCGCAAGGCCGCGCGAGAGCTCGCCGGCGCGATCCGGATGCTGCGCGGCCACGACGAGAACTGGGACGTCCCGGTGCTGACCTGCTCCGGGCTCTCCGGTGCGGGGCTCGACGAGGTGTGGGCCGCGCTGGTGTCGCACCAGGACCGGGCCAGGGCCTCCGGGGCGTTCGAGGAACGCCGGCGGGCCCAGCAGGTGCGCTGGACCTGGCAGCTGGTCCGCGACGGCCTCGAGCACCGGCTGCGGTCGCACCCCGGCGTCCGGGCGGCCGCACCGGAGCTGGAGAAGGCGGTGCTGGCCGGGGAGCTCACCCCCGCCCTGGCCGCCCGGCAGCTGCTGGAGACCTTCCTGTCCGCCCCCGAGGGCTCTCCCGGGGGCTGATCCCCGGGGGCTGACCCCCGGGCCGGACCGAGTGCGACGAACCCGTGGCGATCGGCCGGTGAGGACCACGAGTCCGTCGCACTCGCCGACGGCGGGCGCGGCGGTGGGGACCAGACCGCCGGGCAGACCTCCCGTTGTGCCCCTGTCGCCGTTGCCCCTGATGCTGGGGGTGCAGTTGCGACGAAATGACGACGAGCGCACCTGGTCCATTGCGGGACCGGTGCTAGCGTCGATGCACGGGGTTGCGCAGAACGATTCACCCGGCGACGCATTCGATGGCAGAGCGGCTGGGTCGGTGGTGGATCCGAGCGATTCTGGTTTGCACCCGGGCGCAATTTCGACGAGTCGGCTCGGGAGCCAGGGCGCAGCCATCACGATGCACACAGATCTCTCACCGCATCAGGCGGACGCGAAGGTGTCGCTCCCGCGTGTCCCCACGGACGACGTCCCGGTGACGGGTGCCGCGGCAACCCCAGCGGGGCCGCTCCGACGGCTGTTCGGGATGCGCCCGTCCAGGTTCGTGGCCGCGGGCCTGCTGGCCCTCGTCACCGACTACGCCACCTTCTCCGTCGCCTACGGTGTGCTCCACGCCGACGTCGGCGCGGCTACCGTGGCGGGTTTCCTGGTCAGCCTCGCCGTCAGCTTCGGCCTGAACAAGCTCTGGGTGTTCGAGAGCCGGCGGGACCCGGTGGCGCGCAGCGCGAGGCAGCTGCTGCTCTACGGGCTCCTGCTCGCGGTCAACATCGCCTTCACGTACGCCTTCGTCGCGGCGCTGCGCGACTCCTGGGACGTCGACCCGCGGGTCGGCAAGGTGCTCGCCATCGTCGTCGTGACCACCTGGAACTACGTCCTGTACAGCAAGGTCGTCTTCCCGACGGGGCAGGCCGCGCAGCCCTCCGGCAGGACGAGGACCATCGCTGCCGCCTCGCTCGGCGCCGCCTTCCTGCTGTACCTCGTGGGCGTCCCGTTCGTGCTGCTCGGGATGTGCCTGGTGATCGGGGTCCTCGTGCTCCCGCCCGTCCCCGTCATGGGGAGTGTCGCCGGACGCCTCGTCCTGTCGGTGCTCCTGTTCTTCGCCGTGTTCCAGGTCGCGGCGACGGTGCAGTTCCTCGTGCTGCCTTCCTCGCGTTTCGGGGTGTCCGCTGCTCTCACGGCGGGCGTCTACCTGACTGCCGTGGTGCTGGCCGACCTCGACGCGATCCCCGTGCGAGACCGCGTCGCCGGTCTCGTCAACCGGTACGACGGCGCCGCGGCGATCGTGGTGGCGGTCTTCCTGCTGCCCTTCACGCCGATCGTGGTCGGGGACGACGCGGTGGCGAGGGTGGCGCAGATCGGCGGCGGCACCGCGATCGACGCCACCAACCACTTCGCCATGATCGGGCGCCTCATGGGCCAGCAGCACTGGAGCTACGGGGGAGCCGACGGCTACTACCCCCAGGGCTTCCACATCGTCGTGGCCTTCGTGCAGGACGGTCTCGGCATCGCGCAGACCAGCGCGGACTGGCGCCAGGGCGTGCTCGTCTACATCGGCCAGTACCTGGTGTCCGGCGCGCTCATGGCCGCCGCCATCGGCTACTGCCTCTCCGGGCTGCTGCTCCGCCTCGCGGGACGTGGCGCGCCGGAGGGCGGCGGTCTCCTCCTCCACGCGGCCGGCACCGCCGCGGGCGCCATCGCCGGGCCCTTCCTGCTCTGGTCCTTCGTGACGCAGGGGTTCCTGAACTACTACTACGTGATCGCCACGGTCCTGGTCGCCTTCGTCCTGCTGCTGACGGGGACGCAGGACCGTCCGTTCGCCGGGGTGTCCCTGTACCTGGTCCTCGTCTTCGGGGCAGGGCTGTCGTGGCCGTTGCTGATCCCGCCGCTGCTCGCGACCGTCGTCCTGGTGGTGGGCCGGAAGGGCTGCCTGGGTGCGGTGCGCGCGATGCCCCGGCGCCAGGTGCTCGGCCTGGTCGTCGCGATCGGCATGCAGTTCGTCCCCCTCGCGCTCCAGCTGCACTACGACGGCTCGGGTGGCCGCATCAACTTCACCGGGGGGCTGCGGGACTTCCACCCGCTCAGCCTCCTGCTGAGCGCGGCGGTGCTCCTCGTGGTCGCCACCAGTAGCAGGCTGGATCGCGAGCTCAGGGAGCGGTGCATCGCGCTGGTGCTGCCCCTGCTGGCCTTCGTCGGCCTCCTGTCGCTCGTGCAGTTCTTCCTCGTCGGTGAGGTGCGGTACTACGCCATCAAGAGTGCGTTCCTGCTGGAGTCCCTCAACCTCGTCTTCCTGTGCTGCCTCGTCGCGGTGGCCCTGCTGCGCCTGGACCTCGGGGCTGCCGGGAAGTTCGCCACGGCCGCGGTGGTGCCGGTCGCGGTCGTGTTCTCGTTGCTCGCCGTGACGGCCAACCCGCTGACCGACGTGCGCAACCTGTTCCGGACGGAAGCCGGCCAGGTGAAGCCCGACTTCTACGACGCCGACCTGAGCACCTACGTCGCCCTGGGGATCGCCGGGGACGTCGGCAACTTCAACACCACGTTGCTGCACCACGACGCCGGATCGGACAAGTATTTCGCGCACATGCAGATCTCGTTCTGGGCGAACATGATGCGGTACGACGGAGAAACGATCCGCAACGATGTCCACGAGTGCAACAAGGACGTCTACGAGAACCTGGCATTCGGAACTGCGACGGATGCGGAGCAACGGCGCCTGATCGCCAGGATCAAGGAATGCGCACGGCTCACGAGAGAAGACGGTGAGGAATACGTCATCGTGACCGATCCGGCGTCGGAGAGCCTCATCAGGGACGAGTTCGGCGCGGTCGCGAGGGTCGTGGTGCACGGTGGGCGGTGATGTCGTGACCGACGCCGGGGTGGGCCGGACCCTGACCGTGATCATCCCGGCGTACAACGAGTCGGGTTCGATCGGACGTGTCGTCGGATCCATTCCCGCGACGCTGGCGGTGGGCGGCCGGACGTTCCGGACGCAGGTCGTCGTGGTCGACGACTGCTCGAGGGACTCCACCTACGAGGAGGCGCTCCGAGCGGGTGCGACCGTCATCCGGCACCTCATCAACTCGGGTGCCGGAGCCGCCACCAGGACGGGGTTCAGCTACGTGCTGAAGAACGCGGAGCAGCTGGACGTCGCGTACGTGGCGACCATCGACGCCGACGGTCAGCACTCCAGCGACGACCTCCTCCGGATGCTCGAGGCGGCGCTGGTGACCCAGGCGGACGTGGTCGTCGGCAACCGGCTGCACGAGGGCAACCGGGAGGACATGCCCCGGCACCGGACGATGGGCAACCGCGGCCTGTCCCTGATCAGCAGGATGCTCTTCGGGATCACCACCCGAGACACCCAGAGCGGCATGCGCCTGATCTCCTTCGGGGCACTTCCCCGCCTCGGCCGGTTCACCATCGACCGGTACGGCTTCTGCACCGAGATCCTCTGGCGGGCGAGGCAGAACGGGCTGAAGGTCGTCGAGGTGCCGACGGCCGTGACGTACTCGGAGGAGACCCTCGGCAAGGGGCAGACCAACTGGGGAGTGTTCGACCTGGTGACCGACCTCGTCCTGCTCCGGACGCTCGGGTAGGAGTGGCATGAGCAAGTACGTCCTGATGATCGTCATCAACGCGCCGTTGATCCTGATCGCCGTCCTCATGGCCGTGACCAGCTACAAGACCCGGCGCTCCACTCGGCGGCGCTGCAGGATCCTGGTGACCTTCTGGCTGTCGGTGGGCGTCGGCATGTTGTTCATCGAGCCGGCGTACGACTCGCTCGTGCGGGCCAACCTGACCGACTCGCCACCGATGAGCCTGTTCGACATCGTCCTGCTCACCGCGATCATCTTCCTGGTGCTGCTCCTGGTGCAGCTCTACGAGAGGCTGACCACCCTCAACCGCAAGGTGTCGAGGATGCACGAGGGGATCGCCATCCTCGAGCAGAGCAGAGCGACGGTCGACGGCTCGGTGCCCACCCCCTGAGCAGGCGTGGTGGGCCGTGGTTGCCGCGCCAGATGCCGGCCGGGCGGCTCGGCGCGCGCACGCCCCGGCCCGACGGGGTGGTCGGCGTGGCGCAGGACGCTGCCGCACCGCCGGCCCGCAGGAGCGTCACCGACGCGGGGCGGAGCGACCGGCCCGGTACGGTGCAGGACATGCGAGACGCGGTGCCGGGCGGTCAGCAGTCGGCACAGGAGGTCCTCGACGACTGGTACCGGGACCACTACTCGCACGTCGCCGCCACGGCCGACGGGTCGTTCTTCGAACGCTTCATGCACCGTGCCATGGAGCGGAGGTTCAACGGCGCCGACCGTTTCCCCGAGGTTCTGGAGGTCGGGGGGAACCGGGGGGAGCACGTCCCCTACGTCCGCCACTCCTACGACCGGTACCTCCTGACCGACCTGCGCCGCCCGGTGGTGCTCGAGGCGTTGGAGAGCGACGCGAGGATCGAGCCGCAGGCCTGCGACGTCACCCGCATGTCCTTCGAGTCCGGACGCTTCGACCGGGTCATCTCGACGTGCCTGCTGCACCACGTGGGCTCGCCCCTGGACGCTCTCTCCGAGATGCGGAGGGTCGCGCGACCCGCCGGCGGCGTCGTGACCATCCTCGTCCCCACCGACCCCGGGCTCGCCTACCGCGCCGGCCGGGCGTTGACCTCCGTCCGCGCGGCGAGGAAGCGCGGCATCGCGACCATGCAGGAGCTGGTGCACGCGATCGACCACCGCAACCACTTCCGCTCCGTCTACACGCAGGTGCGGCACGTGTTCCGCGGTGACGACGTGACGGTGGACTGGTACCCGTGGCGCGCGCCCAGCGTGGAGCTCAACGCCTTCGTCGTGATCCACGCGAGGCTGTCCGCGGCGATGCGACCCCCGCTCCGGCGCTCAGCGCAGCAGAGGGGTCAGAGGCCGGTCGAGCGGCACTCCCGGGACCGCAGCTCCTCCAGGTAGTCGTCCGGGGCGCCGGCGGCCTCCGCGGCGTCGGCCAGCGCGCCCAGGTAGCGGGCCGAGGGCAGCCCGCCCTCGAAGGCGTCGAGCACGTAGACGTAGGCCACGAGATCCCCGCCGAGGGTGTGCACCCGCAGGTGCAGCTTCCGGTACAGGCCGAGGTCGGCGCCCTCCCAGGCGTCGAGGGCCCGCTCGTCGGCCTCGGTCAGGTCGTAGAGCGCGACGAACACGCCGGGGACCTCGACGTCGTGCGGCGGCCGGTCGTCGGGGACCAGGGTGGCCAGCGCCCCCTCCCAGCCGTACTCCTCGGCGCCGAACGTCAGCCGCCACCCGCGGATCCAGCCGGTGCCGGTGTGCGGGGAGGACGGGCAGCGACGGCGCATCTGCGCGGGGTCCATGTTCGACCCGTAGGCGGCGTAGAGGCCCATCGCCGCCGAGCCTACGGGCGTGTGGCCGGGGGAACCCCCTCGGTGGGCGACGTTCCCGCGCCGTGCGGGGAGAATGGGCGCCGCACCCCCACCCCGCAGCAGAGCAGAAGGACCCCCATGACCCGCATCGTGATCATCGGCGGAGGCCCCGCCGGCTACGAGGCCGCGCTGGTCGCCGCATCGCTCGGTGCGCAGGTCACCGTCGTCGAGCGGGACGGCCTCGGCGGCGCCAGCGTGCTCACCGACTGCGTGCCCTCCAAGACCTTCATCGCCTCCGCCGGCGCCATGACCGCCGTCCGCGACTCGACGTCCCTCGGCGTGCAGGGCGCGGAGCCGGCCACCGTCGGCCTGGACCTCGCCGCGGTCAACTCGCGGGTCAAGGGCCTGGCGGTCGCCCAGTCCGCCGACATCAAGGCGCGGCTGGTCGCCGAGGGGGTGCGGGTGCTCGCCGGGCAGGGGCGGCTGGCCGACGACGTCCGGGGCCTGGTGGAGCACCGCGTCGAGGTCGTCGACCGGGACGGCGCGGTGACCGAGACGCTGACCACGGACGTCGTCCTGGTCGCGACCGGCGCCGACCCGCGCGTGCTCCCCGGCGCGGAGCCCGACCACGAGCGCGTCCTCGACTGGCGCGACGTCTACGACCTCGACGAGATGCCCGAGCACCTGGTCGTGGTCGGCTCGGGTGTCACCGGAGCCGAGTTCGCCTCCGGGTACCTGGAGGCCGGCGTGCCGGTCACGCTCGTCTCCTCCCGCGACCGGGTCCTGCCCGGGGAGGACTCCGACGCCGCCGAGGTGCTCGAGCAGGTCTTCCAGGCCCGCGGCGGGCGGATCGCCGAGCGCGGCCGCGCGGCCGCGGTCCGGCGCACGGAGAAGGGCGTCGTCGTGGAGCTCACCGACGGGCGCACCGTGGAGGGCTCCCACGCCCTCATGACCGTCGGCACCGTGCCGAACACGGCGGGGCTGAACCTGGAGCGCTGCGGGGTCGAGGTCACCGAGAGCGGCCACGTCGTCGTCGACCGCGTCTCCCGGACGACGGTGCCCGGCATCTACGCGGCAGGCGACGTCACCGGGGTCTTCCAGCTCGCCTCGGTCGCCGCGATGCAGGGGCGGATCGCCATGTGGCACGCGCTGGGCGAGGCCGTCCAGCCGATCCGCCTCAAGACGGTGGCGGCCAACGTCTTCACCCACCCGGAGATCGCCACCGTGGGGGTGCAGGAGAAGTCGCTGCCCGAGGACATGCCGATCGACGTCGTCCAGCTGCCGCTGGCCACCAACGCGCGGGCCAAGATGAGCGACCTGCGGGACGGCTTCGTCAAGCTCTTCGCCCGCCAGGCCACCGGAGTGGTCGTCGGCGGCGTGGTGGTCGCCCCGGGCGCCTCGGAGCTGGTCCTGCCGATCGCGCTCGCGGTCACCAAGGGGCTCACGGTGACCGACCTGGCGCACACCTTCGCGATCTACCCCTCGCTGTCGGGTTCGATCACCGAGGCCGGCCGGCGGCTCATGGGGGCCGACGCGCTCGCCTGAGAGATGCTCCCACCGGGGCTGACGGTGGCCGTGCGACGGGTGTGACGGCGGGTTCGGCTGGAGTCCGCGGCGCCGGTGCCGACGGGTGCGCGGCCCGCCGATGCCAGGGGGGATGCACCCCTCGCCGATGCCCCGCCCCCGGCGCCCCCTGCGGGCCCTGGGCGCCCTCGCGCTGGCCGTCGCCGTCCCGGTCGTCCTCGCGCCGGCCGGCGCGCGGGCCGACGAGGCCGAGACGGTGGTCGGCGAGGTCGTGCAGGTGTGGGCCGATCCGGCCCACGACGCCGAGGAGGACCACGCGCACGCGGCGGATGCCCCGCTGACCTGGGTCGCGACCGAGGACGGCGGCGCGGTCCGGCTGCCCGCCGCGGCCGCCGAGGGGCTGCCGGTCGGTGCCACGGTCGAGGTCAGCGTGGGCGGCGAGGTGGCCGACGAGGCGGCCGGCGACGGCTACGGGCCGGCGCGCGACCTGCTGGCCGCCGACGTGCTGGCGGCCGCCCCGGAGGTCCCGATCCGCACGGCCGCGGTCACCAACGAGGTCACCGTGGTGCGGGCCGTGCCGCCCGGCGGCGCGGCCGACACCACCACGGTCCGGGAGCTGGTCGATGCGGTCGACGGCCCGGTGGCCGAGTTCTGGGCCGGCGAGACCGGCGGGGCCCTGCGCTTCGGGGTCACCGCCGCCGTCGCCGGCTGGGTCCCCACCACGGCCGGCTGCGCCCGCCCCACCGCGCTGTGGGACGAGGTCGCCGCGGCCGTCGGCTTCTCCGCCGCGCCCGGCCGGCACCTGCTGGTCTACCTCGGCGGTGCGGCCGCGGCCGGCTGCAGCTGGGCCATGGCGGAGGTGGGCGCGGGCCCCGCGGCCGGCGGCCGGCTCTACGTCAGCGAGGTGCTGCCCTCGGTCATCGCCCACGAGCTCGGCCACAACCTCGGCCTCGGGCACTCCTCGGCCCGGCAGTGCGACGGCGAGGTGGGGACCGGGTCGTGCCGCACCGCGGCCTACCGCGACTACTACGACGTCATGGGCGCCTCCTGGAGCCGGCTCGGCTCGCTCAACGCCGTCCAGGCCGCCGCCCTGGGGGTGCTGCCGGACGCGGCGGTCGCCGCGGTCAACGGGCCCTCCAGCACCCTGACCCTCGCACCCTGGTCCGGGGGCTCGGGCACCCGGGCCGCGCGGCTCACCGACCCCGAGGGCGCCACGTACTGGCTGGAGTACCGCACGGCGGCCGGCCGGGACGAGTGGCTCGGGACCCCGGCCGACCCCTTCGGCCTCCAGCCCGGCGTCCTGCTGCGCCGCGTGGGCACGATGCCCGACACCTCGCTGCTGCTCGACGGCACCCCGTCGGCCGCGACGGGGTGGGACGGCGACCTGCAGACCGCCCTCCCCGTGGGCGTGCCGGTGCCGGTGTCCGGCGGCGACCTCACCGTGACGGTGCACGAGGTCGGCGCCGCCGGGGCCACGGTCACCGTGACCGGCGCCCCCGGTGCCGACCCGGCCACCCCGCTGCCGGAGCCGGCGTCGGCCGTCCCGTCCGTGCTGGCCGCGACCTCCGACGCCGTGGCGGCGCCTGGGTCGGGCGAGGGCGCGGTGCCCGCGGCCGGTCCGCGGTCGGCGGAGGACCCGGCCGGGAGGACGGCGGAGGACCCGGCCGGGAGGACGGCGGAGGACCCGGCCGCGGGGACGGCGGAGGTCCGGGCCGGGGCGGACGCGGTGGCGGTCGGCCGGGTGGCCCCGCGCGGGCCCGTGCCGGTGGAGCCGGCCGCGCTCGCCGACCCGGCGGGTGGGACCGGCCGCACGGCGCTCCTCGTCGCGGTGTCCGCGCTCGCCGGCGCAGCGGGACTGGCGGCGGCGCTCCGCAGGACCCACCGGCGGCGCTGAGTCACAGCTGCATCACTGCCCGTGTGTCGGACCCGCCGGAGCCGGAACTCCGGGGGGAGGGTGGCGCGGGAGCCGAGACGGGGGGCGGAGCGGTGCGGTCGTGCGGTCGGCGAGGGCTGTCCGTCGGACGGGGCGTGCTGGTCGTGGTGCTGTGCACCCTGGCGCTGAGCGGCCTGTCGGCGGTGCGGGCAGCGCCCGCGGCAGCCGGTGACCTCCCCCGTGTGGCGTGGCAGGGGGCCAACCCGTACGTGTTCGCCATCGGCGACTCGCTGCTCGAGCAGTGCCGCCAGGACTTCGGGATGGGCTGGCGCTCCCTGGGCTACATCGCCTGGCCGGGCGCGACCGCCGGGGACATGCGCGGCCGGCTCGACGGCACGGGGTCGGGCTGGCCCCGCTGGACGGTCACCGAGTCCTCCGTCGAGGAGGAACGGCTCTGGTTCCGCGACGCCGGGTCGCTGGTCGTCGCGCTCGGCACCAACGACGTCAAGTTCACCTCGGTGGCAGAGTGGCGCGACAACATCGACTGGTTCATGCAGCAGTCGCGGGGCCGGCCGGTGCAGTGGTTCACCGTCCACAACCCGCCCTTCCAGGGCATGGTCGACGCGTTCAACCTGGAGCTGCGGTTGGCGACCGATCGCTGGCCGAACCTCAAGCTCATGGACTGGGAGGCCTTCTCGCGGGCCAACCCCGGCGTGCTGCTCTCCGACGGGGTGCACCTGGCCACCTACCGCGAGGGGTGCCAGCTGGCCCGCAACCGGCTGATCCAGACAGGTGCGCCGGCCGTGCCCGGGCGCACGGCCCCGGTGGGCTGGTGGTACGAGGACCCGCGGCGGACCGGCCCCGTGTGGCTCAACGGCTGGGGCGCCGGCCGCGTGCCGAGCCCGCAGGCGCCGGTGGCGGTCAACGTGCGCGTGGACTGGCGCCACCACGCCCGCCTGCCGGTGGACCGGCCCAGCGGCGACATCTGGGCCCAGACGGCGTCCGGCCGGGCCTTCAGCCACAGCATCGCCGCCGGGTACCGCGGGCACGTCGTCTGCCTCGACCTCGTGGACAGCCGGGGCCAGTTCACCGCGCTGGGGTGCCGCCGGGTCTGAGCGGGCCGGCCCGGCCGTGCCACCCGGCCGTGCCACCCGGCGGGGGTCCAGGGCGCCCCCCCGACTGCCGATGACGGAGCAGCCCCTCTGCACTGGAGTCCTGCGTGCCCTTCCCCCGTCGCTCCCGCCCGCACCGCGCCCGGGCGGTGCTCGCCGTCCCGGCGGCGGTCCTGCTCGTGCTCACCGCACCGGCCACCGCGTCCGCCGGGGACGAGACCCCCGCGCCCACCCCGGCCCCGTCCGCCCCGGCCGGGGACGCCCCGGCCGGGGACGCCGGGGTCGACGCCGGGGGCGCCGCCGACCCCACGGGGACCGCGGCCCCGTCCTCCGCGGGCACCGGGGCCGCGCCGACGGCGGCACCGGGCACCGCGGACCCCGCGCCCACCGCCGACCCGGCCCCGACCGCCGGGCCGACCGCCGTCCCCGCCCCGACCGCCGGGGCCTCCGACGCGGACGGTCCCGCCGGGACGCCGACCGTGCCGGCCGCCCCGGGGACGACGGTCGTGGGCGAGCTGGTCGTGGCCTGGCCCGAGCACGAGGACCCCGACGAGGCCCGGGCGCACGCCCACGAGGGACCGCTCACCTGGGTCGAGACGCCCGCCGGCGCGAGCGTCCGGGTCCCGGTCGACGACATCGCCGGCTTCGTCGGCGAGGAGGACGCCGCGGTGGCCGAGGCCGGACCGGGCCTGCCGGCCGGGGCCACCGTCGAGGTGGTGCTCGGTCGCGAGGTGACCGACGAGCCGGCCCGGGAGGACGGGCTGGCCCCGGCCCGGGACGTGCTGGCCGCCGAGGTGGTGCAGGAGGCGGAGCCGGCACCGCAGGAGCCGCTGCTGCCCGCCGCCACCGTCACCAACGAGGTGACCGTGGCGATGGTCGTGCCCGCCGGGGCCACGCAGGACGCCATGACGCTGGACCGGGTGGTGGCCGCCGTGGACGGGCCGGTGGCCGACTTCTGGGCCGAGCAGAGCAACGGGGCGGTCCGGCTCGCGGTCACCGCGCAGCACCCCTGGCGGCGGACCGCCGCCGGGTGCGCGAACCCCTCCGCGCTGTGGGCGGAGGTCGCCGCGGCCGTCGGCTTCACCGAGGGCCCCGGCAAGCACCTGCTGCTCTACGTGAGCAGCACCCCGGCCACCCAGTCCAGCTGCGCCTACGGGTTGGCCACCGTCGGGAGCTCGCCCGCCTCGGGCGGCCGCCTCTACGTGCGGGGAACGGGCACCTCGGTGCTCGCCCACGAGTTCGGCCACAACTTCGGGCTCGGGCACTCCTCGGCGCTGCAGTGCGACGCCTCGGTCGAGAGCGGCCGGTGCGAGCTGCAGGCCTACCGCGACCTCTGGGACGTCATGGGCGTCTCCTGGGACGAGGTCGGTTCGCTCAACGCCGCGCAGGCCGCCCGGCTGGGGGTCCTGCCCGCCGGGGCCCAGCAGTCCCTCTCGGTCCCCACCTCGCCGGTCACGCTGACCCTCGCCCCGCTGGCCGGGGGCACGGGGACCCGCGCCGTGCGGCTGACCGACGCGAAGGGCGTCGCCTACTGGCTGGAGTACCGGGCACCCACCGGCCGGGACGCCTGGCTGGCCACCGCCGCCAACCGCTACGGCCTGGACTCCGGGGTGCAGCTGCGGCGCGCGGGCGGGCAGCCGGACACGTCGGTCCTGCTCGACGGCACGCCGTCGGCCTACGCCGGGTGGACGCGGGACACGCGGGTCGCCCTGCCGGTCGGCCGCGCGGTGAGCGTCTCCGGCGGCGACCTGCGCATCACCGTCGAGGCCGTGTCGGACGCCGGGGCCCGGGTCCGCGTCGCCCGCGGGGTGCCCCCGACGGTCCCGGCCACCGCGATCAGCCTCGCCTACGACCGCTCCGGGGGCCCGGACGGCCCCCTGGGGTACCCGACGTCCGCGGAGAGCTGCGGGCTGGCCGGCGACGGCTGCCGCCGCACCTTCGAGCGGGGCGCGATCTACTGGTCGCCGCGCACCGGGGCGCGGCTCGTGCACGGCGCCGTCCACGACGAGTGGAAGCGCCGCGGCGCCCACCGCAGCCCCGTGGGCTACCCGGTGACCGACACGCTGTGCGGGCTGGTGGCCGACGGCTGCTACCAGGGCTTCCAGAACGGGTGGTTCTACACGAGCAGGGACACCGCGCCGGCCGTCGTCCTGGGCGGCATCCGGGAGCGGTGGCAGGCCCTGCGGTCGGAGAACGGGGTGCTGGGCTACCCGACCGGTGACGAGCGCTGCGGCCTGGCCGGCGGCGGCTGCGCGCAGACCTTCACCGGCGGGGTCCTGGTGTGGTCCCCGGCCACGGGGGCGCGCCTCGTGCGCGGGGGCGTCCTGCCCCGCTGGGCGAGCTCCGGGACCGCGGCCGCCGGCTACCCGGTGAGCGACACGATGTGCGGGTTGCCGGACCGGGGCTGCTACCAGATCTTCCAGCGGGGGTCGGTGTACGCCAGCGCCGGCTCCGCGGCCAGCGTCGTCCGCGGCGGCATCCGGGAGCACTGGCAGCGCACCGGGTCCGAGTACGGGCCGCTGGGGTACCCGGCCGGCGACGAGCGGTGCGGGCTGCACGGCGGCGGCTGCCGGCAGCAGTTCACCGGCGGGGCGGTCCTCTGGTCGCCGGTGCTCGGCGCCCGGGCCCTGCGCGGCGGGGTCCTCACCCACTGGGACGCCACGGGCGGGCTCGCCGGCGTCGGCCACCCGCTCACCGACACCACCTGCGGACTGCGCGACGGCGGGTGCTACCAGCTGTTCGAGCGCGGCTCGGTCTACGACAGCGCCGCCACCCCGCCGGCCGTCGTCCGCGGCGCCGTCCGCGCGCGGTGGGAGGCGGCGCGGCTGGAGAACGGGCCGCTGGGCTACCCGACCACCGACGAGCGGTGCGGGCTGCGCGGCGGCGGCTGCCTGCAGGACTTCGCCGGCGGCACGATCGCCTGGTCACCGGCGGCCGGGGCGCACTCGGTCACCGGTGCGATCCGGTCCGCCTGGCTGGCGGCCGGCGGCCAGGACGGGAGCCTGGCCTACCCGGTGGGGCAGCCGTTCCGCTCGGGCGAGGACGTCGTCGTCCAGCACTTCCAGGGCGGCACCCTCACCTGGTCGCTGGGCGAGGGGCTGGTCCGCCGCACCTGACGGGCCGACCGGCCGCGGGGGACGGCGGGTGCCGTCCCCCGCGGCCGGTCAGCCCTCGTCGCCGATCGTGCAGATGACCGCGCCGCTGCCGACGGTCGCGCCGACCTCGGCGGCCAGCCCGCTCACCGTCCCGGCCTTGTGCGCGGTGATCGGCTGCTCCATCTTCATCGCCTCGAGCACCACCACGAGGTCACCGGCCTCGACGCTGGCGCCGTTCTCGACGGCGACCTTGACGATCGTGCCCTGCATCGGGGAGGTCAACGAGTCGCCGGAGGCCGCCGAGCCGCCGTGGCCGCCGCCCCGCTTGCGCGCCTTGGCGCCGCCCCCGCCGGCCGGGGCGCCCCCGCCGGCGGCCAGCCCCGCGGGGAGCGAGACCTCCAGCCGGCGCCCGCCGACCTCGACGACGACGGTCTGCCGCGGCTCCTCCTCGGCGCCCTCCGTGGGGACGGCGACCCAGGGCTCGACCCGGTTGTCCCACTCGGTCTCGATCCAGCGGGTGTGCACCGTGAACGGCTCGCCGGTGAAGGCGTCGTCCCGGACGACGGCGCGGTGGAACGGGACGACCGTGGGCATGCCCTCCACCACCAGCTCGTCCAGGGCGCGGCGGGCCCGCTGCAGCGCCTCCTCGCGGGTGGCGCCGGTGACGATCAGCTTCGCGAGCATCGAGTCGAAGGCCCCGGCGACCTCGCCGCCAGCCTCGACGCCGGAGTCCCAGCGCACGCCCGGCCCCTGGGGGATCTCCAGCCGGGTGACCGGCCCGGGGGCGGGCATGAAGTTGCGGCCGGCGTCCTCGGCGTTGATCCGGAACTCGATGCTGTGCCCGCGGGGGGCGGGGTCCTCGGTGATCTCCAGCGGCAGGCCGTCGGCGATGCGGAACTGCTGGCGCACCAGGTCGATGCCGCTGGTCTCCTCGGAAACGGGGTGCTCGACCTGCAGCCGGGTGTTGACCTCGAGGAAGGAGATCGACCCGTCGGTGCCGACCAGGTACTCGACCGTGCCGGCGCCGTGGTAGCCGGCCTCCCGGCAGATCGCCTTGGCCGAGGAGTGGATGCGCGAGCGCTGCTCGTCGGTCAGGAACGGCGCCGGGGCCTCCTCGACCAGCTTCTGGTTGCGCCGCTGCAGCGAGCAGTCGCGGGTGCCGACGACGACCACGGTGCCGTGCGTGTCGGCCAGCACCTGCGCCTCGACGTGCCGCGGCTTGTCGAGGAACCGCTCGACGAAGCACTCGCCGCGGCCGAAGGCGGCGACGGCCTCCCGGACGGCGGAGTCGAACAGCTCGGGGATCTCCTCGAGCGTGCGGGCCACCTTCAGCCCCCGCCCGCCACCGCCGAACGCGGCCTTGATCGCCACCGGCAGGCCGTGCTCGCGGGCGAACGCGACGACCTCGTCGGCGCCGGAGACGGGGTCCTTGGTGCCGGGCACCAGCGGGGCGCCGGCGCGGGTGGCGATGTGCCGGGCGGCCACCTTGTCGCCGAGGTCGATGATCGACTGCGGGGAGGGGCCGACCCAGGTCAGCCCGGCGTCGATGACCGCCTGCGCGAACCCGGCGTTCTCGGACAGGAAGCCGTAGCCGGGGTGGACGGCGTCGGCACCCGACCGCTTCGCGGCGTCGAGGATCTTGTCGATCACCAGGTACGAGTCGGCGGGCGTCGTCCCGCCGAGCGCGAAGGCCTCGTCGGCGGCCCGGACGTGCAGCGCGTCCCGGTCCGGCTCGGCGTAGACGGCGACGCTGGTCAGCCCGGCGTCCCGGCACGCGCGGGCGACCCGCACGGCGATCTCTCCGCGGTTGGCGATGAGGACCTTCTGCACCACGCCTCCTCTGTGGGGAACCGTTCGGAGGGTAGTGCGTGCCGTCGGCGGCCCTCGCGGCGTCCGGCGGCGGAGGTGCGTCGGCAGGGGGCCGCGGCTCCGGCCGGCCGCTAGCCTTCCGCCATGCTGGCCGCCCACCGGTTCCTGCTCACCCGTCTCCCCGGCGTGTACTTCCACCTCCGCAACGTCGGCCGGAAGGTGGTCGGCACGCGCCGCAACCAGCGCCGCCTGTTCGCCGAGCTGGTCCGGCCCGGGGACCTGGTCTTCGACGTCGGGGCCAACATCGGCGAGTTCACCGGCGCCTTCCGCGACCTCGGTGCCCGGGTGGTCGCCGTGGAGCCCCAGCCGCGACTGGGGGACCACCTGCGCCAGCGCTTCGGCTCCGACCCGGACGTCACCGTGGTCGCGACGGCGGTGTCCGACCACCCGGGCGAGGCCACGCTGTACTGCACGACGGCCGACGCGCTGGCCACGCTGGAGGAGGCGCGGGCGGAGGGGGCGAGCGGCCCCGGTGCCGAGCTGGAGTGGAACGACACCATCGTCGTCCCGCTGCAGACGCTGGACGCCCTCGTGGCCGAGCACGGCACCCCGGTCCTGGTCAAGATCGACGTCGAGGGCCACGAGCACGGCGTCGTCCGGGGGCTGACCACGGCCCGCCCGAGCGTCTTCTTCGAGGTCAACCGGCCGGGGGCGTTCGACGTGCTCGAGACCCTGGCGGCCCGGGGGTACGGCGAGTACTACGTCCGGGTGGCCGAGCGCCCCGACTGGGTGTCCCGCCGGCCCATGACCGCGGCGGAGGCCGCCGACTGGCTGCGGGCGTCCACCGACGACTGCGACTGCCTGGCGCTCGCGCCGGGGGCCGGTACCGACCGCCGTCCGGCCCCGGCAGCCGGCTGACGGCGGGGGAGACATCGTCCGGCGTCGTCGTCCCCTTCCCGGACATGCCCGCTGCCGGAACCGCCGGTAGGGGGACGGTGAGCCCCGGGGTGGCCGGCTAACGGCGCCAGAGGTCGGTGAGGGAGAGCCCCCGCTTGGCCAGCTGGGTGCGCAGGGTCGCCAGGGACAGCCCCACGACGGCGGCCGGGTCGCCGTCCACCCGCCGCACGAAGGGTGCGCCGAGGCCGTCGAGGGTGAAGGCGCCGGCGACGGCCAGCGGCTCCCCGGTGGCGAGGTAGGCCTCGATCTCCCGCGGCGTCGGCTGGGCGAAGTGCACGGTCGTGGACACGACGGCGACGTCGCGGCTGACCACCCTGCCGTCCTGGACGTCGAACAGCGCCTGCCCGGTGTGCAGCACCCCGCTGCGGCCGCCCATCCGCTGCCACCGGTCGCGGGCCTCCTGCACGTCCGCCGGCTTGCCCATCGGGCGGCCGCGGAACTCGAGCAGCGAGTCGGCGCCGACGACCAGCGCATCGGTCTCCCGCGCGGCCACGGCCCCCGCCTTGGCGGCCGCGAGCAGGGCGACCAGCTCGCCGACCCGGGGCGCGCGGACGGCGGACTCGTCGACGTCGCTGACCACAACCTCGGGCGCCAGCCCGGCCTGCCGCATGAGGGCCAGACGGGCCGGGGACGCCGAGGCCAGGACCAGCCGGCGTGCGGCGCTCATGCGCCCCACCCGGAGGCCCGCCAGCCGCCGGGGCCGGCGTGCAGGGCCCGGCGGTGGGCGTGCCCTGCCCAGCCCCAGGCCCCCACCGGTGCCGGGCGGCGGCGCGGCCGCGGCCGGGCGAGCGCGGCGACGACGACGGTGAGGGCGGCGAGCTCCTCCGCCGAGGGCTCGCCGCGGACCACCCGCAGGAGCGGTGCTTCGCTCATCACAGCGGGATGTTCCCGTGCTTCTTCGGCGGCAGGGTCTGGCGCTTGTTGGCCAGCAGGCGCAGCGCCTTGGTGATCTCGACGCGGGTCTCCGAGGGCCGGATCACCTGGTCGACGTACCCGCGGTCGGCGGCGATGTAGGGGGACAGCAGCGCGTCCTCGTACTCGGTGATGAGCTCGGCGCGGCGGGTCTCGGCGTCCTCGGCGTCGGCGAGCTCCCGCCGGTAGAGGATGTTGACCGCGCCCTGCGCGCCCATGACGGCGATCTGCGCGGTCGGCCAGGCGAGGTTGAGGTCGGCGCCGAGGTGCTTGGAGCCCATGACGTCGTAGGCGCCGCCGTAGGCCTTGCGGGTGATGACGGTGATCTTCGGGACCGTCGCCTCGCCGTAGGCGTAGATCAGCTTGGCGCCGCGGCGGATGATGCCGTCCCACTCCTGGGAGGTCCCGGGCAGGAAGCCGGGCACGTCGACGAAGGTGAGCACCGGGACGTTGAACGCGTCGCAGGTGCGGACGAAGCGGGCGGCCTTCTCGCTGGCGTCGATGTCGAGCGTGCCGGCGAACTGGGTGGGCTGGTTGGCGACCACGCCGACCGGCCGGCCCTCGACCCGGCCGAAGCCGACCACGATGTTGGGCGCGAACAGCGCCTGCACCTCGAGGAACTCGCCGTCGTCGAGGACGTGCTCGATGACGGTGTGCATGTCGTAGGGGGTGTTCGCCGAGTCCGGGATGAAGGTGTCGAGCTCCCGGTCGGTGTCGGTGAGCGCCTCGGGCAGGGCCGTGGCGGCCGGCGCCTGCTCCACGGCCGGGAGCGGGTCGAGGTTGTTGCTGGGCAGGTAGGACAGCAGCGCCTTGACGTAGTCGAGGGCGTCGGTCTCGTCCTCGGCCAGGTAGTGGGCGACGCCGGACTTGGTGTTGTGGGTGCGCGCCCCGCCGAGCTCCTCGAGGGTGACGTCCTCCCCGGTGACGGTCTTCACCACGTCGGGGCCGGTGATGAACATCTGGCTGGTCTTGTCGACCATCACGACGAAGTCGGTGAGCGCGGGGGAGTAGACGTGCCCGCCCGCGGCCGCGCCCATGACCAGCGAGATCTGCGGGATCACGCCGGAGGCCAGCACGTTGCGCTGGAAGATCTCCCCGTAGAGGCCCAGGGAGACCACGCCCTCCTGGATCCGCGCGCCGCCGCCCTCGTTGATGCCGATGACCGGGCAGCCGTTGCGCATGGCGAGGTCGAGGACCTTGACGATCTTCTCGCCGTAGACCTCGCCGAGGCTGCCGCCGAACACGGTGACGTCCTGGGAGAAGACGCAGACCGGCCGGCCGTCGACGGTGCCGTAGCCGGTGACCACGCCGTCGCCGAAGGGCCGGCGGTCGGCCATGCCGAAGTTGGTGGACCGGTGCCGGGCGAACTCGTCGAGCTCGGTGAACGAGCCCGGGTCCAGCAGCGCCTCGATCCGCTCGCGGGCGGTCATCTTCCCGGCGGCGTGCTGCTTGGCGACGGCCCGCTCGGAGCCGGCGTGCGTCGCCTCCTCGACCCGCCGCTCGAAGTCGGCGAGCTTGCCCGCGGTGGTGTGGATGTCGATGTCGTCGGGGACGTGGTCGCCCGCGCTCTCCAGTTCGGCCGCGCTCACGGGTGGTCCTCCTCGCTGGCGCTCGTGGGGCCGCGATCGCGGCGCTGACGTCCGGGGGGTGAGCTCGCCAGCCGGCTCACGGGTTCCGTAGCGTAGGGGAGTGCCGGAAGCGACGCCGTCCCCCTCGGCAGGGCCCGCCCGTCCGCCGCTCGAGGGGCCGGCCCTCGCGGCGGAGCTGACCGGCGGCAGCCGGCTGTGGCGCTCGCTGGAGGTCGTCGAGGAGATCGGGTCCACCAACGCCGCGCTGCTCCACGCCGCGGCCGAGGACACCGGCGAGGGGGCGGTGCTGGTCGCCGAGCACCAGGCCGCGGGCCGGGGGCGGCTCGACCGGGTGTGGACCTCCCCGCCGCGGGCCGGGCTCACCGTCTCGCTGCTCCTGCGCCCGGACGTGCCGGCGGCCCGGCGCGGCTGGCTGCCGCTGCTCACCGGGGTGGCCCTCGCCGAGGCGGTGGCCGGGACGACGCCGGTCCGGGTCTCGCTCAAGTGGCCCAACGACCTGCTCGCCGCCGACGGGGCGAAGCTGGCCGGGATCCTCGCCGAGGTCGCCTCCGGCGCGGTCGTCGTCGGGGTGGGCCTCAACGTCTCCACGCACGCCGGCGAGCTGCCCGAGGGCGGGACGTCGCTGGCGTTGGCCGGCGCGGGGCCCGTCGACCGGGGGGCGCTGCTGCTGGCCTTCCTCCGCGGGCTGGAGCGCCGCTACCTCGACTGGGTCGCCGCGCTCGGCGACCCGGTGGGCACGGGGCTGGGCCGCGACTACCTGGCCTGGTGCTCGACCGTGGGTTCCGAGGTCGAGGTCACCCTGCCCGACGGCTCGGCGCTCGCGGGGACGGCGGAGTCGGTCGACTGGGACGGCCGGCTGGTGGTCCGGGGGCCGGAGGGCACCGTGGCCCTGGCCAGCGGCGACGTCCGCCACGTCCGGACACGCGCGCCCGGCTCCTGACCGCGGGGCCGGCGCCGGGCGATCCTGTCCGACGTGCCCTACCCCGACAAGCTGCTGGCCGACGACGAGGAGGTCGTCCGGCACCTGCACCCGCACTGGTCCACCGTGGCCCGCCCGCTGGCCCTCCTCTTCCTCGTCGTGGGCGGGGCCTCCTACGCGGCCGCGCTCGTCCCGGCCGGCGACGCCCGGGGCACGGTCCGGCTGGCCCTCCTCGGGGTCGCCGCCGCCCTCGTCGTCGTGTTCGTGGCCGGCCCGCTGCTGCGCCGGCGGTGCACGCACTACGTCATCACCACGCACCGGCTGCTGTTCCGGGAGGGGGTGCTGTCCCGGCACGGCCGGGACATCGGGCTGTCCCGGATCACCGACGTCTCCTACCGCCAGACCCTGCGGGAGCGGGTGCTGGGCTCCGGCACGCTCACGATCGAGTCGGCCGGCGACGCCGGGCCCACCGTGCTGCACCGCATCCCGGACAGCGACGGCGTCGCGCAGCTGCTGGCGCACATGATCGAGGAGGACGCCGAGAGGCGCGCGTGGCCCGGCGCCGGGCACCCGACCGCCTCGCTGTGACGCACGCCGTGACCGATCCGTCACGGCGTGCCTGGGCGGTTCTGTCGCACCCCCGACCTACCTTCTGCGCCCATGCGGCTGCTGCACACCTCCGACTGGCACATCGGCCGCACGCTGCACGGGGCCGACCTGCTGGCCGAGCAGGAGGCGGTCCTCGGCTCGCTCGCCGACGTCGTCGCCGCCGAGTCGGTCGACGCGGTCCTCGTCGCCGGTGACGTCTACGACCGCGCGGTGCCCTCCGCCGACGCCACCGGCGTCCTGGACCGGGTCGTCGGGCGGCTGCTGGGCGCCGGCGCGGCCGTCGTCCTCACGCCGGGCAACCACGACTCGGCCCGCCGGCTCGGCACCTTCTCCGGGCTGCTGGCCGCGGCCGGGCTGCACGTCCGGGCCGAGACCCGGCGGCTGGACGAGCCGGTGCTCCTGGCCGACGAGCACGGCCCGGTGGCCGTCTACGGGGTGCCGTACCTGGAGCCGGAGATCGCCCGGCACGAGCTCGGCGGGGGTGGGCGGGAGAGCGCTCTGCGCAGCCACGAGGCGGTGCTGGCCGAGGCGGTGCGGCGGGTCCGGGCCGACCTCGCCGGGCGGCCGGGCGCGCGCTCGGTCCTGCTGGCGCACGCCTTCGTCGGCGGCGGCGTCCCCAGCGACAGCGAGCGCGACATCTGCGTCGGCGGGGTCGACCTCGTGCCGGCCGGCGTCCTCGACGGGGTGGACTACGTCGCCCTGGGCCACCTGCACCGGCCGCAGACCCTCACCCCGCGGCTGCGCTACAGCGGCTCGCCGCTGGCCTACTCCTTCGGTGAGGCGGGGCAGGACAAGCAGGCGTGGCTGGTCGACCTCGACGCCGGCGGGCTGGCCGGCGTCCGGCCGGTGCCGCTCCCGGCGCCGCGCCCGCTCACGGTGCTCACCGGCGTGCTCGAGGAGCTGCTCGCCGACCCCGCGCACGACGCGGTGACCGGGCACTTCGTCTCCGCGCGGCTGACCGACCCCGTGCGGCCGGTCGACCCGATGCGCCGGCTGCGCACCCGGTTCCCGCACTGCGTGCACCTCGAGTGGTCCGGCGGCGGGGCCCGCGACGGCCGCAGCTACCGGGAGCGCCTGCACGGCCGGGGCGACCTCGAGGTGGCCGGCGAGTTCGTCGGCCACGTGCGCGAGGGGGTGGGCGCCACGGCCGGGGAGCGGGAGCTGCTCGCCCGGGCCCTCGGGGCGGCCGGCCGCGAGGAGCGCGCCCGGTGAGGCTGCACCGGCTGGGCATCAGCGCCTTCGGCCCCTTCGCGGGCACCGAGACCGTCGACGTCGACGCGGTCGCCCGCGACGGGCTGTTCCTGCTCTGGGGGCCCACGGGCGCGGGGAAGACGACGGTGCTCGACGCGGTCGTCTTCGCCCTGTACGGCACGGTGCCCGGTGCCCGGGGCGAGGAGAAGCGGCTGCGCAGCGACCACGCCGGCGCCGGCACGCGCACCGAGGTCAGCTGCGAGCTCACCCTCGCCGGTGAACGGCTGCTCGTGGTGCGCCGGCCGGAGCAGAGCCGGCCCAAGAAGCGCGGCACGGGCGAGACCACCGAGCAGGCGCGGCTCACCGTCGCGCGTCTGCGCGACGGCGGTTGGGAGCCGGTCAGCACCCGCATCGACGAGGGCTCGGAGTACCTGCGGCAGCGCCTGGGCCTGTCGGCCGAGCAGTTCTGCCAGGTCGTCCTGCTCCCGCAGGGAGACTTCGCGCGGTTCCTGCGGGCCGAGCCCGAGGACCGCTCCCGCCTGCTGCGCACCCTCTTCGACGTCGACCGCTTCGCGCGCGCCGAGGAGTGGCTGGCCACCGAGCGGCGGGCGGCCGAGGAGTCGGTCCGCGCCGACCGGCACCGGATCAGCACGCTGCTGCACCGGGTCGCGCAGATCGCCGACGAGGAGGTCCCCGAGGCCCTCGCGCCGGAGCTCGTCGGCGCGCGGTCCGGAGCCGGTGTCGACGGCTGGGTCGCGGGCGTGCGCGCCCGCGCTGCGGCCGAGCTGACCCGGGCGGGGGAGGCGGCCCGGGCGGCGAGCGCGCGGGCCGCCGAGGTCGACGCCGACCTCGCCGCCGCGCGGTCGCTGGCCGACCGGCACACCCGGCGGGACCGCGCCCGGGCGCGGCTCGCGGCGCTCACCGCCGAGGAGGATCAGCTGGCCCCGCAGCGCCGCCGGGCCGATGCCGGCCGGCGGGCCGAGGCCCTGCGGGACGTGCTCGTGGCCGCCGGCCGCGCCGCCCTCGCCGCCGAGGCCGCGGCGCGGTCCCGGGAGGCGGCCACCGGGGCCTGGGCGCAGCTCGCCGGGGGGCGGGTCGCCGACGCCGACCTGGCCCGCGCCCTCCGCGACGAGGCCGCCGCCGCCCGTGCCCTCCTCCCCGACGTCGACCGCGCCGACCGGCTCGCCGGGGAGGTGGAGCGGCTCGCCGCGGTGGTGGCGGACCTGACCGGGCGGTGCGCCACCGGGGGCGCCGAGGCCGAGGCGTGGCCCGCGCGGGTGGCGGCCGCCCAGGAGCGGGTCGAGGCCGCTGCCGCGGGGGTCGCCCGGCTGCCCGGGCTGGTGGCCGCCGAGGAGGCCGCCCGTGCCGCGCTGGCCGCCGCCGCCCGGGCCGGGGAGGTTGCCGCGGCGCTGCCCGCGGCGCAGGCCGCGGCGGCCGGCGCCCGCGAGGCATGGCTCACCCGCCGCGAGCGGCTGGTGGAGGTGCGCACGGCCCGGCTCGACGGCATGGCCGCCGAGCTCGCCGCCGGGCTCGCCGACGGCGGCGCCTGCCCGGTCTGCGGGGCGACCGAGCACCCCTCGCCGGCCCGCCCGGCCGGCCGCCCCGTGTCGGCCGAGGACGAGGAGCGGGCCCGCGCGTCGGTGGACGCCGCGGAGGGGGCCGCCGCGGCCGCCCGCCACCGGGTCGAGGAGCTGGAGCGCGACCTCGCCGTCCTCCGGGCCCGTGCCGGCGACGGGTCCGTGGCCGAGCTGCGGGCTCGGGCCGAGCGCGCCACCGCCGAGCGGGCCGAGGTCGCGGTGCTCGCCGCGGCCGCCGAGCCCGCCCGCCGGGAGCTCGCCGACCTGGAGCAGCGGCGTGCGGCCGCCGCGGCCGCGCTGGCCGCGAGCCGGGAGGAGCTGCAGCGCGCCGGTGCCGAGCACACCGCCCGGTCCGGCGAGCTGCGCGAGCTGAGCGGCCGGCTCGAGGCCGCCCGCGGCGAGGACCCCGACCTGCGCACCCGCGTGGCCCGGCAGACCCGCGCCGCGGAGCGCTGCGAGGCGGCCGTCGCGGCCGCGGCCGACGAGCAGCGCGCCCGCGCCGCGGCCGACACCGCCCGGCTCACCGCGGAGGAGCGGGCGGCCGCGGCGGGCTTCCCCGACGTCCTGGACGCCTCGGCCGCCCTGCTGCCCGACGGCGCGCTGGCCGCGCTCGACCGGCGCATCCGTGAGCACGAGGCCGCGCGGGCCGCCGCGGCCGCCGTCCTGGCCGACCCCGAGCTCGCCGACCTCCCCGGCCCGCCGGACGTCGCCGCGTGCGAGCGGCGGTGCGCGGAGGTCACCGCCGAGCGCGAGGCGGCCGTGGCCGCCCTGGAGCAGGCCCGCCGGCGCACCGAGGCCCTGGACCGGCTCGCCGGGGACGTCGTCGCCGCCGAGATCGAGCTCGCCGACCGGCTGGCCGCGGCCGGCCGGGTCACCGCCCTGGCCGACCTCGTGGCCGGTCGGGGCGCCAACACGCTGCGGATGCGGCTGCAGTCCTTCGTGCTCGCCGCCCGGCTGGAGCAGGTGGCCGAGGTCGCCAGCCGGCGGCTGCAGGAGATGTCCGCGGGCCGCTACACCTTCCTGCACAGCGACGCCGCGGCCCGCCACGGCGCCCGCAGCGGCCTGGGCCTCGACGTCCTCGACGAGTACACCGGCACCCGCCGGCCGACCAAGACCCTCTCCGGAGGGGAGAGCTTCATGGCCTCGCTCGCCCTGGCGCTCGGCCTGGCCGACGTGGTCACCGCGGAGGCGGGCGGCGTGCAGATGGACACCCTCTTCGTCGACGAGGGGTTCGGCACGCTCGACGCCCAGGCGCTCGACGCGGTGATGACGGTGCTCGACGAGCTGCGCCGCGGCGGGCGCACCGTCGGGGTGATCAGCCACCTGGAGGAGCTGCGCACCCGCATCCCCACCCGGCTGGAGGTCGTGGCCGGCCGGCACGGGTCCCGGCTGGCCGGCTGACGGCGGGTCAGCCGGCCGGCGGGCTGACGCCGGGCCCCGGCGGGTCAGCCGGCGGGTCAGCCGGCGGGGGCGGGAGCCGCCTCCCGGGCCGGCGCGGCCACGGGCGCCACCCGCGCCGGGAACACCCAGCGGCGGTAGGCCAGGAAGCGGATGACCGTGCCCAGCGCGATGGAGGCGACGTTGGCCACCTGGAGCACCAGCGCGTCCTCCTGGCCCAGCGGGTACCGCACGAGGGCCACGATCGCCAGGCCCAGCAGCAGCGTCACCCCGTTGACCAGCGCGAAGAGCAGGGACTCCCGGCGCAGGCCGGTCCGGGACCGGTGGGAGAACGACCAGAAGCGGTGCCCGAGGAAGGCCACGGTGGTGCTGACGAGGGTGGCGGTCAGCTTGGCCGTGACCGCGCCCACGCCGGCGGTCGCGTAGAGGACCTGGAAGAGCACCAGGTCGCAGGCGAAGGCCGCCGCGCCCACCACCCCGAACGCCGAGACCTCCTTGAGCAGGAGCCGCCACGTCGAGCGCAGGCGCTGACGGAGGGCGGGGGCCGGGGACACCCCGGCGAGTCTAGGGAGCCGGACGCGCCTCCGGCGTCGCGCCGGTGCGGTCGGGACGCACGGGGTGCCGGCGGTGGCCGGGACCACGGGGGAGCGGTGCGCGGGGCGGGGATAGCCTCGCGGTCACCATGGCAGCAGCTCTCGACCCCGCGACCGGGCTGCCGGTGGTCGCGATGGTGGGTGGCGGGCAGCTGGCCCGCATGACCCACCAGGCGGCCATCGCCCTCGGTCAGTCCCTCCGCGTCCTCTCCACCGGGCCGGCGGAGTCCGCCGCCCTCGTCGCCGCCGACGTCCGCCTCGGTGACCACCGCGACCTCGCCGCGCTGACCTCGCTGGCCGCGGGGGCGACCGTGGTCACCTTCGACCACGAGCACGTGCCCACCGAGCACCTGCACGCGCTGGAGCAGGCCGGGCACCGGGTCGCCCCCGGCCCGGCGGCGCTGGTGCACGCCCAGGACAAGCTCGTGCTGCGCCGGGCCCTCGCCGAGGCCGGCGAGCCGCAGCCGGCGTGGGCCGAGGTCCGCTCGGCGGAGGACGTCGAGCGGTTCGCCGCCGGCACCGGGTGGCCCGTCGTCGTCAAGACGCCCCGCGGGGGGTACGACGGCAAGGGGGTCTTCGTGGTCTCCGACGCCGCGGAGGTCGCCGACCTGCTCGCCGCGCACGGCACCCTGCTGGTCGAGGAGCGGGTGCGGCTGGTCCGCGAGCTCGCGGCCGTCGTCGCCCGCTCGCCCTACGGGCAGGTCGCCGCCTGGCCGGTCGTGGAGACCGTCCAGCGCGACGGCGTCTGCCACGAGGTGCTGGCACCCGCGCCCGGTCTGGACGACGAGCGGGCGACCGCCGCGCAGGAGCTGGCGATCCGCATCGCCGAGCGCACCGGCGTGGTGGGCCTGCTCGCCGTCGAGCTGTTCGAGACCCCCGACGGCGTGCTCGTCAACGAGCTGGCCATGCGCCCGCACAACTCCGCGCACTGGACGATCGAGGGCTCGCGGACCAGCCAGTTCGAGCAGCACCTGCGCGCGGTGCTCGACTACCCCATGGGCGCCACCGCGATGACCGCCCCGGTGGTGGTGATGGCCAACGTGCTCGGCGGGCGGGCCGCGGGCCCCGGCTGGACCGGGCCCGGCCTGGACGAGCGGGTGCACCACCTCATGGCCCACTGGCCGGACGTCAAGCTGCACTGGTACGGCAAGGGCCAGCGCCCCGGCCGCAAGCTCGGCCACGTGACCGCGCTCGGCGACGACCTCGCGACGGTGCGGGCCCGGGCCGCCGCGGCCGCGCGCTACCTCGCCGACGGCGAGGTCGACCCGGCCTTCGCCTTCGCTCCCGAGGAGGATCCCCGTGGCTGATCCGCGCGGAGACGGCCCGCTGGTCGGCATCGTCATGGGCAGCGACTCCGACTGGCCCGTGATGGAGCCGGCCGCGGCCGCGCTGGCCGAGTTCGGCGTGCCCCACGAGGTGCACGTGGTCTCCGCGCACCGCACGCCGCGCCGGATGCTCGACTACGCCGAGGCCGCCGCCGGGCGGGGGCTGCGGGTCGTCATCGCCGGGGCCGGGGGAGCCGCGCACCTGCCCGGCATGGTCGCCGCGGCCACGCCGCTGCCGGTGATCGGCGTCCCGCGGCCGCTGGACCGCCTCGACGGCCTGGACAGCCTGCTGTCCATCGTGCAGATGCCGGCCGGCGTGCCGGTGGCCACCGTGTCGATCGGCGGTGGCCGCAACGCCGGGCTGCTCGCCGTCCGGATCCTCGCCGCGGCCGACCCGGAGCTGCGGTCCGCGGTCGAGCGCTTCCAGGCCGACCTCGCCGACTCCGTCGTCGCCCGCGACGCGGCGCTGCGGGAGCGGCTCGCTTCACCCTGACCTCCGGTCGTCCTAGCATCTACCCGTGAGTAGCACTGGGCTGTACGCGCTGACCGAGGAGCACGACGAGATCCGGGCGGCGGTCCGCGAGATCGCCGAGAAGGAGATCGCCCCGCACGCCGCCGAGGTGGACGCCGAGTCCCGCTACCCGATCGAGGCCCAGAAGGCCCTGACGGCGGCCGGGTTCCACGCCACGCACATCCCCGAGGCCTACGGTGGGGAGGGCGCCGACCCGATCGCGACCTGCATCGTCATCGAGGAGGTCGCCCGCGTCGACGTCTCGGCCTCGCTGATCCCGGCGGTGAACAAGCTCGGGTCGATGCCGATCATCCTGTCGGCCTCGGAGGAGCTCAAGCAGAAGGTGCTTCCGTCGATCGCCTCGGGGGAGGCGATGATCAGCTACGGGCTCTCCGAGCGGGAGGCCGGCTCGGACGCCGCAGCGATGAGGACCCGCGCCCGGCTCGAGGGCGACTCCTGGGTGCTCAACGGCACCAAGGCCTGGATCACCAACTCCGGCGTCTCCGAGTGGTACACGGTCATGGCCGTCACCGATCCGGAGAAGGGGGCGAACGGCATCTCCGCGTTCGTCGTGCACGAGGACGACCCGGGCTTCGCCGTCGGCCCCAAGGAACGCAAGATGGGCATCAAGGGCTCGCCCACCTGCGAGCTGTACTTCACCGACTGCACCATCCCGGCCGACCGCGTCATCGGCGAGCCCGGCACCGGCTTCAAGACCGCGCTGCGCACGCTGGACTTCACCCGGCCGACCATCGGCGCCCAGGCCGTCGGCATCGCGCAGGGCGCACTCGACGCCGCCGTGGAGTACACCCGGGAGCGCCGGCAGTTCGGCAAGGCGGTCAGCGACTTCCAGGGCGTGCAGTTCATGCTCGCCGACATGGCCATGCAGATCGAGGCCGCCCGGCACCTGGTGTACGTCGCCGCCGCCCGCGGCGAGAACGGCGGCCCGGACCTCGGCCGGCTCTGCGCGGCGGCCAAGGCCTTCGCCTCCGACGTCGCGATGAAGGTGACCACGGACGCCGTCCAGCTCTTCGGCGGGGCGGGCTACACGCAGGACTTCCCGGTCGAGCGGATGATGCGCGACGCCAAGATCACCCAGATCTACGAGGGCACCAACCAGATCCAGCGCATGGTGATCGCACGGAGCCTGCTGAAGTAGTCGTCAGCCGAGCCGACCCGCGAGGTCGGTCAGGCCGCCGGCGCGCAGCGTCGGCGGCCTGAAGGACTGCGGGTAGGGGCTCCCGGCGCGGTCGATCCACGCGGTGGTCAGCCCGGCGCGGGCGGCCCCGTCGATGTCCCAGGGGTGCACGGCGACCAGCAGCATGTCCGCGGGGTCGGTGCCGCAGGTGCGGGCGGCGTACTGGTAGGCGGCGCGGGCCGGCTTCCAGGCCCCGGCGTCCTCGACCGACAGCAGGGCCTCGAACTCCTCCCGGATGCCGGCGCCGGTGAGCAGCCGCTCCGACACCTGGGTCGAGCCGTTGGTGAGGGTGACCAGGCGCCGCCCCGACGCGCGGAGGGCCCGGATCCCGTCGGGCACGTCCGGGTGCACGGTGAGCTCGCCGAAGCCGCCCATGACGTGTTCGACGGCCGCGTCGGTGCCCCGGTCGAGGTCGACGCCGTGCAGCACCGTCCGCAGCGCGTCGGCACCGAGTTCGGCGAAGGGCCGGGAGTCGCCGGCGGCGGTGAGGGCGAACCCGTCGCGCAGCAGGGTGGCGAACCACAGCTTCGCCAGGTGGCCGGGTGCGCCGACGTCGGCGAACCGGTGCGCCATCGGGCTCATGTCGGAGAGGGTCTCGTTGACGTCGAAGACGATCACGGACGGCGAGGCGGTCATCGGGTGCTCCTCGAGGACGGTGCGTCGAGCAGCTCGTCGACGGCGGCGGCGACGACCTCGGGGTGGTCCTCGGGGGTGAAGTGCCGGCCGCCGGGGATGGGCTGCAGGGGGGTGCCGAGGTCGGCGGCCAGGCGGCCGTGGTCGACCTCCTGGGAGCGATCGGCCTCGCCCCGGACGACCCGGGCGGGCAGGCCGAGGGTGGGCAGCCGGTCGGCGACGGCGAGGGTGTCCTCGACCGGCAGGGCACGGACCTGGCGCACCAGGCCGCGGGCGGCGCCGTGGGTGACGTAGCGCTGCCAGTGCACGCCGATGGACTCCAGGGCCCGCGCCCGGTCGTCGTGCCCGCGGTGGATCAGCTGGACGAAGGACGGGTAGAGGGCGGTCTCCGGCAGGTGGCGCAGCACCGGTGCGGCGCGCTGCACGGCCTTGACGCTGGGGATGGGCCAGGAGTCGTAGCAGACGGCGTTGGTCAGCACGAGCCCGGGGAACCGGTCCGGCGCGCGGACGGCGGCGATCTGCGCGACCCCGCCGCCGAGGTCGTGACACACGAGCACCGGCGTCTCGACGCCGAGGTGGTCGAGCCAGCGCAGCAGCCGGTCGGCCTGGGCGGCCAGGCCGAGATCGCGACCCTCGCCGTCCGGGATGGAGCTGCCGTAGCCGCGCATCTCCAGCGCCAGGCTGCGGCCGTGCACCAGCGGCAGCACGTGCCGCCACAGCCGCGGCGAGGTCGGGATGCCGTGCACGAGCACCACCGGGGGCCCGTCGCCGTGCTGGAGCCAGCGGACCGGCTCGCCGTCCAGCCGGTCCTCGTGCAGGTGCCCGCCGGGCCAGGTCACGCCCGGCTCCGCAGGCGGCGGAGGGCGGACCGGGCCTCGGGGACCGCGAGCGGCAGGGTGGCCACCTGCGCCAGGGCCGCGACGGTGCACCAGGAGCAGACCCTGCGGTGCCTGGTGACCTGCTCGGCGAACAGGTAGAGACCGCCCCCGGCGTCGGCGGCCGTCTTGGCCGCCAGCGCGAGCGGCAGCCACGGTCGGGTGCGCGCGCGGTCCCGGTCGCCCATCCCGGCCAGCACGAGCGTGACGCCGGCGCTGAGCAGCCCGAGGGCGGCGTCGGGGGTCCGCAGCTCCTGGTAGGCCTCGCCGGCCGCGTCCACCGCGTCGGCACCGAGGAAGGGCAGCGGTGGCTCGGGGACCCGGCGGATGATCCCGAACTGGTAGAGCCCGACGACCCCGAGGGCGGCCGAGGCCAGGGACGTCAGCCCCGCGACCCGGCGCCGCTGCTCCAGGAAGTCCCCGGTGCCGCGGCGCAGGTCGTCGCTGACCCGTTCCGCGGCCGCCGAGCTCCGCCGGCCGATCCCGCCGGACCCCGGTCGCACCGAGGCCGCCGGCGGGCCGGCCGGGCGCGGTCGTGTCGCTGTTCGTCGCACGGCGCCCCCTCCCCGTCCACTCGTCACCGGTGCCATGCCCGTCCGGTGGCCGGATGACTCCCCGGCGGCGCGCGGTTCCCCCCGGCGTCCGACGTCGACGCGGACGCCCGGGTGCGCCGGTGGCCACCGCCCACCGTCCTCGGCGGCACCTGCACCGCCGCTCGAGGACCCCGGGCGGCAGGGCCTGGCCGAGCTGGGCCACGGGCTGGCCCGGCTCCTGACGACGGCCTGCGGCGGGTGCGCAACCGCTGGTCCCGCGCCCGCCCGCGCGTGCCGCCCGAGGCGTTCAGCCCAGCTCGGTGGTGATCTCGATGGCTCCCCGGAGGCTGCGCGCCACCGGGCAGCCGTCCGCATGGACGGCCAGCACCCGCTGCACCTTCTCGGCGTCCTCCTCGGCGAACGCCAGGCCCGTGTAGGTGACCCTGATCCGCTTGATGACGAGGACCTTGCCCTCCAGCTCGACCTCGCCCCGCGCGTGCCCCACCAGACCGGTGGGGTCGATCCGCCGGGCCGCCAGGGCCCCGGCGAACGTCCCGGTCAGCTAACCGGCCGCGGCGCCGATGACGTGGTCGATCGTGCTGGCGTGGTCCGGGAACTCACCCGGCTTCCTGCCGTAGTGCTCCGCGACCGCGCCGTGCATGCCGTACACGACCGGTTCGTCCTCCCCGGGCAGGTGTGCCGCGCGCAGCGGGCCACCGAGCCGCTCGACGCGGACCTCGCAGACGTACGCCACCTCGCTCATCGGTCCTCCTCGCGCACCGGGGGTCTACCCCCACGGTTCGCCTCGTCCTGCGGTCGGGATCGGCAGCCGACACCCCGGTCGCTCCGGTCCTACCCGCACGTCCTCCCGTCGACTCACCGCCGCTGCCCGGGCAGCGGGCCTCCGGACGGCAGAGCCACTCGACCGTCGTCCGCAGGGCCCGTCCGGGCCGAGGGCCGGTGTCCGCGCGGGGGACGCACAGGGTTCCTCGCATCTGACGGCGGCACCGGCCGTCGCCGGAGGAGCTCGGTGCACCCGTCCTGCGGCCCGCGCGTGGCGCACCGGTATCAGCGAGGGGGGGCGGCGGCCGGCGGGCCCCCGGCCTCGCCAGGGGAGCCGGCCGCGTCGTCCGGGTCGTCCGGCGCCGTCCGGCGCACCTCCCGGCGCCAGCCCTGCACCGCGGCCGCGAGCACGCCGGCGACCGGCACCGCGACGAACAACCCCAGCAGCCCGAACGCCGAGGCGGCCCCGGTCGTCAGCAGCAGGACGACGAGGGGGTGGAAGCTGATCGCGCGGGACAGCAGCAGCGGCGCCAGCAGGTTGCCCTCGATCTGCTGCACCAGGATGACGAGGAGCAGGGCCCACAGCGCCGTCACCCAGCCGCTGGTGACCCCGGCGACCGCCACCGCCACCGCGCCCGCGATCGTCGCCCCCACCAGCGGCACGTAGCCGAGCAGGAAGGTCAGCGCGCCGATCGGCAGGGCCAGCGGGACGTCGAGCAGCCACAGGCCGGCGCCGATGAGGACGCCGTCGATGAAGCCGGTGGCGGTGGCCGCGTAGAACCAGGCGCCGGCCGTGCGCAGGCCGGAGCGGAAGGCGGCGTCGGTCGGGGCGCGGTACTCCACGGGGAGGGCCCGGACGAACTGCCGCCAGAGCCGGTCGCCGCTGGTGAGCGCGAAGAGGGTGAAGAACACCGCGATCAGCAGGACGGTGGCGACGTTGCCGACCGCGTTGAGCCCCGAGGCCGCGGCGCCGCCGAGGCCGCTCATCGCGGTGCCCACCGACGACTCGAGCTGGTCGAGGACCTGGTCCAGCCCGGCGTTGTCCAGGTCCTCGGTCCGCTCCTGCACCCAGGCGGTGACCGAGTCCACCGCCTCGGTGCCCGCAGCGACCAGGCCGGACCACGCCCCGATCAGCTGGAACACGAGGAAGACCAGGACGCTGACGAAGAAGGCCAGGTAGGCGACGACGCAGAGGATCGCGGCCAGCACGGCCGGGACGCCGTGCTGCCGCAGCCAGCGGGCGATCGGCCACAGCATCGCGACCTGGGCCACCCCGAGCATCGCCGCGGCCGCGACGAACTGGACCTGGAGCAGGAGCCAGATCGCCCCCACGGCCGCCACGCCGATGACCAGCGCACGCCCGGCGATCGTCGCCTCGCGCTGCAGCAGCGTCAGCCGACCGGCCGTCGGCGGTGGGGTCGCGGGCCGGGCCCCGTGCACGTACGCCCGGACGGGGCCGCGCCGGGGTGCGGGGCCGTCGCCGGCCGCGCCCGGTGCCGGCTCCGCCATGCCCTGCCTCCCTCAGCTCGCGCCGGGGTGCGCCTCCCGCCCGGGTCGGCCGCACCTCGTGGACGCCCATCCTGGCCCCTCGGCCGGTCCGGTGACCGGCGGACGCGCGCGGTCCGTGCGCCCGCACGGTCGGGTCGCCGGGGTAGGGCGGAACGCCGGCGTCCGGGCCGGGGTACCGGGACCCGCCTACCGTCGGTGCATGTCGCTCACCCTCGGCACCGGACCGCGCGCCCGGCCCTCCACCGGCCGGCTCAACGCCGACCTGTGGTCGGTCGCGCCCGGCCTGCTGAGCCCGAGAGCGACCCGCACCACCTGCCCGTTCAAGGGCGCGGCGAGCCACTGGCACCTCGAGGTCGACGGCTCCCGGGTGGAGGACGCCGCGTGGTCCTACCCCGACCCGGTGGACGGCTGCCCGCCGGTGGCGGGGCTGGTCTCCTTCCACCTCGGGGGGCTGGACACCTGGTACGTCGAGGACGAGGAGCTGCTGGGACACCCCCGGGACCCGTTCCACCGGGTCGACGCCCGCCGCTCCTCGCGGCACGTGGTGGTGCGGGTCGGCGGCGAGGTGGTGGCCGACGCGCGGGCGCCGGTCGCGGTGTTCGAGACCGGCCTGCTGACGCGCTGGTACGTGCCCGAGGACGACGTGCACGACGGCGTCCTCACCCCCAGCGGCACCACCACGGTGTGCCCCTACAAGGGGGCGGCCACCTACGAGCACGTCGCCGTCGACGGACGGCGGTACCCCGACGTCGCCTGGTGCTACCGGGAGCCGCTGCTCGAGGCGCTGCCCGTCGCCGGCCACCGGTCGTTCGACGGCGAGGGCGTGGGGGTCGAGGTCACGACCTGACGGAGGACCTCGCCCTCGCGGGTCCGCGGTGGGGGCCGCACTGTCAGGCCAGGGAGAGGAACAGCTTCTCCAGGCGGGCGCGGTCGACGCCGTTCTCCGAGGTGATGCACTGCTCGAGCCCGGTGGCGATGATCGCGAAGCCGGCCTTGTCCAGCGCCCGGGAGACGGCCGCGAGCTGGGTGACGACGTCCTCGCAGTCCCGCCCGGACTCCATCATGCGGATCACGCCGGCGAGCTGGCCCTCCGCGCGCCGCAGTCGCTTGATGACGTCGCCGACGACCTGGGCGTTCTCCAGCTGCATGGACTCATCCTCCCTCGGCGGGCACACACCCGGGCCGGTACAGAACCCGTGCAGCACCGCGGGACGACGCGTCATTCCCGCCCCGCTCAGGCCGGTGCCGCGGTGCGCGGTCCGCGGCTGCCGGCGTGCCGCAGCGGGCAGCGCGGGACGAGAACCGAGCACGCGCCCAGCGCGGCCGCGAGGCCGGCCAGCACGAGCACTCCCGGGACGCGCAGATCGGCCGGGGCCTGCTGCACGAGCACGAAGGCGCCCATCGCCAGGACGAACCAGCCGAAGGCCTCGCGCAGGGCGTCGGCGGGGATGCGGCCGACCAGCCGGGCCCCGACCAGGCTGCCGGCGACGGCGGCCGCCGTGACCGCGCCGGTGAGCGCCCAGTCGATCGGCACGGTGGTCAGGTAGCCGGCCAGGCCGGCGAAGGACTTCATCGCGATGACCAGCAGCGACGTGCCGACGGCCACGCCCATCGGCAGCCCGCCCAGGAGGGCCAGCGCGGGGACGACGAGGAAGCCGCCGCCCGCACCGACCAGCCCGGTGACCAGGCCGACCACGACTCCCTCCGCCAGGACCGGCAGCACCGGCAGCTCGGCGCGCGCCCTCGAGGGGGCGACCGCCCTGCGCCCGCGGATCATGGCGAACGCGGTGGCGATCATCATGAGCGCGAAGGCGACGAGGAGCACGGTGCCGGGCAGGTGCCCGCCGATGAACCCGCCGGCGAACGCGCCGGCCATGCCGGCCAGCCCGAAGAGCAGGCCGGTGCGCCAGCGCACCCGGCCGGCCCGGGCGTGGCCGACGACGCTGACCGCCGCGGTGACACCGACGACCACGAGGGAGGCGGCGATCGCCTCCTTGGCGTCCATGCCGGCCACGTAGACCAGCAGCGGGACCATCAGGATCGACCCGCCGCCGCCGAGCAGCCCGAGGGCCAGCCCGACGACGACGGCCAGCGTCACCGTGACGGCGAGCAGCACGACGATCACCGCTCCCTGATCAGCCGGTCCGGCGCCGAGCCGGGGGACCGGGCGCCGCGCCGGTTCCACGGCATGCGGGCCAGCAGCGCCCCCAGCACGCAGGTGTCGGTCAGCGCGGCGACGATCAGGCCGCCACCCACGAGGCCGGACAGCCACGAGGCCCTCGGCGCCACCGTGCCGGCGAGGAGGCCGGCGAGGACGAGGGCACCCGCAGCCAGGCGCACCTGGCGCTCCGGCTCCCAGCTCGGCCGGCCGCGGTGCACGTCGCCACCGGTCGCCTCCCAGCCGGTGAGACCGCCGTGCAGCACGGCGGCCCGGTCGTGCCCGGCCGCGGCGAGCGCGTCCTGCGCCTGACCGGCGCGGGCGCCGGACCGGCACACGAGGACGACGTCGTGGTGGTCGCCGAGCGCGCGGCAGACCTGGTCCAGGGAGCCGCGCAGCTCGTCGAGGGGGACGTTGACCGCCCCGGGGATGTGGCCGGCCTCGAACTCGACGGGGGTCCGGACGTCGATCAGCGTCGGGGCCGGGCCGGTGCCGTCGCCGAGGCGCTCGGCGAGGGTCGGGGCGTCGACGGTGCGGGTCATGCGTGCTCCTCGGGGGTCTTTCCGGTCAGGGGGAGGCCGGCGGGGCCGGCGTTGTCGAAGGAGTCGTCGATGGCGACGACGTCGACGCCGTGTGCGTCGAGCAGGGCGGCGACGACGCCGGCGCGGTAGCCCCCGGCGCAGTGCACCCAGACCTCGCCGTCCGGGACCTCGTCGAGGCGGTGCAGCACCTCGTGGATCGGGATGTGGGTCGAGCCCTCGAGGTGCGCCTCGGCGCGTTCGGTGTCGCGGCGGACGTCGAGGACGGCGGTGCGCGGGTCGCGGCGCAGCTGCGCGGCGAGGTCGGCGAAGGTCGCCGTCCGGTAGCTCGCCAGCGGCTCCCCGCCGGACCAGTCCTCGGGCCGTCCGGTGGCCATCGCGGCCGGCCGGTCGATGCCGACGCGGACCAGCTCGCGCTGGGCCTCGGCGACGTCCTCTGCGGTCTCGCCGAGGAGCGTGACCGGCGTGCCCCACGGCAGCAGCCAGGCCAGGTAGGTGACGAACTGCCCGTCCAGACCGAAGTTCACCGAGCCGGCCAGGTGCCCGGCCGCGAAGGCGGTGCGGGTGCGCAGGTCGACGACCCACTCGCCGGCCTCGATGCGGCGGCGCAGTTCGGCGGGGTCGGCCACCGCCGGCGGGGAGAGGTCCACGTCGGCCGGGCCGGCGGTGTTGAGCGGCGCCATGTGGGCGTAGTACGCCGGGTAGGCGTCCAGGCCTGCCAGCAGGTCGGCGACGTAGCGTTCCTCGTCCTGGGTGAGCGCCGCGTTGGCCAGCTTCTCCTGGCCGATGGTGCTCGCGGTCCCGCCGGACCGGGTGGCGGAGCAGAAGCTGCCGAAGCCGTGCGTCGGGTAGACCGCGGTGGCGTCGGGCAGCTCGGTGGCCAACCGGCGGGCGGAGTGCCACTGCGCGTGGGCCAGCGCCTCGGTGGAGTCCGGCCCCAGCAGGTCGGGACGGCCGGTGGAGCCGTGGAGCAGCGACCCGCCGGTGAAGACGGCCACCGGCTCCTCCCCGTCGGAGAGCGCGTAGGACAGGTGGGTGTGGGTGTGGCCGGGGGTGAGCAGCACCCGCACCCGCATCCGCGCCCCGACCTCGACGACGTCGCCGTCGCGCAGCCCGACCCGGTCGAAGGAGACCGGGTCGTCGGCGTTGAGGAGGTACTGGGCGCCGGTCGCGCGGGCCAGCTCGTACCCACCCGTCACGTAGTCGTTGTGGACGTGGGACTCGAACACGTGGGTGATCCGCACCCCGGCGGCCCGCGCCAGGGCCAGCACCCGGTCGGAGTCGCGCTGCGGGTCTACCACGAGGGCGACCTCGCCGTCGTGTGCCAGGTAGGTGCGGTCACCGAGTCCCGGCGTGTCCAGGGGTTCGACGGTGATCGTCATCGGGGCTCCTCTCGAGCCGTTCCTGCCGAACGGCGTCGACTGCGTCTTCATACCCAGGGGGGTATGTGTCGACCAACGGTAGCACCGCCCGGACCGTTCCCCCGGGGTATGGCGGCGGTACTGGTCGGACGAGGGCCTGGGGTGCCCGGCGGGGGCGCGGGTGGGCCGCGTCCCCGCCGGGCGGCGGCCGCGTCAGCCCAGCGAGTCGATCAGCTCACGGCAGGCCTGCTCGCAGCGCCGGCAGGACTCCGCGCAGATGCGGCAGTGCTCGTGCATGGAGGCGTGCTCGCCGCACTCGTCGCCGCAGGCGCGGCAGGCGGCGGCGCAGGCCTCGAGCACCGCGCGGGTGAGGGCGGCGTCGTGGCCGGTCCGCCGCGACAGCACCCGGCCGGTCGCCTCGCAGACGTCCGCGCAGTCGAGATTGGTGCGGATGCAGGTCCTGAGCTCCGCGACCGACTCCTCGCCCAGGCATGCGTCGGCGCAGGCCGTGCACGCCTGCGCGCACTCGAGGCAGGCGTCGATGCAGGCGCGGAGCCTCTCGCGGTCGACCCCGCCGAGGTCCTGGGGGTGGGTCTCGAGCATCTGCCCTGTCACGGTCATGGGCACCTCCTGGGTCGCTCGGCGCCGGGCGGCTCGGCTGCCGCCCGGGGCGATCGCCGAGGCTCCCGCGATACCCGGAGGTCGGTCCGGGTATGAGGGCGCCGGAGGTGTTCGCCGATGACGGGGTCCGCCCCGCACGCCCACCCGGTCGACCCCGGTCGCGTCGCCCACGCGCGCGCGAGGGTGCCCGACCGGGACGGGGTCGCGCGGCTCACCGGCGTGCTGAGCCTGCTGGCGGACCCCACCCGGGCGCGGGTCCTCTGCGCGCTCGACGTCGTCGAGGAGCTGTGCGTCGGCGACCTCGCCCTGGCGCTGGAGGTCAACGAGGACGCGGTCGGGTACGCGCTGCGGGTGCTGCGGGCGGCCGGGCTGGTCGTCAACCGCCGGCAGGGGCGCGTCGTCTTCTACCGCCTCGCCGACGGCTTCCCCGAACCGCTGCGCGACCAGTTCCTGCGTCGGCTCGCCCCGCTCGCGGGCGCGCCCGACGCCGGGAGCGGGTGACCGCCGCCCGTCCTCCGGCGGCGGGCGGGCACGGGCAGGGCTACCGTCGCGACATCCGCACGGTCGTCCGGGTGTTCCGGGGTGGTACCACCCGCGCGGGCCGGATGACGACTCGGTGACATGTGCCGGGCCGGGGGTCGGGTCCTCCCGCGGGGGTAGGACGGCCCCGTCCCGCCCGGCCGCTCCGGTCGGGGACGGCCGGAGGGCGCCCGGGACGAGGAGGAGCCGGTGATCGCGCTGCTGAGCCTGCTCGGCGTCGCCGCCGCGCTGGTCGTCACCCTCTACGGAGCCTCCCGGGTGCTCACCGCGCCGGTGGCGCGCGTGCTGCCCTACGAGTCGGGGATGCTGCCGCAGCAGCACGCCGTCTCCCGGTACCACGCCCGCTGGTACGCCGTGACCATCCTCTTCCTGGCCTTCGACATGGAGATGGTGTTCATGTACCCGTGGGCCGTGGTCGTCGCCGAGATGGGCGCGACCGCGGTGGTGGAGATGTTCGGCTTCCTCCTGGTGCTGCTGGTCGGCGTCGTCTACGTCTGGCGCGAGGGGGCCCTGCGGTGGACCTGACCGCCCGGCTGCGTGCCTGGGCCCTGGCCCGACCGCGGGTGCTGGTCGTCGACCCGCCGGGCAGCGATTCGCTGCGCTGGGCCGTCGAGGAGGAACTCGACCGGCGCGGGTGGCCGCGGGCCGCGGTGCCGGCGGAGACCGACGTCCTGCTCGTGCTCGGCGAGCCGGGACCCGGGCTGGCCGCGGCGGTCGACGTGCTCTGGACCCAGGTGCCGGCCCCCCGCCACCGGGCCCGGCTGACCGCCGGTTTCGAGGTCGCCGCCGCGCTCGACGCCGGGCGCGCCGCGCTGCTCGCCGGCGGCGACGCCGACCGGCCCGATCCGGAGGCGCTGCTCGGTGGCGGCGAGGAGCACGGGGACGAGGAGTCCGGAGCGGACGACGGCTCCGACCAGGGCGACGCCCCGGACGCCGGCGACGACGCCCGTGACGACCCCGGCGACGACTCCGGGCAGGACGAGGCGTCGCCGCACGAGGACGCCGGCGAGGGCGGAATGGATCACGGGGGCATGGACCACGGGGGCATGGACCACGGGGGCATGGACCACGGGGGCATGGACGACGGGGGCATGGACGACGGGGGCATGGACGACGGGGGCATGGACGACGGGGGCATGGACGACGGGGGCATGGACGACGGGGGCATGGACGACGGGGGCATGGACGACGGGGGCATGGACCACGGGGGCATGGACCACGGGGGCATGGACCACGGGGGCATGGACCACGGGGGCATGGAGATCGCCGGCCTGCCGATGGCGCAGACCGGGCCCGACCGGGACGGCCTCGAGCTCGACGTCCTGTCGGTGAACCTGGGTCCGGTGCTGCCCGCCTGGCCGACCGGGCTGGTCCTGCGCGCCGAGGTCCAGGGCGACGTGGTCACCGGCGCCGAGCTGTCCTGGACCGACGACCCGGCCCCGGCCGCGGACCCCGAGCCGCAGCGGCTGGCGCTGGACCGGCTGGCCCGCCTCCTGGAGGTCGCCGGCTGGTCGGCGGCCGCGCGCGACGCCCGGCGGGCGCGTGACGGGCTCGGCTCGGCGGACCCCGACCGCGTGGTCGCGGCCGGCGCCCTCGCCGCGGCGCTGACCCGGCGGGTGCGCCGCTCGCGCACCCTCGCCTGGTCGCTGCGCGGTGCCGGCCGGCCGGCGGACGAGCCGGGCGACGGGGTGCTCGACCTGGTGCGGGACTGGTGCGCCGCGGCCACCGGCGACGCGCCACCGCCCGCCGGGGCACCGCTCGACGAGCTCGCCGGCCGCCTGGAGGGCGCGGAGCTGGGCAGCGCGCGGCTGCTCGTGGCCGCGCGGGCGCCGGCTCCCGTCCCGGTGGGGGCCGACCGTGGGTGAGACCGCGACCCTCGCCGACGCCTGGGGTGCGGTCCCCGCGGCCCTCGTGGTCGTGGCGGTCGCGCTGGCCCTGGGCTGGGCGGTCACCGCAACCGACCGCGCCGTGCTCGCCGGCGGCGTCCCGGTGCGCGGGCCCGGGCGCGACGCCGCCCGCCTGCTGCTCGAGCAGCGGCGCACGACCCCGGCCCCGGACCGGCTGCTCTGGCGGCTGGGCTGCGCCGGCGTGGCGGTGCTCGCGCTGGCGTCGTGGGCCGTCGTCCCCCTGGGCTCGCGGACCCTGTGGTCGACCAGCGCCGACCTGGTCTGGTTCAACGCCGCCGAGGCCGTGCTGTGGGCCGCGGTCTGGCTGGTCGGCTGGGGCCCCAACGCCTTCGCCGCGCTGACCGGCGGGTACCGGTTCCTCGCGCAGGGGCTGGCCTACGAGCTGCCGCTGATGTTCGCGCTCATCACCGCGGGGCTGGCGGCCGGTTCCCTGCGCACCACCGACGTCGTCGCCGCCCAGGCCGGCCTCTGGTTCGTGGTCACCATGCCGGTGGCCTTCGTCGTCTTCCTGGCCGCCGCCGCGGCCTTCGCCTTCTGGGGCCCGTTCGACGCGCCGGCGGGCACGGACGTCGCCGGTGGGGTCACCTCCGAGCTGTCGGGTGTCGACCGGCTGCTGGTCTCCGCCGGACGGGCGGTGTTCCTGGGTGCCGCGGCCGCGATGGGCGTCGCCCTCTTCCTCGGCGGGGGAGCGGGGCCCTGGCTCCCGGGGCCGGTCTGGCAGCTGGTCAAGACCCTCGCCGTCGTGGCGCTGCTGGTCTGGGCCGGGCGGCGGCTGCCGCTGCTGCGCCCCGACCGGGCCGTCGAGGTGGCCTGGGTGGTCGTGATCCCCGTCGTCCTGCTGCAGGCGCTGGTCGTCGCGGTGCTCGTGCTGGCCGGGTTCTACGGGTGAGGGAGGAGTCGTGCTGACCGCATCGACCGGGTGGCTGCTGGCCGCCGCCGCGGTGCTCGGGGTGCTCTCGGTGGCCTCCGGGGTCGCGGTCTTCGTCGTGGACTCGATGGCCCGGGCCACCTTCGCGCTGCTGGGCTCGTTCCTGGCCGTCGCCGGGGTGCTGCTCGCCCTCGACCTGGCCTACCTGGCGGTGGTGACCGCGCTGATGATGACGATCGAGATGGCGATCATGGCCGTCTTCATGATCGCGTTCATGATGAACCCGGCCGGCCTCATGCCGATGACGATGGTGCACAACACCACGGGGTCGGCGGTGGTCGGCGCGGGGGCGTTCGTCGTGCTGACCGCCGGGACCTGGCTGGTCGACTGGCCGGTGCGGCGGACGGCGGTACCCGCGGACCCCACCCGCCAGCTCGGCGAGGCCCTCATGGGCAGCCACATGCTCGTCATGCTGGGGATCGGCGTCGCGCTGTTCGCCACGATCCTGGCCGGCACGGTCCTGGCCACCGCCCGCGGGCGCTACGACCGCTTCGGCCCCGACCTCACCGCCCGCCGGCCCGCCGACCCCGTGCGCGGGGGGCTGCCCCGGTGAGCGCGGAGGTGGTGCTCCAGGTGGTGCTGACCGTCGCCGCCGGCCTGGTGGGGGTCGGGCTGTTCGGCGCCCTCTCCCAGCAGACGGTGGTCATGGTCATGATGGGCCTCGAGCTGGTCCTGAACGGCGTGCTGCTGGCCGGGGGCGCGGCCTGGTACTTCCTCGCCCCCGGGCTTCCCGACGCCCAGGTGCTGGTCGTCGTCGTGCTCGTGGTCATGGCCGTGGAGATGGCCATGGGCTTCGCGGTCACGATCGCGCTGTACCGGTCGCGGCAGGTCGAGATGATCGACATGGCCGCGGACCTCCGCGGGTGACGGGCACGGCCGCGGGGCTGCGCGGGTGAGCGCCGCCGTCCTGGCCGCGCTGACGGGGCTGCCCACCGTCGCCGGTGCCGCGCTGCTGCTCTGCGGACGGCGGGCCGACCGGGCCGCCGCGCCGGTGGCCGTGGCGGTGACCGCGGCGACCCTGGTGCTGGCCGCCGCGGCCGCGGTGGGCCGGCCGGAGCTGTCCGCCCCGTTCCTCACCACCGTCGAGGGCGGGGACCTGCGGCTGGTCGTCGACGGGCTGTCGGCCGTCCTCGTCGTCCTGGTGGCGGCGGTCGCCCTGCCGGTCGCGGTCTTCGCCGCCGCCGACCTGCCCCGCGACACCGCCCGGGCCCGCTTCGCCGGCTTCCTGCTGCTGTTCGTCGCCGCCATGCTGGTCACGGTCACCGCCGTCACGCTGCCGGCGCTGCTCCTGGCGTGGGAGGTCATGGGGGCGACGTCCTACGCGCTGATCGGCTTCCGCTGGGACCAGCCGGGCAAGCTCGCGGCCGGCACCCGGGCCTTCCTGACCACGCGCGCCGCCGACCTGGGTCTCTACGTCGCCGCCGGGGCGGCCCTGGCGGCGACCGGCAGCCTGGCGCTGCCCGACCTCCGCGCCGCCGACGGCGGCTGGGCCGACCTGGCCGCGGCCGGCGTCCTGGTGGCCGCGCTCGGCAAGTCCGCGCAGCTGCCGTTCTCGGCCTGGCTGTCCAGCGCCATGCAGGGACCGAGCCCGGTGAGCGCCCTCCTGCACTCGGCCACCATGGTCGCCGCCGGCGGCTACCTGCTGCTGCGGCTGCACCCGCTGCTGGCCGGGACCGGCTGGGCGGCGACCGCGGCCGCCTGGGCCGGCGCGCTCACCGCGCTCGTGCTCGGGCTGGTCGCGCTGGCGCAGACCGACGTCAAGCAGCTGCTGGCGGCCAGCACCGCCGCCCAGATCGGCTTCGTGGTGCTCGCCGCCGGGGCCGGCGCGACCGCCGGCGGCACCGCCCAGCTGGTCGCGCACGCCGCGGTCAAGGCAGCCCTGTTCGTCGCCGCCGGGGCGTGGCTGACCGCCCTGGGCACGCGGGAGCTGGCGGGGCTGCGCGGCGCCGCGCGCCGCTACCCGGGGGTCGGCGCCGCGGCGACGGTGGCCGCGCTCGCGCTGGCCGGGGTCCCGCCGCTGTCGCTGTGGGCGAGCAAGGACGAGGTCCTGGCCGGGGTGGAGAGCACCGCGCTGCACGCGGTGGGCCTGGCCGCGGCGGTGGTGGCCGCCGGCTACTCCGGCCGGCTGCTGGCCGTGGTGCTCGCCCGGCCCGGCGGGGAGGAGGCCTTCGACGGCGAGGAGCCGGGGACCCGCCGCGTGCCCGCGGCCACGACCGCGGTCGCCGCCGCGCTCGCCGTGCCCGCCGCCGGGCTGGGGGTGCTCGCGCTGCCGGCGGTCGCCGAGGCGCTGCGCCGGGTGCTCGGCGCCGAGGGGGAGCCCGCCCCGACGCTGGGCGCGCTCGTCCTGTCGGGTGCGCTGGCCGTCGCCGCGCTCGCCGGCACCGTCCTGGTCGTGCGGGCGCGCCCCGGGCTGGTCCGCGCCGCCGAGCGCGGCCCGCTGCACCGCTGGGCCGGGCTGGGTCGGCTGCTCACCCCCCGGCCGGGCCTGGCGCTGGCCCGGGCGCTGGCCGTGGCCGACGACCGCGGCCTCGACCGGGTGGTGCACGCGGCGGCCGGGGGTGTCCGCCGGCTGGCCGCGGCGGTCGCCCGGGCCGACGACGGCGTCCTGGACCGGGCGGTCGCCGGGGTCGCCGGGGCGACCCGCCGGGCGGCCGACGGCTCCGCCCGCGCCGACGGCGGCCTGGTCGACGGCGCCGTCCGCGCCACCGCCCGGGCGGTGCGGCGGGCCGGGACGGCCGCCCGCCGCCCGCAGACCGGCCTGCTGCACCAGTACTACGCCCAGGCCGCCGCCGGCCTGGCCGTCCTGCTCCTCCTGCTGCTCGTCGCGAGGTGACCCGGTGCTCCTGACCGTCGTGATCTTCCTGCCGCTGGCCGTGGCGGCCGTGCTCGCCGCCGCCCGCGGCCTGCCCGGCCGGACGGCGAGCGCGGTGTGGGTGGCGGCCTCGGCCGCCGATCTTGCGCTCATCGCCTGGCTGTGGTGGCGGTTCGAGCCGGGCACCGGTGCCTCCGGCGTCGTGGACGGGTTCGCCTCCGAGGTCGACCTGCGGTGGATCCCGACCGTCGACGCGGGCTACCACGTCGGCGCCGACGGGCTGTCGCTGCCGCTCATGGCGCTCACCGGCGTGCTGTTCCTGGCCTGCGCGGTCTACTCGCTGCGGGAGACCGACCGGCCGCGCACCTACGCGGCGCTGTTCCTCTTCCTCCAGACCGCCTGCCTGGGGACCTTCGCCGCGCTGGACCTCATCCTGTTCTTCGTCTTCTTCGACCTGACCATCGTGGGGATGTACTTCGTCATCGCCGGGTGGGGGCACGGCGACGCCCGGCGCAGCGCGCTGAAGTTCTTCCTCTACACCTTCGTCGGGTCGCTGGCCCTGCTGGTCGGCTTCATCGGCCTGTTCCTCGGCAGCGAACCGCGGACCTTCGACATGGTGGCGCTGGCCGCCGACCCGCCGCTGGCCGGATCCCCCGTGGCCGCCGGCCTCGTGCTGCTCGCGATCGGGCTGGGCCTGGCGGTGAAGACCCCGCTGTTCCCGTTCCACACCTGGCTGCCCGACGCGCACACCGACGCCCCCGCCACCGGGTCGGCCGTCCTCGCCGGGGTGCTGCTCAAGCTCGGCACCTACGGCTTCGTGCGGATCGCCATGCCGATCCTCCCGGAGGCCTGGCAGCGCTGGGCCACCGTCGCCGTGGTGCTCGGCGTGGTCAGCGTCCTGTGGGGCGCGCTGGTCGCCCTGGCGCAGACCGACGTGAAGCGGATGATCGCCTACACCTCGGTCAACCACATGGGCTACGTGCTGCTCGGCCTGGGCGCCGCCGGCATGGTGGCCGCCGCCGACGAGGGGGCGCGTGCGGTGGCCACCGTGGGGGCGGTCTACCAGATGGTCAGCCACGGCCTGCTCACCGGCGCGCTCTTCCTGCTGGCCGGCGTGCTGTGGTCGCGCGGGCACACCTACGCCTTCGACCGCTGGGGCGGGCTGGGCCGACCGGCTCCGCTGTTCGCCGCGGCGCTCGCGGTCGCCGCGTTCGGCTCGCTCGGGCTGCCGGGGCTGTCCGGGTTCGTCGCCGAGTTCCAGGTCTTCACCGGCGCCCTGGAGGCGGTGCCGGTCGCGGCGGTGGTCGCCGTCCTCGGCATCCTGGTCACCGCCGGGCTGTTCCTGCTCGCGCTGCAGCGGCTGCTCACCGGGGAGACCACCGCGCCGTCGCCCGGCGGAGGGCCGGGACCGGCCGGCGGGGGCGAGGGTGCCACCGCCGTGCGGGAGCGCACCGCGGTGCGGGTGGCCGACCTGCGCGCGCCCGAGCTCGTCGCGATCGTGCCGCTGCTGGCGCTCTCGGTCGTCCTCGGGCTGCTCCCGTGGGTGCTGCTCGACGTCATCGCGCCGGCCGCCGCCGCGGTGGTGGAGCTGGTGGGCCGGTGAGCGGCGGCGACGAGCAGTGGGGCGCCCTCCTGCCGGAGGGCCTGCTCCTGCTGGGCGCCGTCGCCGGGCTGCTCGTCGGGCTGTGGACCCCGCAGCAGCGCCAGGCCCGGGTGCGCTGGGTGGTCACGGCGGCCTGCCTGGCGGCGGCCGCGGTGGCGGCCGTGCGGCTGCCCGGCCCCGACGAGCGGGTCTTCGACGGCGTGTGGGTGGTCGACACCACCACCGGGGTGGTCCGGGTGGTCGTCGCCCTCGCCGTCCCGGTGCTGGTGTGGCTGGCCGTGCCGACGCTGGCCGGCCACCCGCGGGAGACCGAGGCCTGGGTGCTCATGGTGCTCGGCGGCCTGGGCGCGGTCACCCTGGCCGGGGCGGGGGACCTGCTGCTGCTCGTCGCGGGCTACCTGCTGGCCAGCGTGCCGCTCTACGCGCTCGCGGGCTTCGCGAAGGACGCGCCCGGCGTCGAGGCGGCGATGAAGTACTACCTCTTCGGCGCCTTCTCCGGGGTCCTCCTGCTGCTCGGCGTGGCCGGCCTGGTGCTGGCCGGCGGGGCCGGCGGCTACGAGCAGCTGGCCCGGGCGCTGCCGGGCGCCTCGCCGGCGCTGGTGGCCGTCGGCGTGCTCGGCGTGCTCGCCGGCGTCGGGTTCAAGGCCGGCGCCGTCCCGGTGCACTTCTGGGTGCCGGACGTGGCGGCGGGGACGCCGCCGGCCGTCGCGGCCTACCTGACCACCGTGCCCAAGGTCGGCGCGGTGGCGGCGGCCTACCGCCTGGTCGACGAGCCGCTGGCCGGGGCGCCGGTCGACGTCCCGCTGGTGGTGGCGGTCGTCGCCGCGGCGAGCATGACCCTGGGCAACCTGGCCGCCTTCGCCCAGACCCACCTGCTGCGGCTGCTCGCCTACTCGACGATCAGCCAGGTCGGCTACCTGTTCATGGTGGTGGCCGTCGCCGGGCGCTCCGCCCTCGCCCCGGGTGCCCTGGCGGTCTACCTGGCCGGCTACGCGGTCACGAACGTCGGCGCCTTCGCAGCGGTGGCGGCGGCCCCGGCGGCGCGCACCATCACCGACTGGACGGCCGCCGTGGGGCGGCACCGGTGGCTGGTGGTCAGCCTCGTGGTGTGCCTGCTCGGCCTGGTCGGGACCCCGCCGACGGCGGTGTTCGTCGGCAAGCTCGCGGTCTTCGCGGCGGCCTGGGACGGCGGCCTGGTCTGGCTGGTGGTGCTCGCGGCGGTGAACACCGTGGCCAGCCTCTTCTACTACCTGCGCTGGTTCGCCCCCGCCTTCGCCGGCGTCGCGGCGGCACCCGGGGCGGGGGAGCCCGCTCCGGGCGGCGGGCCCCGGACCGCCGCCGGCACCGCCCAGCTGCTGCGGCCGGGCCTGCCCGTGGGGGTGCTGCACGCCGCGGCTGCCGGGTCACTGGCCCTGGGGCTGGCCGCCGGCGGCTGGATCGCCGTGGCGGCGTAGCCGTACCGGGCGCCGGTCAGGCCCGCCCGGCCACCTCGAGGAACAGCGCCTCGTAGGCGTCGAGCACCGTGCCCAGCGCGTACCGCTCCCGGGCCCGCGCCCGCCCGCGTCCCCGGTCGGGGGGATCGGCGGCCAGCCGCCGCAGCCCGTCGGCGATCGCCTCGACGTCCCGCGGGGGGACGACGACGCCGAAGCCGGTCTCCTGCACCGGCGTGCGCACCCCCGGCAGGTCGCTGGCCAGCACCGGGACCCCGGCCATCATCGCCTCCACCTGCACGATGCCGAAGGCCTCGAAGGCGTTGACCGACGGCAGCGTGAACACGTCGAGCGAGGCGTACAGGTCGGCGATCCCGTCGTCCGGGAGGAAACCGAGCAGCCGGACCCGCGGGTCGCCGTCGACGACCCGGCGCACCTCCTCGACCACCGACCCGCCGGCCACCTCGGCGAAGTCCCCGCCGATGAGCAGCCGCGCGGCGGGGTCGTCGAGCGCCCGGAAGGCCCGCACCAGGTACTGCAGCCCCTTCTCCTCGACGATCCGGCCGAGGAACCCCACGTGCAGCCCGTCGCCGTCCCGGAACCGCGGAGCGCCGGCCGGCCGCTCCCGGCAGGGCGGGGGGATCGCCGCCGTCCGCCCGGCCATGGCCGGCCACAGCCGGCTGTGCCGCGCGTAGTCGTCGCTGGAGACCACGACCCGGTCGCTGCGCCGCAGGGTGCGCCGGCTGGCCGCGTCGACGCCGAGGGTCTGCACCCGGTTGAGCGCCCCCGGCGGCAGGCTCACGTCGCAGTGGTAGGTCGTCACCAGGCGCCCGGACCCGGTCAGCAGCCCGGACTCGGGCATCGGCAGGTGCAGGTTGGTCACCGAGGCGGTGCGCGCCGCGGACCGCACCCGGCCGACCAGCGCCGGGCTGAGCACGCCCTTGCCGAGGCGGGCCACGACCGGCGCCCGGTCCACCTCGACCCCCCGGAGCACCTCCCGCTCGGGCAGGCCGCGGTCGTGCCGGCTGGTCACCACCCGCACCCGGTGCCCGCGGGCGGCCAGGCCCTCGGCGACGTCGCGGGCGACGTTGGTCAGGCCGCTGACGTACGGGGCGTAGTAGTCCAGCGCGACGAGCAGGTCCAGCGTCGGGGTCATCCCCGGTCTCCGTTCGGGTCGGCCCCGGCGGCGGCGGGGCTGCGGGCAGGGACCGGCGGGCGGCGCAGCAGCAGCGCGAGGCTGACCGCGAAGGCCGCCCCGGAGCCGATCGCGAAGGCCAGGCCCGCCCGGGCGACCAGCCCCGGGGCGACGGCGAACACGACCGCGGCCACGGCCAGCCCCGCCGTCCAGGTGAGCGCGACGTCCCGGTGCCGCGCGGCGGCGAGCAGCGCCTGGGCGGTCACCAGCAGGCCGAGGTAGAGGCCGCTGCCGGCTGCCAGCAGGGCCATGGCCCCGCCGCCGAGGACGTAGCGGTCGCCGAAGAGCAGCCGGACCAGCAGCGGGCCGGCGACCCAGCCCAGCAGGGCCCCGGCGGCGGCCAGCCCGGCGACCGCGCCCGCCGTGCGCAGCGCCAGCCGGCGCACCCCGCCGGGGACCTCGGCGGCCCCGGTCAGCGCGGGCACGAGGGCGCCCTGCAGCGGGACGGCGACGAACAGCGGCAGCCGCACCAGCGTGAAGCCGGCCACGAACTGGGCGGCCAGGACCCGCTCGTCCGGCGCGGCGGCCGCCGCGGTCACCAGGACCGGGGCGGCGTTGAGCAGCGCCTGCCCGCAGACCGTGCCCACCACGAGGTGGCCGATCGCGGCGGCCCGCACCGGCGGCCCGGGGTCCGGGGCGCCGGACCGCCCGCCGCGCAGCAGCCACGCCAGCAGCGGGACGTGGGCCAGCACGACGGCGGCGACGAGCGTCCAGCCGAGGTCCGCGGCGGTGCCGGCGGAGCCGAGGACGACGACCGCCCCGGCCAGCAGGCAGCGGACGAGCGCGTCGAGCAGCAGGACGACGCCGTGCGCCAGCAGCCGGCCGCGGCCGAGCAGCAGCCCGCGGAGCACGAACTGGGGCCCCGACGCGAGCACCAGCACGACGAGCGAGGCCAGCAGGGCCGGGCTGCCGCCGAGCACCGGGCCGAGCAGCGGCCAGCCGGCGAGCAGCACCAGCAGCGTGAGACCGCTCACGCCTCCGGCCGCCCGGAGCGTGCCCGGCGGCAGCGGCGCGCCCTCCGGGCGCAGGTGCACGACCCGGGCGAGCTCCAGCTCGAGGGGCAGGAAGGCCCCCAGCCCGATCACCAGGGCCACCGACCAGAACGCGCCGAAGACCGCGTACTCGGGTGGTGGCACCGCCCGGGCGACCACGGCAAGGTAGAGGTAGGTGAGAATGCCGGAGACGACGATGCAGGCCGCGACCCAGCTGAGCGAGAACGCCAGCCGCGGGCTCCGGCGGCTCAGGACCCGGCCTCGTGCGCGCCTCGGTGCCGCTGGTGCCCGGTTCCCACGGCGACCACGGTAGCGGCGTGCGCCGGGCGGGACGACAGGGTGGCGGGCGGGGACGGGTAACGGGGAGGACGGGGCGCGCGTGGACGTGATCGACCCGGCACGGTCGGGGGAGCGGGCCCCGGACCCGGCGCCGGCCGGCCGCCGCGGCCGCGTCCGCTCCCTGCTGCCGCTGCTGGTGGCGCTGGTCGCCGTCCTCTGTGCGGTGCTGCTCCCGCTGGCGCCGGTGCGCATGGCCCTGCCGACGGTGAGCTGGCCGCAGGAGCCCACCCGCCCCACCTCGACGATGCTCGAGCTGACCAACCAGACGCCGCGGGCCCTCGACGTGCGGTTCAGCTGCGCCGCGGTGCGCGCCGCCGCGTCGACCGGGGAGGGCCTGCTGCTGTCGACCCTCGTCCCGGGCCAGCCGGCCGCCGACACCGAGGGGCTGCTGGTCACCGCCCGCGACGGCCGGCTGGACGTGCTGCTGCGCGGCGTCCCGCTGCTCGACGCCCCGCTCCCTCCGGGGCAGTGCACCCACCGGCTCCGCGCGGACGGCGAGGGCGCCGTCCTGCAGCGCGACGGCACGGTGCTGGCGTCGGTGGACGAGGACGTGCGGCCGGACGTCGACGTCCTGGCCACGGGGGTCACTTCGCTGCCGGGGGACGACGACCTGCGGGTCGCGCTGGAGGTCGACGCCCAGTTCAACACCACCCCGACCGCGGCCAAGCTGGCGCTGTCGGTCGCCGTCACCGCCGCCGCGCTGGCCTGCCTGCTGCTGCTCGCCCGGGCCGACCGCCGCCGCGGCCCGCCCGCGGCCGACCCCGGCCCCCCGGCGCGGGTCGGGTGGCCCGGCGGCGCCGTCGACGTGCTGGTCGTCGCTGCGGTGCTGCTGTGGTGGTTCCTCGCCCCCGCCTCCGACGACGACGGCTACTACGCCGCGATGGCCCGCAACGCCGGGGTCGAGGGGCAGGTCGGCAACTACTACCAGCTGCTCAACCAGTCCTTCACGCCGTTCACCTGGTTCTACCGGGTGCTGGGCTGGTGGCAGGAGGTCGGCGACAGCCCGGTCGTGCTGCGCGTCCCGGCGCTCGTCGTCGGCCTGCTGACCTGGCTGCTGCTGCGCCGCTACGTCAGCCGGCCGGGGGCGCTGCCGGCCGCGGTCCTCGACCGCCGCGGCGGACCGGCGGCCGCCGTCGTCCTCACCGGGGCCGCCTTCCTCGCCTGGTGGCTGCCCTACGGGATGGGCGTGCGCCCGGAGGCGATCGTCGGGGTGCTCGCGCTGGCGGCCCTGACCGGCGTGGTGACCGGGCTGCGCCGCCGCCGGCTGCTGCCGGTCGGCCTGGGCTTCGCCGCGGCGGCGCTGGCCGCCGCCTGCCACCCCACCGGCCTGGCGGCCCTCGGCCCGGTCCTGGTGGCCCTGCCCCGGCTGGCCGGGCTGGTCCGCGAGGGCGCCGACCGGCTCACCGCGCTCACCCGCACCGCCCTGCTCGTCGCGCCCGGTGCCCTGGCCGCCGTGGCCGCCTTCGCCGACGGCACGCTCAACGACTTCCTCCGCGGCCAGGAGATCTTCCTGTCGGTGCAGGAGCAGGACGCCTGGTACGACGAGTTCCAGCGCTACGCCTTCCTGCTCAGCGAGATCCCGATGGGCTCCTACGCCCGCCGGACCGCCGTCCTGCTCGGTCTGCTGGCCCTCGTGTGGTTCCTGGCGCTGGCCGCCGCCGCGCGGGTCCGCGGCGTCGCGGTACCGCTGCCGCTGCTGCTCGCCGGCTCCTCGCTCGGGGCGGGGTTCCTGCTGCTGTGGATCACCCCCAGCAAGTGGACCCACCACTTCGGCGCCCTGGCCGGCGTGGGCCCGGCGTTCCTGGGGCTCTTCCTCGTCTCGCTGCCCTGGCTGGTCCGCCGGGTGACCCGGGACCGCCCGGCCGGGACCGGCGTCCGGGTCGCCGCCCTCGGGTCGCTGGTGCTGGCCTGCGCGCTGGCGTTCCAGGGCCCCAACCAGTGGGCGTACAGCTGGCTGCCGGGCATGCCGCAGCCCATGGTGGCGCCCTACCTGGGGCCGGTCGAGCTGGGCAGCCCGGTGGTGTGGGCGCTGGTCGTCCTCGCGGTGCTGGGCGCGCTGACCCTGCTGCGCCGGCGCACCGGCCGGCCCGCGGACCGCACCTGGGTCGCCGTGCCGGTCGCCGTCCTCGTCTTCCTCGGGACGTCGCTGACCTACCTGCTGGGCAGCTTCTCCTACGCCACGCTCACCACCCTGGACGGCTGGTCGCCCTGGGCCGACGCCCTCACCGACCCGCTCGCGACCGACTGCGCGGCCGCGGGTGGCATCGAGGTCTACGACGTGACCGCGGGCGACCCCCTGCCCGCCGGGCCGCAGGGGGCCGCCGACGCCGCGCCGGAGGCCGTCCCGTCGGACGCCTTCGCCACCGGCGCCGGGTGGTTCGGGGTGAGCCCGCCGCCCTGGGCGGACGGCGGGGCGGCCGGCGGTGCGGCACCGCAGGTCTGGGGCAGCCTCACCGGCCCGGAGGAGGAGGACACCACCGGCACGCTCACCACCGGGTGGTACGAGCTGCCCGCCGGTGCGGGCGGGGAGGCCCCGGTCGTGCTGGCCGCCGGGCAGCTCGCCGGCGGCAACGGGCTGCGGGCCGAGTACGCGGTCGCCGGTCCCGCCGGGACGCCCCGGGTCACCGGCGCGCAGGAGCTCACCGACGCCGTCGACTCGACGGCCTGGCGCAGCTTCGTCCTGGACCCCGCGACCGCCGGCGCCGACGCCGCGGACCTGGTCCGCCTGGTGGCCGAGGACCGGTCGGGCGGGCCCGGTGGCTGGCTGGCGTTCGCCGCGCCGGTTCTGGCACCGGCGGTGCCGCTCGGGCAGTACCTGCCCGAGGACGCCGCCGTGGCCACCGCCTGGCAGATCGCCTTCCTCTTCCCCTGCCAGCGGCAGCCCGAGATCCGGCTCGGCATCACCGAGCCGGTGACCCACGGCGTCGTGTGGCGCCCCGGCCCCGGCGGCTGGGGCCTCGCGGACAACACCTGGCAGGTGCCGCGCGGCGGGCTGTTCGCGCCGGTGCAGCGCACCTCCGGGGTGACCGAGCTGGCCACCCGGTTCCCCGCCTGGCCCGACGTCCGCGACGTGCAGGCGTTCGAGTTCGACCTGCCCTACCCGACCGGCGGCTACGACCTGGCCGTCGACCGGGCGACGGTCGGGGGCTGGTCGGGTCCGCCGACCGGGTGAGCCCGGCGTGTCCTGGCCCACCCCGGCCCGGGTGCACTGGCGTCCGCGGCCCGGGGCGGGGAGGCTCGGCGGGGGCCGCGCCGCGGCCCGCCGACCCGGGGGACGACAGGAGGGCCAGTGGACGTCGAGGGGGAGACCCGCAGCACCGCGGTGCGCCGCGGCGACGGCGCCCGGCGCGGCGGGGGCGAGGCCGTGCGCTACCGGGACAACGTCGTTGCGGACCCGCCGGCCCCCGCCGCGGCCCCGGCCCCCGCCGCGAGCCCTGCCCCGGCTGCGGCACCGGCCGCCGCTGTGACGCAGTCCCCGCCGGCGCCCCGCACCACCGGCGGCGTGCTCGGCGGCCTGGTGCGCACCATGCGGCCGCGGCAGTGGGTCAAGAACGTGCTGGTCTTCGCCGCACCGCTGGCGGCCGGCTCCATCCTCGACCCCGACGTCCTGCTGCCGACCCTGGTCGCCTTCGGGCTGTTCTGCGTGGTGGCCAGCGGGGTGTACCTGCTCAACGACGTCCGCGACGTGGAGGAGGACCGCCGGCACCCGGTCAAGCGGTTCCGGCCCGTCGCGGCCGGGGTGCTGCCGCCGCCGGTGGCCGTGGTCGCGGGGGTCCTGCTCATCGCCGGCGCGCTGGTCGCCGCGGTGCTGCTGACCCGTCCCGCGCTCGCCGCCGTGCTGGGCAGCTACGCGGGCATCTCCCTGGCCTACGCCTACTTCCTCAAGGACCAGCCGGTCATCGACCTCGCCGTCGTCGCCTCCGGCTTCCTGCTCCGCGGGGTGGCCGGTGGCGCCGCCGCCGGGATCGCGCTGTCCCAGTGGTTCCTGCTGGTGGCCGCCTTCGGGGCGCTGTTCATGGTGGCCGGCAAGCGGTACGCCGAGCTGGTCGCGCTGGGGGAGCAGGCGGCCACCCGGCGCTCGCTGAAGGAGTACTCGGCCAGCTACCTGAGGTTCGTGTGGAGCCTCTCGGCCGGCGTCACCTGCACGGCCTACTCGCTGTGGGCCTTCGAGCTCCGGGAGGACGACCTCGGCTTCCCCTGGCAGACGATCTCCATCGCGCCGTTCGTGCTCGCCCTGCTGCGCTACGCCGTGGACGTCGACCGCGGCGAGGCCGGGGCGCCGGAGGAGATCGTGCTGCGTGACCGGGTGCTGCTCGGTCTCGGGACGGTGTGGGCCGTCTTCGTCGGCCTGGGGGTCTTCACCGGCTGACCACCGCGGGTGGCCAGGGGCACGGGCCGCGAGCGCGGGGGGTGGCCGGCCTCCCGGGCGGGCGGCGGCCCGCGCCTCAGCCGAGCAGCCGGGACACCGCCGCCAGCCGCTGGTCGCCGGCCATCGCGGCCAGCCAGGCCGACCACCCGGGCCGGTCCCGCATCGCCTCCAGCGCCGCCCGCGCCGCGGCCCGGTCGCCCCGGCGGGAGGCGGCCAGCGCGGCGTAGAGGTCCCGGGCGCCCTCGGGGGCGAACAGCGCCAGGTGCTCGTAGTCGCCCTCGTCGTAGGCCCGCTGCAGGTTGCGCAGCATCCGCAGCTGGGCCACCGGGTCACCGGAGTCGTCGACCCGCAGGTCGATGCGGACCCCGTCGTCCTCCTCGCCGGCCGGCTCGCCGCTGACCACGAGCAGCGCCGCCGACTGCCGGCCGCGCACGTCGCCCCCGGCGTCCTGCCCGGCGCCCAGCGCGGCGAGCAGCCGGTCGGCCAGGTCCCCGCGCGCGGCGGTCCAGGCCTGCAGCATCGCGGGCAGCACCTCGGCCGAGGCCAGCATGTTGCCCTGCACGCCCACCTGGTCCCCGAGCAGGTGGCCGCTGACCGGGAACGACCCCCGCCCGGTGTCCGCGGCGACCGCTCCTGCGGCGTCGAGGACGGCGATCTGCCGGTCGACGTCCTCGGCCGCGTGCGCCGCCGCCCGGACCAGCTCCGCGGGCTGCCGGCCCGCCTCCAGCCCGGCCAGCAGGCTGCCCCCGAGGCCCCGCCGGCTGCGCGCCTGGACGGCGACCACCCCGACGCCGGGCCGCGCGCTGGGCACGGCCCGGCCGACGGCGAGGATGCACGAGGAGACGGCGATGCCGAGCTCCCCGGTCGCCGGGTCCCGGGCGACCACGGAGAAGGTCACGCCGCCGGCACCCCGGATCGCCGGTGCACGACGGTGGCGGGGGATCCGGCGCTCACGCCCCGAGCCTAGGGGCCGGTGACCTCCCCGCTCGCGCGCGCGTAGGTCAGCGTGCCGCCCTGGAAGCGCTGCCGCAGGCCGCCGTCCACGGTCCGCGCGGGCTCGAGCGGGTAGCCCAGCGGGCCGGAGACCCCGCCGGCCGCGGTCCACGCCTCGAGGAACGGGGCGGTGACCGGCTGCGCCCCCGTCGTCGGGGACCACAGCACGGTGCCGCGCACGAACGACTGGGACGAGCCGCCGCCGGGCAGGCCGTACACCTCCTCGCCGGTCGGGTACCCGAGGGCGCCCCACTCCGACCCGGCGGCGGCCCACGCGGTGCGGATGCCGCCGCGGACCACCTGGGCACCGGTCTTCGCGGTCCAGTAGACCGACCCGCCGTCGAACACCTGGTAGCAGCCGCCGTCGGCCAGACCGCAGAGGGTGTAGGTCCGCGGGTAGCCGAGCAGCCCGCCCTCGGCGCCCAGGGTGCGCCACCGGTCGCGGATCGGCCCGCGGAGGACGAGCGCCCGGCTGCCGGTCCAGGAGATGGTGCCCCCGCTGAACTCCTGCCGGCAGCCACCCGAGGGCAGCCCGCAGGTCTCGCCGCCGAGCGGGTAGCCCAGGGCACCCCACTCGGCCCCGGCGGCCTGCCAGGCGGTGCGGATCCCGCCGTACACCGGGTGCGCCCCGGTGGCCGGGCTCCAGTAGATCGAGCCGCGCTCGAACTGCTGGTAGCAGCCGCCGCCGGCCAGCCCGCAGATCGTGTCGTGCAGCGGGTAGCCCAGCCCGGCCTCCCGCCGGAGGAGCCGCCAGCGCTCGGCGATCTCCCCGGACACCACGCGGGCCCCGGACTGCGCGGTCCAGACGACGACGCCGTGCTGGAACGTCGACAGGCAGCCCCCGCCGCGCATCCCGCAGGCCTCGTCGGCCGTGGGGTAGCCCAGCGGGCCGTTCTCGCTGCCGGTGCGGACCCAGCGCTTGCGGATGTCGCCGCGCACCATCCACGCGGGCCCCCCGGCCGTGGCCGCGTAGAGCGCCGCCCCCTGGTGGATCTGGTAGCACCCGCCCCCGACGAGACCGCAGGTGACGTCCATCAGCGGGTAGCCGACCCCCGCGCCCTCGTACCCGAGGGCGCGGTAGCGGTCCCCGAAGGGCCCGGCCGGGACGATCCACGCCCCGCTGCCCGGCGACCAGTAGACCGACCCGCCGGCGAAGCGCTGGTAGCACCCGCCGCGCAGCAGGCCGCAGACCAGGGCGGAGGAGACCTCGCCGAGGGGGCCGGTCGCGCCGCCCGAGGAGGTGTAGCGGGTCCAGATGGCCGAGCCGCCGACCGACTGGGTGGAGCCGAACCAGTCGGTGAAGTAGTTCCAGAAGTTCCGGTTGCCGTAGGAGGAGCACGGGTCCCCGGTGCCGTACCCGGCGGCGAGGGCGGCCTGGTTGGGGCGGTAGGGCGTGTAGTTGTACAGACCGGCGGTGGCCTGGTTGACGATGTAGACGTCCGACCGCCCGCACCCCGAGTTGGGGTGGTACAGGATCGAGTTGACGCGGCCGGCGCGGTAGCCGTAGGACGTCGGCTGGGCGGCGTACCGCTGGTACTGCCGGGCGGCGCTGTAGAGCTGGTTGACGAACCCCGCGTAGAGCAGGTCGCAGGGGGCGGTGTCGGGGCAGGCGAAGCCGGTGGCCTTCTGGTACCGGGTGGCGCTGGGGTTGGTCCCGCTGACCAGGCTCTGCTCCTTCTGCAGCAGCACGAGCAGCACCCGCGGGTTGGTGGAGCAGGACCGGGCGACCTTGGCGATGATCGTCGCCGCGCTCTCGCGCGCGGCGCCCCGGTACCCGTCGCAGAGGTCGTCCGCGGCCCGGTCGACGGTGTCCTGGACGTGGTCCTTGAGGCACGGGCTCCCGTCGGTGCCGCGGACGCAGCGGGCCCCCTTCGCCTCGAGGAAGGCCTGGATCGCCGGGGCGTCCATCGCCAGCGCGTCCCAGAAGACCGCGTCGCTGATGATGTTGCCGGGATCGAAGTACCGCAGGTCGGCGGCCCGGGCGGTGTCGGCCGGCACCGGGGTGGCCACCGGGACGGCGACCGCCGCCGCGGCCACGACGGCGCCGACGACCAGCCGGAGCAGGCGCCTCACGGGACGACGACCTCGAACGGCTCCGAGGCCGCGGTGGAGGTGGGCGAGGTGTAGACGACGCTGCCCTGCCACGTCCCGGGGGCGAGCCGGTCACCCGGGACCGCGAGCAGCGAGCAGGCGGTCGACGTGGCGTCGGCCGTGGCGGGGGAGGTGGTCTCGACGGCGACCCCGTCCCGGGACAGCGTCAGGGCGCAGGAGCCGGTGTCCTCGACCACCCCGGGGACGTAACCGGCGGCCTCCACGGTCCCGTCCACCTCGGCCCACCCGGCGTAGGTGAGGACCAGGTCCCCGCCGGTGACGGGCGCGGGGGTCTCCACCGGCGGGGCGTCGGTCGCCACCGCGGTCGGCTCGGGCCGGACGGGCACGGGCGCGCCGTAGGTGCCCGGGGCAGGAGCCGCCTCGGGGGTGGGCGTGCCGGCGGCGGACGGGGTGTCCGCCGCCGGGAGGCGCATCGTCCCGCTGACGGCGAGGCCGGCGCCGGCGACGAGTGCGACGGCTCCCAGGCCGAGGACGATCCGGCGGCTCCGGGCCATGGCTGTCTCCACTCCTGCTGTCCCGGGCGGCCGCGAGGGCGGGCCGCGAGGGCTGCCGGGGCCGTTCCAGCCGCCGGAGGACGCAGGGAGGTTACTGCCCGGAGCCGCCCGATCACCGCAGCGACATGGGAGTGGGACGGACGAGGTCGTCCCGGCCGGTCAGACGCCGGCCGGCAGGCGCATCTCGGGCACGTCGTCGGGCACGGTCAACGGCGCGCCGGTGTTCTCCGCGACCTCCTCGGGGCTCACCCCGGGGGCGGTCTCGACGAGGAAAAACCCGCCGGGGGTGACGTCGACGACCGCGAGGTCGGTGATGACGCGGTCGACGCAGCCCTTGCCGGTCAGCGGCAGGGTGCACTCCTCGACCAGCTTCGGGGACCCGTCGCGGGCGACGTGCTCCATCATGATGACCACGCGTCGGGCGCCGTGGACGAGGTCCATCGCGCCGCCCATGCCGTTGACCATCTTGCCGGGGATGAGCCAGTTGGCCAGGTCGCCGCGGGGGTTGACCTGCATCGCGCCGAGGACGGCGAGGTCGAGGTGCCGGCCGCGGATCATGGCGAAGCTGGTCGCCGAGTCGAAGAACGACGCGCCCGGCAGGATCGTCACCGTCTCCTTCCCGGCGTTGATGAGGTCGGGGTCCTCCTCGCCCTCGTAGGGGTAGGGGCCGACGCCGAGGATGCCGTTCTCCGAGTGCAGCACCACGTGCACCCCGTCGGGGATGTGGTTGGGCACGAGGGTCGGCATGCCGATGCCGAGGTTGACGTAGGCGCCGTCGGTGAGGTCGGCGGCCACGCGGGCGGCGAGCTGGTCGCGGGTCAGGGTCATGGTCAGTTCCCCTCGGTGGTGGCCTCGTCGCCGCCGGCGGCCGGGGTGGCCGGCGCGGGACGCGGGCGGGTGGTGCGCCGCTCGATCGACTTGCCCTCCGGCCCGACCTCGACGACGCGGTCGACGAACACCCCGGGCAGGTGGACCTGCTCGGGGGTGATCTCGCCGGGCTCCACCAGCCGCTCGACCTCGGCGATCGTGACCCGGCCGGCCATCCCGGCCAGCGGGTTGAAGTTCATCGCCGACTCGTGGAAGACCAGGTTGCCGTGCCGGTCGCCCACCGCGGCGCGCACCAGCCCGAAGTCGGCGGTCAGCGCCGTCTCCAGCACGTACTGGCGGCCGTCGAACTCGCGGATCTCCTTGGGCCGGGAGGTCTCCACGACGTTCCCGTCGGCGTCGTAGCGCACCGGGATGCCGCCGTCGGCGACCATCGTGCCCACGCCGGTCGGCGTGTAGAAGGCCGGCACCCCCGCGCCGCCGGCGCGCAGCCGCTCGGCCAGCGTGCCCTGCGGGGTGAGCTCGACCTCCAGCTGGCCGGAGAGGTACAGGCGCGCGAGCTCCTTGTTGCCGCCCACGAAGGAGGAGATCGTGCGCCGGATCCGCCCGGCGTAGAGCAGGACGCCCAGCGCCTGGTCGTCGACGCCGCAGTTGTTGCTGATGGTCGTGAGGTCCTTCGCGCCCTGCTCCAGCAGGGCGTCGATGAGGACCACCGGTACACCGCACAACCCGAAGCCGCCGACGGCGAGCACCGCGCCGTCCCTGACGTCGGCGACCGCCTCAGCGGCCGACCCGATCACCTTGTCCACGTGCACCACCGTCCGTCGGGCGGGCTGGGACCGGTCGGTCAGTCGGGGCGGCCCAGCTCGCGGATGCCCTCGATCGTGGCGCCGAGCGTAGCCGTGACCCGTTCCCCGGCTGCACGGGCGGGCAGCCGGCCCGGGTCGGCGCCGCGGACGAGCACCACCGACGCCCCGGCCGCGAGGGGCGCCAGCAGCCAGGCGACCGGCCCCGCCTCCGCCGCGGTCGCGGCGTCCACGAGCAGCCGGTCGCCCGCGACGACGCCCAGCCGGCCGGCCAGCTCCTCCGCGGCCGCGACCAGCCCGCCCAGGGTCAGCTGCAGGCCGCCGGCCAGCAGCCCCGGGTCCCCGGGGGCCGCCGGCTGCCACGGGGTGAAGACGTCCCCGTGGGCGCGGACCTCGAGGGCGAAGTCGCGGGCCGGCCCGGCGTACCCGGCCATCCCCGCGCCGAGCGGGTGCAGCGAGAGCCCGAGCAGCTCCGGGACGCCGGCGTCCTCCAGGGGGGCCAGTCGGTCCTGCGCGGCGAGGACGACGGCGACGTCGTCGAGCCGGCCGTCGTCCTCGGCGGCGGTGTCGAGCACCGCCGCGCCGCAGCTCCACACGCCGAGCAGGACCGCGGCGGTCTGCCAGTGCACCGGCAGCGCGACGGCCACCGTGCCGCCGGGCGCCACGTCGAACTCCTCCTGCAGCAGGTTGGCCGTCTTGGCCACCCAGTTGGCCAGCGTGGCAGCCGACAGCTCGACCCGGGAACCGGCGGCGTCGTCGTAGTCGGTGAGCAGCGGCGCGGCGGCGTCGCGGCGCAGCGCCCGGGCGAGGAGGTCGGCGGGGAGGGCGGCGGGCTGTGGCACGGACCCAGCCTGGCAGGCCCGGGCGGCACCGGCCGCCGGTACCCCTACAGTCGGCCGGCGTGCTGACCCGACTCGACCACCGCCTGCTGATCGCCACCCGCCGGGTGCTGGGCGGGACCCCCGCCGTCCCGCTCGCGCGCGGCCTGTCGGTGTTCGGCGAGCACGCGATCGGCTGGCTGGTCGTGGCGGGCGCCGGCTGGCTGACCGGCCGGCACCGGCGCGAGTGGGTGGACGGCGCGGCCGGTGTGCTGGCCGGGCACGCGGCCGGCGTCGTCCTCAAGCGGCTCGTCCGGCGCAAGCGGCCGCTGCTGGCCGAGGTCCCCGCGCTGGTGCGCACCCACCCCAGCTCGCTGTCGTTCCCCAGCGCGCACAGCTGCTCGTCGGCGGCGGCCGCGCTCGGCTACGCGCCGCTGCTCGGCCGGCCGCTCATGGGCACGCTGCTCGGCGGGATGCTGGTCTCCCGGGTGCTGCTCGGTGTGCACCACCCGAGCGACGTCGTGGTCGGCGCCGCCGTCGGCGCGGCCGCCGCCCGCGGGACCCGAGCCGTCCTGGCCCGGGTCCGCGCCGCGCGGCCCACCCGACACGCGGAAGAGGCCGCCGTGCCCGTGTCCAGCAGCGCCTGACGCAGGCACGGCTTCCTGTCCCGCGGGGAGGCCCCGTCCAGAGGCTCACCCCGAGCGTGCGAGGGGTGAGGAGGACGGGGTCCTTCTTCAGTTGATGCAGTCGGTGTCGGCCGCGGTGAAGGCGTCCTCGCCCTCCACCGGCTCGGACGGCGCGGCCGGCGCCGGCGGGGTGACCGCCTGACCGACGCCGTTGAAGTCGCTGCCGAGGACCAGGTGGACGGTGCCGGTGGCCGGGTCCTCGCTCTCCACCGTCGTCGCACCCGGGATCCGGTCGGCCAGCGTCCGCGCCAGGGCCTCGTCCCCGGCGGCGTGCCGGATCTCGGTGACCTCGTAGTCGGTGGCGTCGGCGTTCCCCGTGCTGCTCACCGTGAAGCCGGCCCCCTCCAGCTCCGCGGCGGCCTCGGCGGCCAGGCCGGGCACGCCGGAGCCGTTGAACACCTCGACGGAGACCTGGGAGGGCGCCACCGTCTCCGGTGCGGCGGGGGTCTCGGCGGCCGGCGCCTCGGCCTCGGCCTCCGGCTCGGCCGACAGCTCGGCGAAGAACTCGTGCAGCGTCTCGGTGTCCTCCAGCCGGAGGATGTAGCGGTCCTGGTCGTCCCGGTCGTCCCCGACGTAGGGGATGGTCTGGAACTCGATGCTGCCGGCGGTGACCGACTGCATCTGCCCGGCGAGGGCGAACAGGTCCAGGGACTGGTCCACGGTCAGCGACTCGGCGGCGGCCTGCACGAGCTCCCGCTGCTTGCCGAGGTCGAGCAGGACGTTGTCCGAGAGCATCTTGCGGATCATCCCGGCGATGAAGGTCTGCTGGCGGATGATCCGGTCGAAGTCGCCCCGCGGCAGGCCGTGCCGCTGGCGGACGAAGGCCAGGGCCTGCTCACCGCTGATCGTGGACTTCCCGGCGGGCAGGTCCACACCGGAGAAGTCGTCCTGCGCGGCCTGGCAGAGGTTGACCTCCACGCCACCCACGACGCTGGAGAGGTTGAAGAAGCCGAGCAGGTCCACCTCGGCGTAGTGGTCGATCATCAGGCCCGACAGCTGGCTGATGGTGCGGATGAGCAGCTGCGCCCCGGCCGCCTGGCGCTCGCCGGCCGAGGCGCCCTCGTCCGGCTCCGCGTAGCCGTAGGCGTAGGCGGCGTTGAGCTTGTCCCACCCGTAGCCGGGGATCTGCACGTAGGAGTCGCGGGGGAAGGAGACGAACGAGGCGCGCGACCCGTCGGCCGGGACGTGCACCAGGATCATCGTGTCGGTGTTCTGGCCGGAGTTGCTGCCCGTGCTCAGCTGCGAGGCCTGCTCCTCGCTGAGGGACGCCCGGCTGTCGTTCCCCACCAGGAGCAGGTTCATCGCGGCGCGCTCGTCGCCCGAGCCGTCGTTGCCGTCGAGGGGGATGGCGTTCGTCCGGTTGACGCTGGCGTCGGCGACCTGCCCGAGGTACCAGCCCCAGCCGCCGGTGCCCAGCAGCACGACGGACAGCACGCCGGCGACGACGCGGACGGCGGTGGCCACCCGGCTGCCCCGGGAGCGCTGCGGGCGCCGGCCGGCGGCGGTCCCGCCCACCGGTGCGTCCGACGCGGCCTCGCGGGCCGGCGGTCCCTCGGGCTGCCGCTGGCGGGCCGGGCGCCCGGCGCGGGGGTCCAGTCGCCCGGGGAGCGGACGGCCTCCTCGGTCGCTCGGCTCTCGGCTCACGTCGTGTCCTCACTGCTGGGTCGCGCCGACCACGGCACGGGTCGGGCCCGGGCCCGTCGCGCCGCCGGCGTCGTGGCGTCTCGCGGCGATGGTAGGTGCGTCCGCGGGCCGTCCCGGCCCACCGACATGCCCGCACCTGGTGCGGGCGGTCCCCGACGGCCCAGCGGACCCATCCGTCACGCGCCGGCCGACTCACACCCCGGGAGGATGCAGACGGGGCCGCGGGCGGGGGAGCATGCCTGCCATGCGCATCCTCGTCACCGGCGGGGCCGGCTTCATCGGCTCCCACTACGTCCGGACGATGCTGTCCGGTGGCTACCCCGGCTTCGAGGACGCCGAGGTGACGGTCTTCGACAAGCTGACCTACGCCGGCAACCTCGCGAACCTGGCCCCGGTCGCCGACAGCCCGCGCTACCGCTTCGTGCGGGGCGACATCTGCAGCCAGGCCGACCTCGACGCCGCCGTCCCGGGGCACGACGTCGTGGTCAACTTCGCCGCCGAGTCGCACGTCGACCGGTCCATCCACGGTGCGGCCGACTTCGTGCTCACCAACGTGCTCGGGGCCCAGCAGGTCTTCGAGGCCGCGCTGCGGCACGGCGTCGGGCGGGTGCTGCACGTCTCCACCGACGAGGTCTACGGCTCCATCGACGAGGGTTCATGGCAGGAGGACCACGTCCTCGAGCCGAACTCGCCGTACTCGGCGGCCAAGGCCGGCAGCGACCTCATCGCCCGAGCCTACGCCAAGACCTACGGGCTGAACATCTCGATCACCCGGTGCAGCAACAACTACGGGCCGTACCACTTCCCCGAGAAGGTCATCCCGCTGTTCGTCACCAACCTGCTCGACGGGCACCGGGTGCCGCTCTACGGCGAGGGCGCGAACGTCCGCGACTGGCTGTTCGTCGACGACCACTGCCTCGGCATCCAGCTCGTCCTCGAGGAGGGCCTGCCCGGCGAGTTCTACAACATCGGCGGCGGTCGGGAGCTGTCCAACAAGGAGCTCACGGAGAAGCTGCTCGAGGCCACCGGCCGCGACTGGAGCTACGTCGAGAACATCGTCGACCCGCGCGGCGGCGGCCACGACCTGCGCTACTCGGTGGACTACTCGAAGACGGCCGCGCTCGGCTACGCCCCCCGGATGACCTTCGAGGACGGCCTGGCCCTGACCGTGCAGTGGTACCGCGACAACCGCGCCTGGTGGGAGCCGCTCAAGGCCGCCGCGGCGACGGCCCACCGCACGGCGGGCTCGCAGGACGCCCGGGCGTGAGCCAGGGCACGAGCACCGCCTGGCTGGTCACCGGCGCCCGCGGGCAGCTCGGGCACGACCTGCTCGAGGCGCTCGCCGGCCGCCCCGGGGACGACGTCACCGCCGCCGGCCGGGCCGAGGTGGACCTGACCGACGAGGCGTCGGTGCGCGCCGCGGTGCAGCGCTGGCTGGCCGGCGTCCGGGCCGACCGGGCCGTGGTCGTCAACGCGGCCGCCTACACCGCGGTCGACGCCGCCGAGACCGACGAGGGCACCGCGCTGCTGGTCAACGGCCGCGCGCCCGGCTGGCTGGCCGAGGAGCTCGCCGGCCGGGGCCGGCTGCTGCACGTGTCCACCGACTACGTCTTCGACGGCCAGGCGACCCGGCCCTACCCGGTCGACGCCCCGACCGCGCCCCGCTCGGCCTACGGCCGGACCAAGGCGGCGGGGGAGCGGGCGGTGGCCGCGGCCGGCGGGGACGCCTGCGTCGTGCGCACCGCCTGGGTGCACGGCCGCCACGGCGGCAACTTCGTCCGGACGATGACCGCGCTGGAGGCGACCCGGGAGACCGTCTCGGTCGTCGCCGACCAGGTCGGCGCCCCGACGTGGTCGGCCGACCTCGCCGCCGGCCTGGTCGAGCTCGGCCTCCGGGAGGACGCCGTCCCCCGGGTGCTGCACTGCACCAACGCCGGGCAGGTCAGCTGGCACGGCCTCGCGCAGGCGGTCTTCGAGGAGCTCGGCGCCGACCCCGCCCGGGTGCTGCCGACGACCACGGAGGCCTTTCCCCGCCCCGCCCCGCGGCCGGCCTACTCGGTGCTGGACCTGTCGGCCTGGCACGCCGCCGGTCTGACCCCGCCCCGCCCCTGGCGGGCGGCGCTGCACGCCGCCATGGCGGACGCGCCGGCCTGACCGGAGCGCGGCGACGGCGGGTTGCCGGATCGCCTCAAGCCCGGGCCCGCTGCCGCCGATGACTGTGGTGCACCTGGTGCCCCCGGGGCACCCCCGCACCGCAGCACTCGGAGGACTTGTCCGTGCGACGCATCCTGGTCGGCTCGACCGCGTTCCTCACCGCGACCGCCACCGTCCTGGTGCTCCCCGTCTACGCCGCCCCCCTCCCGGAGCCGCACCCCGTGGCCGCGACCACGGAGGAGCTCCCGATGGGGTCGGTGGAGGCCCCCGCCGCCGAGGCCGACGTCCAGGCGGGCACCACCGAACCGGTGGACGGCCTGGCGGGCGACGCGCCCGTGCTGACCCTGCAGCAGCTCGACGTCGAGGAGTTCTCGCTCGTGGGCGTCACGTGGGCGCCCGACCCCGCGGTGACCGACACCCTCGTGCAGCTGCGCGTCCGGGACGCCGACGGCTCCTGGGGCGCGTGGACCGAGCTGGCGGTCGAGGACGCCGAGCAGAGCCCGGACGCCGACGCCGGCGCCGCGCCCCGCGGTGGCACCGCGCCGCTGTGGACCGGGCCCAGCACCGGCGTCGAGGTGGAGCTGGTCACCCGCGCCGGGGCGGCGCCCACCGACGTGCAGGTCGACCTCGTCGACCCGGGGAACAGCGCGGCCGACGCCGCGCTCGACACCCCGGCCATCACCGACACGGCCGAGGCGGCCATGGCGATGCCGCCGGTCTACTCGCGGGCGCAGTGGGGCGCTGACGAATCCATCCGCACCTGGGACCCGCAGTACGCGCCGACGATCAAGGCCGCGACGATCCACCACACGGCCGACAGCAACGCCTACTCGGCCGACGACGTGCCGGCCATCATGCGCTCGATCTACCGCTACCACGCGGTCAGCCGCGGCTGGGGCGACATCGGCTACAACGTGATCGCCGACCGGTACGGCCGGCTCTGGGAGGGCCGCTCCGGCGGCCTGGCCAGCACGGTCGTCGGTGCGCACGCCGGCGGCTGGAACTCCGGGACGTTCGGGGTGTCCATGCTCGGCAACTACGAGCAGGTCGAGCCGCCGCGGGTGATGCTCGACGCCGTCGCCGACATCATCGCCTGGAAGTTCTCGCTCTACGGGGTCGACCCCCGCGGCACCGCGAGGATGACCGGGGGCGGGGGCACGTCGAGGTACGCGGCCGGCAGCACCGTCACGCTGCCCACCGTCTTCGCCCACCGGGACGTCGGCTACACCGCCTGCCCGGGCCGCTACGCCTACGCCCGCATGGGCGACCTGCGGGCGCGGGTCGCCGCGCAGGTCGACCTCACCATGACAGCGATCGAACGCCGGTACGCCTCGGACGCGGGGCTGCGGTCCTGGCTGGGCGCGCAGGTCGGGGACGAGCGCTCCGGCAACGGCTTCGCCTGGCAGGAGTACCAGCACGGGCGGCTGTACTGGTCCGCGGCCACCGGGGTCCGGTTCGTGCGGGGCGACGTGCTGGCGGCGTGGCTGGCCGCGGGCGGGCCGGGCGTGCTGGGCGTGCCGACCACCGACGAGGGCCCGGCGGGCAACTGGGGTGCCTACCAGCACTTCAGCAAGGAGGCGTCGGTGTACTGGACGGCCGAGACCGGCGCCCAGGTCGTGCGTGGGGGCATCCGGAGCCGGTGGCTGGGCCTGCGGGCCGAATGGGGGCTGGGGTTCCCCCGCACCGGGGAGCTCGCCGTCCCGGGCGTGCCCGGGGCGGTCGTGCAGGAGTTCGTGTCCGGGCTGGTGTTCTGGTCGCCGTCGACCGGTGCGCAGCCGCTGCGGGGCGGGATCGGCGAGGCGTTCGCGGCCGGGGGCGGGGCGGCCCGGTTCGGGGTGCCCCTCGGCGGCGAGGTGACGGTCCGGAACGGGGCCGCGACCCAGGAGTTCTCCCGCGGGTACTCCCTGGTGTGGACGACGTCGGGTGTGCGGCTGGTGGCCGGGGGCATCCGGGAGGCGTGGCTGGCGCGCGGCGGTGCCGACGGCGCGCTCGGGCTGCCGCTCGGCGACGAGGCCGACACCCCCTCCGGCGGTGGCCGGTTCAGCGCCTTCACCGGCGGCACGATCGTCTGGTCGCCGACGTCGGGGGCCGTGGTGCTGTCCGGGGCGATCGGGCGGCGCTGGGTGGCCGCCGGTGGGCTGGACTCCTCGCTGGGCCTGCCGACCGCTCCGCAGCGGGCGGTCCCCGGCGGGCAGGGCCAGGAGGTCCGGTTCCGGTCGGGGGCGGGCATCTACCAGGCCACCGGGGCCGAGAAGGCGTTCCTCGTCCGCGGCGGGGTCGGTGACCGGTGGGCGGCCATGGGCGGCCCGTCGGGGCTGGGGCTGCCGGTGACCGACGAGACGGCCTTCCAGAACCGGGCGGGGGTCTACCAGGTCTTCGCCCGCGGCAAGGTGATGTGGTCGGCGACCACCGGTGCGCACCCGGTGTACGGGGCGATCGGTGCGGCCTACGACAAGGCCGGGGCGGAGTGGTCCCGGCTGGGGCTGCCCACCCGCGGTGAGTACGGCGTCGCCGGCGGCACCCGCGCCGACTTCCAGCACGGCACCATCACCTGGAACGCCACCACCGGCGCGGTCACGATCCGGTACCGCTGACCGGACGCCGACGCAGGAGGGCCCCGTCGCACGACGGGGCCCTCCTGCGTCGTCAGGCGGGGGTCGCCACCCGCTGCTCGCGGCCGGCGGCCGGCGGCGCCCCGCCGGCCCGGTCCCCGCCCGCCGGCGCCGCCGCCGCGGCCCGCCGTGCGCGGTAGCGGCCGGTCACCTGCCGGCCCAGGAGCTGACCGGGCTTCTCGATCCAGTGGTAGGTGAGGACCGAGGCGCCGAGGGTGACGGCGAGCATCGTGGCGAAGGCGGGCACCGGCGGGAGGTCCGGCGTCGGCAGCAGCAGCACCAGCGCGTGCACCAGGTACACCGAGTAGCTGATCGTGCCGAGGTAGACGAGCACCCGGGGGTAGGCCCGGCCGCGGAGCAGGAAGAGCGCACCGAAGACCAGGTACGCCGAGACGAACGTGGCCGCCTCGGTCCACCACTGCGGAGTGGCCCCGGTGGTCGCCTCGGGCGCGCCGACGTGGTAGCAGAACTGCACGACGACGATGCCGGCGACGGCGAGGCCGAACGCCCCCGCGGCACTGCGCCCGTCCAGCTGCCCCACGTCGTACCGGTAGAGCGCGGTCCCGACGAACATCGAGGCCAGCAGCAGCAGCGCGAACCACAGGTCGTGCGGCCGGTTGAGGACCAGCAGCAGGACGGCGGCGGCGAGGGTCAGGGCCACGGCCCGCTCCCGGCCGGCCAGCCGGGGGAGGACGACCACCGCGGCGAGCACGAGCAGGCCGAGGACCACCGCCGGCCACGACCGGATCTGCGTCTGCACGAGGAAGAACGGGACGAGCGCGCCACCGGCCACCAGCGCGGTCACGACCAGGCCGGTGGCGATGCCGGCCGAGCGGCGGTGCCAGCCCAGCATGAACAGCACGGTCATCAGCAGGTAGAAGACCATCTCGTAGCCGAGGGTCCAGGAGGCGCCGATGACCAGCGGCCGGGTCGTGAAGACCTGCAGCATCGTGGTGTTGAGCAGCGTGTCGGTGACCGGCCGGTAGCCCGCTCCGGGCGTGGCCCACGGGGTGGCGAAGGCCGCGACGGCGACCAGGAGCACCGCGAGGTACAGCGGGAAGAGCCGGAACACCCGGCCGATCCAGAACTCCGCGAGGTCCCCGCGGCGCTCCATCGACGCCGGGATGATGAACCCGCTGCAGAGGAAGAAGACGAGCACGCCGAACTCGCCGGGCCGCCACCAGGTGTGGGAGAAGACGACCACCTCGGGCCAGACGTGCTCGGCGAGGTGCTGGACGGCGACGACGAGGGCCGCGACGCCTCGGAGGGCGTCGAGGAACTCCAGCCGGCCGTTGCGCGAGCGCGCGGCGTGCACCCGGTCGCCCGCGTGCGTGGCGGGGGCCACCGTCTCGGGGGTCGTCGTCACAGGGCTCCTCACGCTCAGCGGTGGGACCGGCCCGGCTGTGCGCGGTCGGTCAGGCACGGTCACGGGCCCGGCGGAACACTCCTGCCCCGACCCCGGGGAGTGGCATCGGGGGAGGACGCTACCGGGACAGACCGGTCCGTCCCGTCGCTGGCGAGGTGGCTGGTTCTCCCGGTGTGGGAGGTGCGGAAGATCCCGCGCGGGAGGGCCGGGGGCCGGGAGGTGGGCCGTGCCCGGAGAGCACCGGGCCCCGGCACCTGGGCGGGTGCCGGGGCCCGGTGCTGTGGGGTCAGCCCGACGTGGTCCCGCCGGATCCGCCCGCCGACGGGGTCGGCTGCGCACCGGTTCCCGCGAGGGTCTCCTCCCGGAGCCGGCGGATCTCGGCCGCGACGACGTCGAGGCTGTTGGCGGTCGCGGCCTGCAGCTGGTCGACCCGGGACGCCAGCGGTGCGATCTGCCACGTGGTCAGCCGCTGCACGAGCCGCTTGACCACGGGCGCTCCCGGCCGGGTGGACGTCGCCGGCGGGACCACGTACGGCGGCAGGCGCCGGACCATCCCCGCGCTGCGGTCGACCGGGGTCACGTCCTGCGCCCTGCCGGGGCCCTCGGCCGGCCGGGTGGCCCGTGGCGCGCTGCCCCGGGCGAGCGCCGCGCGCGCGGAGACCGTGGCCTGCAGGTCCGCCCACCCGATGTCGTCGTCGATGTCGGTGGCGACGTCGCCGAGCCGCACGGGGACCTGCGCGGCGGCGGCCATCTCGGCGAGGAGGGCCGCGTCGTCGTCGACGAAGACGACGTCGCGCCCCCCGGCCTGCTGCTCCAGCCCGCCGACGCGGCTGGCGATCACCCGCCGGTCGAAGAGGGCGGCCCGCTCGAGCACCCCGGAGGACCAGATCTCCCGGTAGGGGAGGACGACGGTGTCGGAGGCGAGGATCCACCGGTCGAACAGCTCGTCGGAGACGTAGCCGGTGTGCAGCCGGGCACCCTCGGTCTGGTCGGTCAGCAGCTCGAGCTCCGCGAGGTGGGCGAGGAACTCGGGCTCGTCGAGCCGCGTGGAGCCGACCACGTCCAGCCTGGCCCGCGGCGCGTCGAGCGCGGCGAAGCCACGCACGGCCCTGTCGAACCCCTTGTGCCGCTGGATGAAGCCGATGCAGAGGAACACGAACTCGTCGGGCGCGATGCCGAGCGAGGCCCGGGCCTCGTCGCGGCCCATGGCCGTCCGCCGCCGGAAGGACTGGCCGTGCTGCTCGACCCGGGTCCGGCCGGCGTCGACCGGCACCGCCTCGAGGAAGAGGTCCCGCTCGCGCTCGGAGTGGAACACCAGGGTCGCCCGCGAGAACGCGGCCCGTGCGGCCCGGCGGCGCGCCGGCGACCGCAGGACCTCGGCGTACTCGTACTCGTGCACCCAGATCTCGACCTCGGGGACGAGCCGGAAGACACCGGCCATCGCGAGATCGATCGACGAGCGGTCGACCACCGAGCTCGACCGGTAGAAGAAGGCCGGGTGCCACTGGATGACGATCTTGTCGAAGCCGCGGGCGCGACGGGCCAGGGCCGCCCAGGCCCGCGGCCCGGCCATGAAGTCGATGTGCAGGTGGGCCGCGGACGGCTGGGGGGACAGGACCACCACGTCGTGCCCCTGGCGCATCAGGTCGGCCACCGCCTGGGCGGCGTAGTTCGCGATGCCGTCGCGCTGCGGCGGGTAGGGGCTGATCACCAGGATGCGCATCAGGCGCCGCCTCCCGTCCGTGCGGCGCCGACCCGGTCCGGCACCGGCTGCCCCCCGCCGGTCACGCCGGTGGGCGGCGGGGTCCAGTCGAGGATCGACCGCTCGATGCCGTCCAGCACGGTGTCCCACTGGTAGCGGGACATCACGTACTCCCGCCCCCGCCGGCCCATCTCGTCGGCGATCCGCGGGTGCCGGAGCAGGACGGCGAGGCTCTCGGCGAAGTCGTGGGCGTCGTCGTAGAGGAGGCCGCCGCGGCTGGTCTCGACGTGGTGCCGCACCACACCGCCCTCGCCGATGCCGACCACCGGCCGGCCCGCCAGCCAGGACTCCATGATGGTGCGGGAGAAGGCCTCGTACCGGGACGGCTGAACGTAGGCCAGCGCCCCCGCGTAGGCGTCGTCACGCTCGTCGTCGGGCAGGAAGCCGACGTCCACGACGCGGTCCTCCAGGCCCTGCGGGGGGCGGACCTCCCCGGCGCCCATCGTGACCAGCGCGAGGTCGAGCCCGCGCCCGAGCACGGCCGTCCGGAAGTGCTGGAGGAGCTCGTCCCAGCCCTTGGCGCCCTCCCGGCGCCCCGCGTAGAGGACGTAGGGCCGGGTGATCCCGTACCTGGTGCGGAAGGCCTCCGGGTCGTACCTCGAGGGGACCTCCACACCGCATCCCACGACCGCGTGCGGGGCCAGCTGCGGGAAGATCCGGTGGGCCAGGTCGTGCTCGGGCTCGGTCTGCAGGAAGAGCCCGGCCACACCGGACAGGAGCGGGCGGTAGATCTCCTGGTAGGCGGCCGGCTCGTCGTGCAGGCAGGTCCACAGCAGGGACCGGTCGGGTGCCACCTGCGAGCAGGCGTACGAGGGCCAGAACAGGTAGGGGCCGAAGATCAGGGCCCGGTACTCGCCGGCGTGCAGCAGCAGGTGGTGGTAGAGGCCCGGCACGCGGACGTCGTCGTTGATCCACCGCTCCTGCTCGGTCAGCGTGAGCCGGTCGCCGGCGAGCATGCGGTGGCCCAGGTCGGAGCGCTCGGCCCCGGGCGTGGACTTGACCGCCTCGAAGCGGCGCACGGTCAGGCCGTCCTCGACACGGCACCCGACCGGCTGGTCGTTGGTCCAGCTGAAGTAGTCGGTGGCCGCCGTGGTGAGGACCTCGACGTCCCACCCGCGGCCCTGCAGGCCCTGGGCGATGTGCCGGAGGACGATCTCGGCGCCACCGACGATCTCCGGGCCGAACCGGGCGGGGACGACCGCCACGCGACCGGCGCGGTCGACAGCTCCCACCGCGCTCATCGGACCTCGACCTCCGGCTCCAGGTAGACGGGCCCGACCTGCTGGCGGTCGGAGTAGACCTTGAAGTTGGCCACTCTGTTCTTCCTCGCGTACTCGATGCCCTCGCGGCTGTGGACCGCCACGGTGAGGTGGTAGTGCCCCTCGCCCAGCGTCAGCTCGGGGATGCGGAACCGCACCGTGCGCTGCCCGGTGATGGGCTCCAGGTGCCGGCCGAGCATGTTGCTGTTGACCCCGTAGCAGAGCTGGTCGAGGTGGTTCTCGATCGCGATCCCGCTGACCCAGTCGTCGGTGCGGCTCGCGGAGGCGACGTCGAACTCGACGACGCAGGGCTGGCCGGGGGTCAGCCGCGAGATCGGGGACCCGGACCCGTCGAGCAGCCGGACGTCGCCGATCGACATCGCCCCGTTGCCCTCCTCGGCGTCGGGGATGTCCCGGGCCGCGGCCTCGGTGACGGCCTGTTCCTGCCAGGTGTCGCGGATGATCCGCACGGCCTCCACGGGGTCGCCGTCCACCACCATGCGGCCGTGGTCCAGCAGGACGACCCGGTCGCACAGCTCCCGGACCAGGTCCAGCCCGTGGGTGACGAAGACGATCGTCCGCCCCTCGCGCTGGAAGGTCTTGATCTTGTCCAGGCACTTGCGCTGGAACGCCTCGTCGCCGACCGCCAGGACCTCGTCGATGAGCAGGATCTCGGGGTCGACGTGGATGGCCACCGAGAAGGCGAGCCGCACGTACATCCCGGACGAGTAGAACTTGACCTGGGTGTCGATGAACTTCTCGATGCCCGAGAAGGCGACGATGTCGTCGAAGTAGCGGTCGGTCTGCTGCCGGCTCAGGCCGAGGATCGCGGCGTTGAGGTAGACGTTCTCCCGGCCGGTGAGGTCCCCGTGGAAACCGGCGCCCAGCTCCAGCAGGGCGGCCATGCGCCCACGCCGGCGCACCGATCCCTCGGTCGGCGTGAGGATCCCGCCGACGACCTTCAGCAAGGTCGACTTGCCGGAGCCGTTGTGCCCGATGAGGCCGAGGGTGGTGCCGGCCGTCACGTCGAAGCTGACGTCGCGGAGGGCCCAGAAGTCCGCCGTGTTCGACCGGGTGGTCCTCCGGTTGACGACCATCTCCTTGAGCGACTTGTTGGAGTTGATCCGGAAGCGCTTGCTGACGTTCTCGACGCTGATGACCGTGGGGTTCACTCAGAGCTCCTGGGCGAAGTCGCCCTGCACGCGGGCGAAGTAGCGTTGCGCCAGCCACAGGAGACCGGCTCCGACGAGGAGCAGCACACCCAGGCGGGGCCAGAGGTCGGCCTGGAACGTGTACTCGGGGCCCATGGTGTAGAACGCGCGCTGGAACGCGGCGATCACGTTCAGCATGGGGTTGGCCAGGTAGGCCGTGAGCAGGGCCTGGTGCCCGTTGGCCGCGAAGGCGTTGAGCGGCAGGGTGATCGCGTAGACGATCGGGACCAGCCAGAACAGGGCCAGCAGGACGACCTCGATGAGGTGCTGCAGGTCGCGCAGGTACACGGTGGCCGCGGCGAGGAACAGGCCCAGCGCGGTCGCCCACACGATGCAGACCGCCAGGGCCAGGGGCACCAGGGCGAGGTCCCAGGTGGGGGTCACCCGGTGGCCGGTGACCGCCGCGAGGCCGAGGGCCAGCAGCAGCACCACGAGCTGGAAGAGGAAGTTGACGATCGAGGCCCCGACGACCGACAGCGGGAAGATCTCCCGCGGGAAGTAGGTCTTCTTCAGCAGCCCGCCGTTGCCGACGATGCTGCCGGTGCAGCCGCCGACGATGTCGGTGAACAACCCCCAGACGACCAGGCCCGAGAAGATGAAGATGGCGTAGGCCGGCTGGGTGTTGCCGAGGAACAGCGTGAACGCCACGTAGTAGATGACCAGCTGGATCATCGGTCGGACCAAGGTCCAGAAGAAGCCGAGGACGGAGTCCTTGTACTTCACCTTGAGCTCTTTTCGCACCAGCTGTGCCAGCAGGCCTCGGTAGGACCAGATGTCCCTGGCGTCACTGGAGAAACCACCGAGGAACGACCGCCGGGCGTGCACGACGGTCATCGGCAGCTGCGCCACGTCGACGTCGGTGTGGCCGCGGTGCTCCAGCGTCGTGGCGGTCGACTCCCGGTTGCGCGGCTTCTCCGGGGCCGTTTCTGCAGGCCGAGGCGTCGCGGTGGTGGAAGGCATGCGAATCCTGTTCTGACGGCGGGAGACGGCTCCGGAGGACGTCGGGCGGTCCGCGATGGTCGCTGTGTCCGTCGGCCGTCGAGGGTAGCCGGGGGGAAGATGACACCCGGCCCGTCGAGCGAGTGCGGCGGGTCACCGACACGAGGAGGCGACTTGACCGACGCCGGTCCCCACGAGACCCCGCGGACCCGTGCCCGCATCGCGGCACGGGTGCTCCGCCGCCTGCCGTTGGTGCGCCGCCTGGCGATCGGCAGGGTGGGGCCCCTGGAGGCCGGGCTCGCGGAGGTGCACGCCGAGCTCGCCCGGCTGGGCGCGGCCGTCGCCGACGCGCGCAGCGCCGTGCAGCAGGTGGCGGCCGACCTCGGCCACCTCCACGCGGACGTCGCCGCCGTGTCGCACAACCACGAGCTGCTCAAGGGCGAGCTGTGGGACACCAGAGTCGAGCTGACGGCCGGTCGCGTCGCGGAGGTGCGCGAGCAGGTCACCGCGCTCGACCGCCGGCTCCGGCGCGCGGAGCGCTCGGCCCGTGAGCCCTCGGCGGGGACCGCGGTGGTCGGCGCCGGGACCGGGGCGGCGCAGCCGGTCGCACCCGCGGACATCTCCTCGACGCTGTTCGACTACGTCGGCTTCGAGCGCCGGTTCCGCGGTGATCCCGAGGTCATCAACGCCGTCCTGCACGACCGCTACGCCGATGTCCTGCGCGACCACCAGCCGGTCGTCGACATCGGCTGCGGCCGGGGGGAGCTGCTCGAGCTGCTCGCCCGGGAAGGGGTCGAGGTGGTCGGCGTGGAACCCGATCCCGGCATGGCCGACGAGGCCCGCGCCCGGGGGCTCGAGGTGCACCAGGTCCTGGCGCACGAGTACTTCGCGACCGTGCCCGACGACAGCCTGGGGGCGATCATCAGCACCCACGTGGTCGAGCACCTGCCGCTCGACGTGCTCGTCGACTTCCTGGAGACCAGCGCCCGGAAGCTGCGACCCGGCGGGGTCTTCATCGCCGAGACCCCCAACCCGGCCACGCTGGTCGTGCTCGGCTCGCACTTCATCATGGACCCGACGCACGAGTGGCCGCTGCACCCGGACCTGCTTCGGTTCCTGAGCGAGTCCGCCGGGTTCCGCCAGGTCCGGACCGAGTTCTTCTCACCGGCCACCAACCTCCAGCTCCCGCTGGGCGACGGGCCGGATCCCGCGGCGCCGGAGCTGGCCGCCCGGGTCGACGAGGGCTTCGCGCGGCTCAACCACGTGCTGTTCGGCCCCCAGGACTACGCCGTCTTCGCGGTCGCCGGGCCCTCGGCCGGCACGCCGGTCGAGGGGGCCGACGCGGGACCGCCGGAGGACCTCAGCTGAGGGCGCGGCGGTAGGCGGTGCGCGTGCGGTCCGCGCACCGCGCCCACGTCCACGCGCGGGCGTGGCCCCTGCGGGAACCGGGGTCCCCGGGGAGGGTGCCGTCGACCGCCTCGACCAGCGCGTCGACGAGCTCCTCCGACGACCCGGCCAACCGGGCCGCACCGCCCAGCACCTCCCGCGTGACGGGCAGGTCGGAGGCGACGACGGGGACGCCGCAGGCCAGGGCCTCGAGCGGGGGCAGCCCGAAGCCCTCGTACCGCGAGGGGAGGACGAGCGCGCGGGCCCCCGCCACCGTGCTGCGCAGGTCGTCGTCGGTGAGGTAGCCGGTGAACCGCACCGCGCCGGCGGGGAGGGAGCCCACCTCCAGTGCGGCCCCCCAGCCCTCGGGGCCGACGAGGACCAGCGGCGGCGCCTCCGGGCGCACGGACAGCAGCGCCCGGTAGGCGGTGAGCAACGCGGGCAGCCCCTTCCTGGGCTCGATCGTGCCCACGGCGACCAGGTAGTCCTCGGGCAGGCCCAGGCGACGCCGGTCGCCGGGACCGGGTGGGGTCGCCCCGAACCAGGCCTCGTCCACCCCCAGCGGGGTGACGGTGACCCTGTCCTCCCCGAGCCGGTAGGTCTCCCGGAGCTCGGCCGCGACGGCCGCGCTGGGCACGACGACCTGCGCGGCCCGGGCGATGCTGCGCGGGACCAGCTCGCGGTAGGCCGCCGAGGCGCGCGCGACGGTGTCCGGGTGGTGGAGATAGGCCAGGTCGTGCACGGTGACCACCCCGCCGGCCCGCCCCGTCGGGGGGAGGGTGAAGTTGGTCCCGTGGAAGACGTCGGCCCGCCCGCCCAGGAGGGTCACGGGCACGAGCTCGGTCCGGGACCACACCACGCGCAGCAGGCGGGCGGGGGCCGGACGCGGCCGGGCAGCGACCCCGGCGGGCAGGACCGCCGGCAGTCCCCGGCCACCGCGCAGGGTGAAGGCGGTGACCCAGACGTCGTCCCGGGGGGTGGCGCCGGTGGCGTCCTCGACCGCATCGCCCGCGGTGGCGACGAGCGCACCGAGCAGGCCGGACACGTACCGCCCGACACCGGTGGGCCGGCCGAGCAGGGGGGTGCCGTCCAGGCCGATCCGGATGCGGGCCTCCTCGGGTCTGCCGACGCCCGGGAGCCCCTGTTCCCTAGGCTGGGGCCCCGTGCGGTTGGCGATTCTCCTGGAGCAGGTGCTCGCACCCGTACCCGGGGGCACGGGCCGGTACTCCGCCGAGGTCGCCGCCGCGCTCGCCGCGACGGCCCCCGGCGGGGCGACGGTGACCGGGTGGACGGCGTGGCACCGCCGCACCGGCGCCGCCTGGCTGCCCGGTGTCGCCGGGCCCCGGCGCCTGGCGCTGCCACGGCGCCCCCTGGCGGCGGCGTGGGAGCGGGGCCGGGGGCCCCGGCCGCGCGGCGCCGACGTCGTCCACGCCCCGACCCTGCTCGTGCCGCCGGCCGGCGACCGGCCGCTGGTGGTCACCGTCCACGACGCGGTGCCCTGGACCCACCCGGAGACGCTCACCCCGCGCGGCGCCCGCTGGCACCGCGCCATGGCCGAGCGGGCCGCGGCCACCGCCGCAGCCGTCGTCGTGCCCACCGCCGCGGTCGCCGACGAGCTCGACCGGGTCCTGCCGCTGCGGCGTCCCCCCGTGGTGGTGGGGCTCGGGGTCAGCGGGAGCCTGGCCGAGCCGGCCGACGCCGCCGACCGGGCCCGGCGGCTCGGGCTGCCCGGCGGCCCCTTCCTGCTGACCCTGGCCACGCTCGAGCCGCGCAAGGGGCTCGACGTCCTGCTCGCCGCGCTCGCCCGCCCCGAGGCCCCCGACGTGCCGTTGCTGCTGGCCGGCGCCCCCGGCTGGGGCGGGGTGGACCCGGTCCGGTCGGCCGCCGAGGCGGGGCTGCCGGCCGGCCGGGTCCGCCACCTGGGCCGGCTCCCCGACGACGACCTCGCCACCGTCCTGCGCCGGGCGACCGCGCTCGTCGCGCCGAGCCGCGCGGAGGGGTTCGGGCTGCCCGTGCTGGAGGCCATGGCGGCGGGCACCCCGGTGGTCAGCTCCGACGCCCCCGCGCTGGCCGAGGTCGGCGGCGGGGCCACGCTCACCACGCCCGTCGGCGACCCCGCCGCCCTGGCGGCCGCACTCGGGCGGGTCGTGGGCGACGCGGGGCTGCGCGCGCAGCTGAGCGCGGCCGGGCTCAGCCGGAGCGGCGTGTACTCCTGGGCCTCGGCCGCCCGCACCCTCTGGGACCTCTACCGGACGCTGTGAGTCGCGGCCCGAGTGCCCCCTGGGGTCGGTGGGAAGGGAGCACCGCATCACGTGACGACTCGCCCACGCCAGGTCACCGGACGGCGCCACGGCGTCCGTACCGTCGGAGCACACCCGAGCGAAAGGGAGCCGCCGTGGCCGCCACCACCGGGCCCCGCGTCCTGCTGGACGCCACCGCCGTCCCCGCCAACCGGGGCGGCGTCGGCCGCTACGTCGACCAGCTCGTCCCCGCGCTCGACGCGCTGGGCAGCGACCTGGTCGTCGTCTGCCAGCAGCGGGACGTCGAGTACTACGGCAAGCTCGCGCCCTGCGGGGACGTCGTCGCGGCCCCGGCCGCGGCGTCCCGGCGCCCGGCGCGGCTGGTGTGGGAGCAGACCGGCCTGCCCCGGCTGGCCGAGCGGGTCGCGGCCGACGTGCTGCACTGCCCGCACTACACGATGCCGCGGTACAGCCCGGTCCCGGTCGTCACGACCCTCCACGACGCCACGTTCTTCACCCACCCCGACGTGCACCAGCCGGTGAAGCGGGCCTTCTTCCGCCGCTGGACGACGTCCTCGCTGCGCCGCGCGGCGCGGGTGGTCGTCCCCTCGCAGGCCACCCGCGACGAGCTCGCCCGGGTCACCGGCGGCGTGCGCGGCCAGGTCGACGTCGCCCACCACGGCGTGGACCCGGCGACCTTCTCCGTGCCCGACGTCGAGCACGTCCGGGCCGCCCGGGAGCACCTCGGGCTGCGGGCGGCGCGGTACGTGGCCTTCCTGGGCACCATCGAGCCGCGCAAGAACGTGCCCTTCCTGGTCGAGGGCTGGCGCCGCGCGGTGGCCGATCTCGAGGACCCCCCGGCCCTCGTGCTCGCCGGCGGCCGGGGCTGGGACACCCGCATCGACGAGGCGCTGGCCGCGGTGCCGGCCGGCCTCGAGGTGCTGCTGCCCGGGTACCTGCCGCTGGACCTGCTCGCCGGCTTCCTCGGCGGCGCGGAGGTGGTCGCCTACCCCAGCCTCGGCGAGGGCTTCGGGCTGCCCGTGCTCGAGGCCATGGCCTGCGGCGCCCCCGTGCTGACCACCACCTCGCTGGCGCTGCCCGAGGTCGGCGGGGACGCCGTCGCCTACACCGACCCCACCGCCGCCGGCATCGCCGCGAAGCTGGCCGCGCTGCTGGCCTCACCCGCCCGGCGGGCCGAGCTGTCGAGCGCGGCGACCGCCCGTGCGAGCGGTTTCACCTGGACCGCGTGTGCAGAGGCGCACCGGCGCACGTACGCTCGCGCGGTAGCGGCCTGACCTCCCGGTCGGGCGCTCGACGGCGACCGACACGTGAGGAGGGGGGCTGTGATGGCGGCTCCCCCGAAGGCCCCCGCGGTCCTCGACCCGGTGACCGCGCCCAGCATCTCCTTCGCCCGGGCGATCGACGACCTCCGCCGCGGCTGGCAGCAGCGCGCCCTGTGGGGGCACCTGGGCTGGCAGGACATCCGGCAGCGCTACCGGCGCTCGGTCCTCGGGCCGGTGTGGATCACCATCAGCATGGCGGTCACCGCCGTCGCCCTGGGGATCCTCTACGCCGGGCTGTTCGACCAGGACCTCGACGTGATGCTGCCGCACGTCCTCGTCGGCTTCATCGTCTGGGCGTTCATCAGCGGGTGCATCGCCGAGGGCTCCGAGGTCTTCATCGCCAACGAGGGCCTGATCAAGCACCTGCCCGCTCCGCTGTCCGTGCACGTCTACCGGCTCGTCTGGCGCCAGCTCCTGTTCCTCGCCCACAACATGATCGTCTACGCGGTCATGCTCGTGTTCTTCCCGCAGGACCTGAAGTGGACCGCGCTGGCGGCCATCCCGGCCGTCGTGCTGCTGGCGCTCAACGGCGCCTGGGTCGCCCTCGCCGTCGGGGTCATCACGACCCGCTTCCGCGACATCCTGCCGATCACGCAGAGCGTCGTGCAGCTGATGTTCTTCCTGACGCCCATCGTCTGGATCTACGACCAGCTCGTGAACAGCCCCAACCCCGCGATCGCCGAGCGGGCCCGGCTGGCCGAGTTCAACCCGTTCCTGCACTTCGTCGAGGTCGTCCGCCAGCCCCTGCTCGGCCAGGACCAGGTCTGGCGGCACTGGATCGTCGTCCTCGCCATCACCGTCGTCGGCTGGGGGATGGCGCTGCTCGTCCTCCGCCGGTACCGGTCCCGCGTCTCCTACTGGGTGTGAGCGTGTCCCAGAGCACCGGCGGTCCGGTCAGCATCGTCACCAAGGACGCCTGCGTCGACTTCCCGATCTTCGACGCCAAGAGCCGCTCGCTGAAGAAGACCGTCGTGGGCCTGGTCGGCGGGAACATCGACAGCGGCGCCAAGATCCCGGTGATCGAGGCGCTGCGGGACGTCACCCTCGACCTCCAGCACGGGGCCCGGGTGGGCCTCGTCGGCCACAACGGCGCCGGCAAGTCGACCCTGCTGCGGCTGCTGTCGGGCATCTACGAGCCCACCCGGGGCGTCGCGGAGATCCGCGGCCGGGTGGCGCCGGTGTTCGACCTCGGCGTGGGCATGGATCCGGAGATCTCCGGCCTCGAGAACATCATGATCCGGGGCCTGTTCCTCGGGATGACCCGCAAGCAGATGGAGCAGCGGGTCGACGACATCGCCGACTTCACCGAGCTCGGCGACTTCCTCCGCATGCCGCTGCGCACCTACTCGACCGGCATGCGGGTGCGGCTGGCCCTCGGCGTGGTCACCAGCATCGACCCGGAGATCCTGCTGCTCGACGAGGGGATCGGCGCGGTCGACGCCGCGTTCCTCGAGAAGTCCAAGCAGCGGCTGGTCGAGCTCGTCGAGCGCTCGGGCCTGCTCGTCTTCGCCTCGCACTCGGAGGAGTTCCTGCGCCAGCTCTGCGACACCGCGCTGTGGCTGGAGCACGGCCGCGTCAAGGCCCAGGGGGACCTCGATTACGTCCTGCGCCGGTACGGGGGGCAGCCGGGGTGACCGCCGCGCCCCGCGACCGCATCCTGTCCGACGACGTCGTCATCGCCGTCGTCGTCACCAAGGACCGCCCGTCGACGCTGGCGACCAGCCTGGAGGCCATCTGCGCGCAGACCCGGCCGGTGGACCACGTGGTCGTCGTCGACAACGGCGACGACGCGAAGGTCGCCGAGATCGTCGCCGACCTGCCGGTCCGCGGCACCTACGTGCCCTCCAAGCGCAACCTCGGCGGCGCCGGCGGGTTCGCCCTCGGCATGCTCACCGCGCTGGCGCTGGGCGCCGACTGGGTCTGGTGCGCCGACGACGACGGCCGCCCCGCCGACGACGCGGTGCTCGAGACGCTGCTGCAGGAGGCCGTCGGGCTCTCGCTCGACGAGATCTCCCCGATGGTGCTCGACATGAACGACCCGCGGCGGCTGGCCTTCCCGCTGCGCCGCGGGCTGCGCTGGCGGAGGTGGCACGCGGACTTCCGCGGCGTCCGGCTGCTCGACGGCTACGCCTCGCTGTTCAACGGGGCGCTGTTCCGCTCCAGCGCGCTCGAGGTCATCGGCGTCCCCGACTACCGGATGTTCTTCCGCGGCGACGAGACCGAGATGCACCGCCGGCTGATGCGCTCGGGCCTGCGGTTCGGCACCTCGACCGGCACCGCCTACCTGCACCCGAGCGGCACCGGCGAGTTCAAGCCGATGCTGCGCGGTGCGCTGTCCGCGCAGTACCCCGAGGACGACGTCAAGCGGTACTACACCTACCGCAACCGCGGCTACCTGATGGCGCAGCCGGGGATGCGGTGGATGCTGCCGCTCGAGTGGCTCCGGTTCAGCTGGTACTTCCTGCTGCGCCGGCACGACCCCGAGGGCTGGCGCGAGTGGCGCCGGCTCACCCGCGCCGGTCGGTCGGAGCGCTTCGACCGTCGGTGACCCCGAAGGCCTGCGCCCAGCTGCCCGGCGCGGTCAGCTCCTCCAGGTGGCCCCGGTACACGCGCTGCAGCCGGGGGAACTCCCGGTAGAGCCGGGCGTGCAGGCGCACCGACCGGCGCAGCATCGACCAGAACGTGGCCGGCTGGCGGCGGCGGAAGGTCACCCCCCGCCCGTCGGCGGTGCCGACCGTCGCGCTGTCCAACCGGGAGAGCAGGAACCAGCGGGCGTCCTGCGCGCTGATGTTCAGCTGCGGGCGCTGGGTGGTCTCTTCCCGCGGCGGGCGCACGTTGTGGGCCAGCGCGGCCAGCAGGGTGCGCCCGATGGTCAGCGGGGTGACCGGCGGCTTCATGAAGCGTTCCGCCCGGGTGCCGCTCATCGACGGCAGCGGGAGGTCCGAGGAGGAGGGGACGACGACGCCGTCGGGGTGGTCGCCCTGGTGCTCCAGCGCCGTGGGCAGGGCGGTGGGCAGCAGGGGGAACAGCCGCTGCGGCCCGGCCAGGAAGTCCTCGTAGGCGCGGTGGTGCAGCCCGGCGGTGGCGTACTGCATCATGATCAGGAACTTCAGGTCGAACTTGAAGGTGTCCCGCAGCAGCTGCCCACCGCGCTTGTACTGGCTGTGCAGGGCCGCGGCGACCAGCCGGTTGCGCGTGTGGAAGTAGGCCTGCCAGCCGGCGGTGTCGTCCTTGTCGCTCCAGGACAGGTGCCAGACCGCGACGCCGGGCATGGTGGCGGTGGGGAAGCCGTGCTCGCCGGCGCGCAGCCCGTACTCGGCGTCGTCCCACTTGATGAAGACCGGCAGCGCCAGGCCGAGCCGTTCCACCGCGATCCGCGGGATGAGGCACATCCACCAGCCGGTGTAGTCCACGTCGACCCGGCGGTGCAGCTGCGGGGACCGGCGCAGGCTCCGCTGCGCGAAGTCGTGCGCGTACTCGGTGTTGGGGGCCGCCCGCCAGAAGAACTTCTCCGGCGCGACGACCTCGCCCATGGTGTGCAGCACCGAGCGGTCCTGCAGGGCCAGCATCTGCCCGCCGACGAGCATCGGGCGCTTGGCGAAGCGGGCCACCGCGAAGGCCCGGGCCACGCTGTCGGGCTCGAGGATGACGTCGTCGTCGAGCAGCAGGTGGTGGGTGGCGCTGGTGTGCTCCAGCATCTCGTACATCGTGCGGGAGAAGCCGCCGCTGCCGCCGAGGTTGGGCTGCTCGACCAGCCGCAGCCGGTCGCCGAGCGCCTCGGCCGCCGCGGGGAAGCCGCCGGCGTCGCGGACCTTCTTCGTGCCCTGGTCGGCGACGATGACCGTGTCGATCAGCTCGCGCACGACGGGGTCACCGGCCAGCGCGGCGAGGGCGTTCACGCAGTCGTCGGGGCGGTTGTAGGTGCAGATCCCGACCGACAGCCGCGCCTCGCCCGCGGGCGCCTGGGGCGCCCACCACGCCGCCCGGTGCACCGTGACCGGGGCGTCGTCGGCGGTGACGTCGAACCAGTACCAGCCGCCGTCCTCGAACGGGGTGAGGTCGAGCTCGAACTCCAGGGTGCGGTCGTCGCCGGAGGCCGTCGACCCGGTGACGTGGATGATGCTGCCGTCGGCCTTGGACCGGTAGACGTCGACCCGGCCGGGGCCGGACAGCCGCATGCCGAGGACGACCTGGTCCAGGACGGTCCAGCGACGCCAGTAGCTGGCGGGGAAGGCGTTGAAGTAGGTCGCGAAGGAGACCTCGCTGCCGGCCGGCACGGTCACCTCGGACCGGTCGCGGACGCGCACGCGGCGGGTGCGGTCCTCGTCGACGTAGAGGGAGCGGACCTTCAGCGGGTCGCCGGGCCGCGGGAGGATCACCCGCTGCAGCAGCGTGACCGCCTTCCCGGTCGCGAGGTCGGCCGCCGAGGGGTCGCTCACGCGCTCCGGGGACACCGGGGAGTCGGTGGTGGTCATCGCGGTGCTCAGTCCTCCAGTCGGCCGTCGAGGGAGGCGCCCTCGGCGAAGTACGGGCGGATCCGGTTCTCGTACATGGTCAGGGCCGAGCCGATGGCCATGTGCATGTCCAGGTACTTGTAGGTGCCCAGCCGGCCGCCGAAGAGCACCTGCTTCTCCGCGGCCTCCTTGGCGGCCAGCTCGCGGTAGCGCTCGAGCTTGGCGCGGTCCTCGGGGGTGTTGATCGGGTAGTACGGCTCGTCGCCGGTCTCGGCGAACCGGGAGTACTCGCGGACGACGACCGTCCGGTCGGTCGGGTACGCGCGTTCCGGGTGGAAGTGCCGGAACTCGTGGATCCGGGTGTAGGGGACGTCCTCGTCGGCGTAGTTCATCACCGACGTCCCCTGGAAGTCACCGGTCGGCAGCACCTCGGTCTCGAAGTCCAGGGTGCGCCAGCCCAGCTCGCCGGCCTCGTAGCCGAAGTACTTGTCGATGGGCCCGGTGAACACGACCGGGACGTCGGCGGGCAGGTCGGCGCGGACGTCGAAGAAGTCCGTGCCGAGCCGGACCTCGATGAGCTCGTGCTCGGCCATGCGGGTGAGCCAGGCGGTGTAGCCGTCGACCGGGAGGCCCTCGTAGGTGTCGTTGAAGTAGCGGTTGTCGAACGTGTACCGCACCGGCAACCGCGCGATGACCGCGGCGGGCAGCTCGGTGGGGTCGGTCTGCCACTGCTTCTTCGTGTAGCCGCGGATGAACGCCTCGTAGAGCGGGCGGCCGATCAGCGAGATCGCCTTCTCCTCGAGGTTGGCCGCCTCCCGCGTCTCGATCTCGGCCGACTGCTCGGCCACCAGGGCGCGCGCCTCGTCCGGGGTGAAGCTGCGACCGAAGTACTGGCAGATGGTGGCCAGGTTGATCGGCAGCGAGTAGGTCTGCCCGCGGTAGGTGCTGAAGACCTTGTGCTGGTAGCCGGTGAAGCCGGTGAACTGGTTGACGTAGCGCCACACCCGCTCGTTCGAGGTGTGGAACAGGTGCGCGCCGTACCGGTGCACCTCGATGCCGGTCTCCGGCTCGGCCTCGGAGTACGCGTTGCCGCCGATGTGGTCCCGCCGGTCGAGGACGAGGACGCGCTTGCCGAGCTGGGAGGCCACCCGCTCGGCGACGGTCAGGCCGAAGAAGCCCGAGCCGACGACGATCAGGTCGGGAGCGCCGGATGCCATGTCGCTCGACAGTACCGGCGTCGGGCCGCGCCCACCGCCGCGGTCCCGGTGGTCACCCGAACGGCGACGGACGGTCACGGGCTGCTGTCGTTAGGGTTCCGTGCGTGGACCAGGGGACGGCGCCGGAGCCGCTGCGCGTGGTCGCGGTGACCTACTCCCCGGGGGAGGCGCTCGCGGGGTTCGTGGCCACACTGCGGACGGCGACCACCCGGCCGCTGGACGTCGTGCTCGCCGACAACGGCTCCACCGACGGGGTGCCGGAGCGCGTGGCGGCCGCGTCCCCCGACGTCCGGGTGCTGCGCACCGGCGGCAACGTGGGTTACGGCGCGGCGGTCAACGCCGGGCTGGCCGACGTCCGCACCGGCTGGGCGCTGGTGGCCAACCCCGACGTCCGCTTCGAGCCGGGCTCGGTCGACGAGCTGCTCGCCGCGGCGCGGCGCTGGCCGCGGGCGGCGACGATCGGCCCGGCCATCCGCACCCCGGACGGCGAGCTCTACCCGTCGGCCCGCGACCTGCCGCGGCTGTCCACCGGCGCCGGCCACGCGCTGCTGGGCTGGGCCTGGCCGGCCAACCCGTGGACGGCGCGGTACCGGCGCGAGCGCGAGGCCCCCCGCGAGCGCACCGCCGGTTGGCTGTCGGGGTCGTGCTTCCTCGTCGACCTGGCCGCCTTCCACTCCGCCGGCGGTTTCGACCCCGGCTACTTCATGTACTTCGAGGACGTCGACCTCGCCGAGCGGCTGGGGCGGCGCGGCTGGCTGCACGTCTACGTGCCCGCGGCGGTCGTCGTGCACGAGGGCGGCCACGCCACCCGGCGCGATCCGCACCGGATGCAGCGGGTGCACCACACCAGCGCCCTGCGCTACCTGGCCGGGCAGTACCCGCACCGCCGGCACGCGCCCCTGCGCGGGGCGCTGCGGGTCGGGCTGGGCGGCCGGATGCTCGTCTCGTACGTCAGCGGCCGGGTGGCGGCGGGAGCGCGGTTCCAGCGGCGGGCCGACTCCGTCGGCCGGGGGGATGGGGAGATGCCATGCGACACGCGGTGATCATGGCCGGCGGGTCGGGGACCCGGCTGTGGCCGCTGTCCCGGGCCGACCGGCCCAAGCAGCTGCTGGATGTCGTCGCCGACGGGGCGGGCGGGGCGCACAGCCTGCTGGCCGAGGCGTGGGACCGGCTGGTCGCCGTGCTGCCGGCCGAGAACGTCTGGGTCTGCACCGCCGCGCGCTACGGCGACCAGGTCCGCGCCGCCCTGCCCGGCTTGGGTGCCGACCGGTTGGTGCTGGAGCCGGTGGCCCGGGACACCGCCAACGCCGTCGGGCTCACCGCCGCCCTGGTGGCCGGCGTCGACCCGGAGGCCGAGCTCGCGGTCGTGAGCGCCGACCACGTCATCCGGCCGGTGGAGACCTTCGCGGCGACCCTGCGCACGGCCTACGACGCGCTCGCCGTCCGGCCCCGGGCGCTGGTCACCCTCGGCATCCGGCCGACCGCCCCGGCGACCGGCTTCGGCTACGTGCAGCGGGGGGCGGCGACCGAGGTGGCCGGCGTGGCCGAGGCCGCCTCGTTCCGGGAGAAGCCCGAGCGCGCGACGGCCGAGGCCTACCTCGCGTCCGGGGAGTACCTCTGGAACTCCGGCATGTTCGTCTGGCGGGCGCGCACGGTCCTCGACGCGCTCGCCGACCACCTGCCCGAGACCGCCGCCGGGCTGGAGCGCATCGTGGCCGCCCCGGCGGGGCCGGCGCGCGACGCGGTGCTCGCCGAGGTGTTCCCGACCCTGCCGAAGATCAGCGTCGACTACGCGGTGCTCGAGCCCGCGGCCACCGAGCCGGGCCGGGTGCTGGTGGCCGACCTGGACGTCGACTGGCTCGACGTCGGCTCCTGGCCGGCGCTCGCCTCGACCCTGGCCACGGCCGACGGGAACGCCGTGCACGGGCTCGTGGTGAGCCTCGACAGCGCCGGCAACGTCGTGTTCAGCGCCGACCCCGACCACCTGGTGGCGCTCGTCGGCGTCCGGGACAGCGTCGTGGTGCACACCGCCGACGTGACCATGGTCTGCCCCGTCCGCGACTCCGAGCGGGTCAAGCAGTTGCTCGCCGAGGTCCAGGAGCGGCACGGGTCACAGTTCAGCTGAACGACCTGGCTAGCCTGCCCGGCATGAAGAACTTCGACGTCGCCGCCGTGGTCTCCGGCGGGGCCTCCGGGCTCGGCGAGGCCACCACCCGCGCCCTGGCAGCCCGCGGGGCGGCCGTGACCATCCTCGACCTCCAGGAGGACAAGGGGGAGAAGCTGGCCGCCGAGCTCGGCGGGCACACCACGTTCGTGCGCACCGACGTCACCGACGAGGCGTCGGTGGAGGCGGCGGTCGCCGAGGCGACCGGCAAGGACCGGCCGCTGCGGATCGCGGTCAACTGCGCGGGCATCGGCTGGGCGCAGCGCACCGTGGGCAAGGGCAACGTCGCCCACGACCTCGACCCGTTCGTGAAGACCGTCATGGTCAACCTCGTCGGCACCTTCAACGTGCTCCGCCTCGCGGCCGCCGCCATGGCGGCCACCGAGCCGGGGGAGGACGGCGAGCGCGGCGTCGTGGTGAACACGGCCTCGATCGCCGCCTTCGACGGCCAGATCGGGCAGGTCGCCTACTCGGCGTCCAAGGGCGGGATCGTCGGCCTGACGCTGCCGGCCGCCCGCGACCTCTCCGGCGTCGGTGTCCGCGTGTGCACCATCGCCCCCGGCCTGGTGGACACCCCGCTGCTGGGCAGCCTGCCGGAGGAGGCCCGGGCGGCCCTGTCGGCAGGGATACCCTTCCCGAAGCGCCTCGGCCGGCCGGAGGACTTCGCCGAGCTGGCCCTGGACATCGTCGAGCACGGCTACCTGAACGGCGAGGTCATCCGGATGGACGGCGCCCTGCGCATGGCCCCCCGCTGACCTCCCCGTCCCTCTTCCCCGGGGAGCACCGGTGAGCACCACCACCCTCGACGCGCCGGTGTTCACCGACGCCTGGCGGCCGCACTGGTCGCTGGACCTCCGGCGCGCCCTGTCGCCGAGCCTGCGCGGGACGGCCGACCCGACGCTGCGCTTCACCCCCGACGGGGCGTGGCGCACCACCAGCACGCCCGACGGGCCCGCCACGGTGCGCATCGTGCTGGGCGCCGGCGAGGTGCGGGTGACGGCCTGGGGCCCCGGGGGGGAGCGGGCGGGGGCGGCGGTGCCCGGCTGGCTGGGCGCCGCGGACCGGCCGGAGGAGTTCGACCCCGGGCAGCACCCCCTGGTCGTCCGGCTGCACCGCAACGCCCCGTGGCTGCGGCTGGGCCGGACCGGGCGCACCTGGGACGCCCTGGTGCCCGCCGTCCTCGAGCAGAAGGTGACCACCGTCGAGGCGCACCGGGTCTTCCGGGCGCTGCTGCGGCTGGCCGGGGAACCGGCGCCCGGCCCGGCGCCGGAGGGCATGCGGGTGGTGCCCACCCCGGAGCGGGTGCTGGCGGTGACCGACTGGGAGTGGCACCGCTGCGGCCTGGACGGCGCCCGCCGCCGCGCGCTGCGGGCGGTCACCTCGGTGGCCTCGCGGCTCGAGCCCTCCCCGGGGTGGGACGCCGCGACGCTGTCCGCCCGGATGCGCACGGTGCCCGGCATCGGCGTCTGGACGGCGGCCGAGGTGGTGCAGCGGGTGTTCGGCTGCCCCGACACCGTGAGCTACGGCGACTACCACCTGAAGAACCTGGTCGGCTGGTCGCTGGCCGGCCGGAAGACCGACGACGACGGGATGATGGAGCTGCTCGAGCCGTGGCGCGGGCAGCGGCAGCGGGTCGTCCGGCTGCTGACCATCGGCGGCAGCCGCCCGCCGCGGCGCGGCCCGCGCGTGGCGCCGACCGACTACCGGCGGCTGTAGCCGGACCGGCGGCCTCCCTGCAGGCGCCCGCTGCGAGCTCGCGAGCGGCGGGGGAGGAAGGACCCCGTCCTCCCCACCCCTCGCAGGCTCGGGGCGGGACCCGGGCCGGGGCCGGTCAGACCAGAGGGTCGTCGAGCAGGCCGAGCAGGTAGTCGCCGTACCCGCTCTTGCCCAGCGGCACGGCGGCCCGTCGCAGGCCGTCGTCGTCGAGCCAGCCCTGGCGCCAGGCGACCTCCTCGATGCAGCCGATCTTGAGCCCCTGCCGCTCCTCGACCACCGAGACGAACTCGGTGGCCTGCCGGAGCGAGGCGAAGGTCCCGGTGTCCAGCCACGCGGTGCCCCGGTCGAGGACCGTGACGGTCAGCCGCCCCTCGCGCAGGTAGTGCTCGTTGACCGCGGTGATCTCCAGCTCCCCCCGGGCGCTGGGCCGGATGCCGCGGGCCACCTCGACGACCGAGCCGTCGTAGAAGTACAACCCGGGCACCGCGTAGGAGCTGCGCGGCCGGGCCGGCTTCTCCTCGATCGACAGCACGCGCCGGTGGTCGTCGAACTCCACCACGCCGTAGTCCTGCGGGTTGGCGACGTGGTAGGCGAAGACGTGCCCCCCGTCGGGTTCGGGCAGCCGGCCGAGGGCGGTCCCGAGCCCGGCGCCGTAGAAGATGTTGTCGCCCAGCACCAGGGCCGCCGAGGAGCCGTCGAGGAAGTCCGCGCCGATGAGGAACGCCTGGGCCAGGCCCTCGGGGCGCGGCTGGACGGCGTACTCGATGCGCATCCCCAGGCGCGACCCGTCGCCGAGCAGCGCGCGGAAGGCGTCGCGGTCCCCCGGGGTGGTGATGACCAGGACCTCGCGGACGCCGGCCATCATCAGCGTGGACAGCGGGTAGTACACCATCGGCTTGTCGTAGACCGGCATGAGCTGCTTGCTGACCGCCTGGGTGATCGGGAAGAGGCGGCTGCCGGTGCCCCCGGCCAGGATGATCCCCCGCATGGTGGGGGACCGTACCGAGCGCGCGCTGCCGCGGCCGGTCCCCGCGGGCAGGCCCACCCCGGAGGGGGGAGCCTCCCGGCCGCCGGGCGGCGCGGTGCTCGGCCGCCGGGCGGTGTGCTCAGCCGGCCGCGCGGAGCTCGGCGTAGCGGGCCAGGCACTGCTCCATCGTCGGCAGCAGCCCCTGCTCCCGGGCCTCCTCCAGCGTCGGGGCGGCCCGGTCCTTGGCGGAGAGCTCGAACTCCACGTCGGCCGGCCACGGCAGGTCCAGCGCCGGGTCGAGCGGGTGGACGCCGAACTCCCGGCCCGGGGAGTAGCCGGTGGACACCAGGTACGTGACGGAACTGCCCTCGGCCAGGGAGACGAAGGCGTGCCCGAGGCCCTCGGCCAGGTACAGCGCCCGCGGCTGCTCGCTGTCGAGCAGCACGCTGTCGTGGACCCCGAACGTCGGGCTCCCGACCCGCACGTCGACGACCACGTCGAGGACCCGCCCGGCCGGGCAGTACACGTACTTGGCCTGCCCGGGGGGCACCAGCGCGAAGTGCACGCCGCGCAGGACGCCGCGGGCCGAGACGCTGTGGTTGGCCTGGGCCAGCGGGAGCGGGTGGCCGGTCGCCGCGGCGAGCACGTCGGCCCGGTACCACTCGGTGAACCGGCCGCGGGGGTCGCCGTGGGGGACCAGGTCGAGGACGTAGCTGTCGGGCACGGCGAGCTCACGGACGTCCACGGACCCGACGGTAGCGAGCCGGCCGCCCTCAGGTCGGCGGCGAGCCGAGCCACAACCTCCCGACGAGTGAGCTGCCGCCCGGCGTGCCCACGGGCTCCCAGCGCGTCGTCCAGCCCTCGGCGTGCAGCTGGACGACGACCGCGCCGAGCAGCGCCCCGAGGTTGAGCGCCGTGGTGGTCGTGGCCCGCTCCTGCAGGTGGACGTCGACCACCCCGTCACCCTCCCCGCCGTAGCGGACCACCACGGGGAACTCCGGCAGCGCGGCGACCGCCACCCGGAAGGCCTCGGCGACCGCGTCGAGCTCGCCCGGTCGCGGCACCAGGTCCGCGCCGGGCGCCCGGGAGCCGACGAGGTCGCGGCTGCCGTAGGGGAACAGGTCGCCGGGCCCCAGGCGGACCAGCGGCCGCGTACCGGCGTCCTCGGCGGGCGGGTCGAACGCCAGCCCGCGGACGACGGCCACCGGGACCCCGGCGAGCTTGCCCTTGACCAGGTCGGCCGCGGCGGCCAGCTCGTCGACCACGGCCACCTGCGTGGTCTCCAGCCGGTTGCCGTGGGCGTCGACGTCCCCCCGGTGGTCGGTGAGCGCGGCGATGCCGGCCGAGCCGACGGCGACGTCGGTGAGCCCCTCCCGCCAGGTGCGGCCGAAGGTGTCGCTGACGACCACGGCGACCTGCACGCCCAGCAGCGCTCGCAGCCGCTCCCGCAGCGCCCGGGCCGAGGCGTCGGCGTCCTCGGGCAGCAGGACCAGGGCATCACCGGCCACGTTGGAGGCGTCGATGCCGGCCGCGGCCACCACCCAGCCGTGCCGGGTCTCCACGATGCGCAGCGGCCCGCGGCGGGCGACGACCCGCACGGTCTCCGCCTCGACCGCCCGCTGCCGCGCCACCTCGCGGTCGGTGCCGGGCTCGACGCGCACCAGGCGGCCCTCGACCTTCGACACCACCTTGGAGGTCACGACGACGACGTCACCGTCGGCCAGCCACGGCGCGGCGCCGGCGACCGCGGCCGCGAGGTCGTCACCCGGGGCGAACTCGGGCAGTCCGCGCACCGGAAGGAGAAGGACCCCCTCCTCCTCAGCCCTCGCAGGCTCGGGCCGGGCCTCTGGAGGGGGCCGGTCTTCAGACATCGGCGGCGTCCAGCGCGGCCCGGGCCAGCGCCGCCGTCGCGTCGGGGTCGCTCATGAGCAGCGGTACCTGCCGGACGTCGACCCCCGGCACGTCGGCGGTGTCGTCGGGGGCCACGAGCCAGGCGTCGAGCAGCCCGCCGCCGGAGCGGGCCCCGTAGTGCCGCCCGACGCCCTCGGCGCTCACCTCGACGCCGATCGCCGGCAGGCAGCGGTCGGCCATGCCCCGCACGACGGCGCCCCCGATGACGGGGGAGACCCCGACGACCTTCCCCGGCGCCGCGCGGACGGCGTCCCGGACGCCCGGCACGCCGAGCACCGTGCCGATCGACACCACCGGGTTGGAGGGGGCGAGCAGCACGGCGTCGGCGGTGGCCAGCGCCTCCACCACCCCGGGGGCCGGCCGGGCCGCCTCGACGCCGACCTGCACGAAGGCGGCCGGTTCCGGGGCCGCGCGGTGCCGCACCCACCACTCCTGGAAGTGCAGGGCCCGCCGGCGGCCGTCCTCCGGGTCGGTGACCACCACGTGGGTCTCGACCCGCTGGTCGCTCATCGGCAGCAGCTCCACGCCCGGCTGCCAGCGGTCGGCCAGCGCCGCGGTCACCTGGGAGAGCGGGTACCCCGCGTCGAGCATGCGGGTGCGCACCAGGTGCGTGGCGATGTCCCGGTCGCCCAGCCCGAACCAGGTCGGCTCGGCGCCGTAGGCGGCCAGCTCCTCCTTCACCGTCCAGGTCTCACCCGTGCGGCCCCACCCGCGTTCGGGGTCGATGCCCCCGCCGAGGGTGTACATGACGCTGTCCAGGTCGGGGCAGATCCGCAGCCCGTGCATCGTCACGTCGTCGCCGGTGTTGACCACCGCGGTGATCGACGACGGAGGCGTGACGGCCCGGAGCCCGGCCAGGAAGCGGGCTCCGCCGATGCCTCCGGCGAGGACGACGATCTGCACGAAAGTCATCGTGCCCGATGGGCAGTTGTCGACTGTTCGCCGGGCGTGTCGAGGGTCCCCACGAGATGTGACGAACGCCCTGTGACGCGTGGGGCGCGTGTGGCCGGCCGCTTACACCGGGCGAAGTTGACGGCCACGGAGCGACACGCGTGTAATTCCGGCGGTGTCATCGAGCGGTCAGCGGCCCGGGAGCGTCCCGAGGAGCGCGCTCCCGGACGAGAGCGAGAGGGGACGCGTCGTCATGGCAGAGGTCTCGTGGCTGAGCGACTACGTCAGTGCTTCCGAGCGGTCGGTGGACCCGGCCCCGGCCGGGCCGGGTCAGGTCTTCACCGGGCTGTGGAGCATCGGCCTGGAGGCCGACGCCCAGTCCTGGCAGGAGCGCGCCCTGTGCGCCGAGACCGACCCCGAGGCGTTCTTCCCGGAGAAGGGCGGCTCGACCCGCGAGGCCAAGCGGATCTGCACCGGCTGCGAGGTCAAGGCCGAGTGCCTGGAGTACGCGCTGGCCAACGACGAGCGCTTCGGGATCTGGGGCGGGCTCTCCGAGCGGGAGCGCCGCCGCCTCCGCCGCCGCGCCGTCTGAGGAAGGACCCCGTCCCCCTCGCCGCTCGCAGGCTCGCGGCGAGCCTCCGGACGGGGCCACCGCCCCCACCACTCGCAGGCTCCCGGCGGGACCCTGCAGCAGGGCCGGCACACAGCGCCGTGTGACACCACCGGACGACCACCCGCAGCCGCCGACGCACCCGCGTCGGCGGCTGCGGTGCTGTCCGGCCCTGGTCAGCCGACGACCCGCAGCACATCGACCCCCGGGCCGCCGCGGGAGCCGGCCCGGTCGGTGCCGAGGAAGAACGTGCCGGTGGCCGGCGCGGTACCCGCCCGCAGCGGGCCGTCCGCGGCCACGGCCACCGTCACGTCGTAGACCCGGCCGGTGTAGGTCGCCGGCCCGCCCAGCGGACGGGTGTAGGTGGGGAACCGGCCGGTCAGCCGCAGGGCCGCCCCGTCGCGCTCGACGCCCAGGGCCGGGGTCGGCAGCTCCGCGTACGCCGTGCGCGTGCGCACGCAGCCGGCCTCCTCCGGGTCGTCGGGGGCCTCGCCCGCCAGGCAGTTCCAGGTGTCCAGCCGGAGGTGGGCCAGGGCCGCGGTCACCGGGTCGCCGGTCGCGGTCACGCTGACCGACGGGTAGGCCACCGTCACGCCGACCGCGTGGCGCTCCAGCACGACGCCCCCGAAGGTCAGCCGGGCGGCCACGCCGTCGGTGCCCAGCGGGACCGACCGGGCGGCCAGCGCGCCGGCGCCGCCCTCCCCGGGCAGCGGCTCGGCCGGGACGCCGGGCAGCTCCGGGGCCGGGGCCGGCGGGGCCGGCGGCCCCGGCGGCGCTCCCGTGCCGGGGGCCGGCCCGGCGACCGGGGGCGGGTCCCCGGCCGGGTCCGCACCCCCGGTGGTGCCGGCGACGACGGCGAGCGCCGCGACGAGGACGAGCGCCGCCCCGGCCATCGCGGCGACCGGGCGGGCGGCGTCCGGGGCGCGCCCTCCGGGCTCCGGGGGGAGGGCCGGGGCGGGCGGGGACGGCGGCTCCGCCGCGGCCGTCCCGGGCGGCGCGGCCAGGAACCCGGGCAGGTCGTCGTGCGCCCAGCGCGGGCCCGCAGCGGCGGACGGTGTCCCGCCCCTCTCCGGCTGCGGCCCTGGCCCCGGCGGCGGGCGGCGGTGGGCGGCCCGGACCGCGGCCACCCCCAGGACGGCGAGGGCCGTCAGCGCGACCGCCAGCACCACCCAGGGCACGGTGGCCGGTGCGGAGGACTCCATCGCCGCCCAGCATCGCAGCCGCCCGCGGCCGCGCCGGGGAGGTCCGCGGGGCCGGTCGGTGCCGCGCTGCGGCGCGCCGGGCGGGCTGGGAGCATCCCTGCGGTGACCGGCAGCAGCGCACGCGACGGCGCCGTCCGTGACCGGGTGGCCGCGCTGCTCGCCGAGCTGGGCGTGGACCAGCCGCTCACCGGGGTCACCGACCACTCGGCGTCCCTCGGCGTCGTCCAGGGCGTGCTCGCCGACCGGGTGGTCGACCTCGCGGTCACCGAGAGCGGCCGGCGGCGGCTGCGGGCCGAGCTGCGCGGGCGCCGCTGGGCGGAGGAGCGGCGGGTGGGGGTGCCCGAGGTGCTCGCGGCCGCCGAGGACGGCCGCTGGTTGCTGTCCCGCCGCATCCACGTGGTCCCGCCCGGAGGACCCGAGTGGGCCGAGCGCGCGGTCGAGGCCGCGATCCGCATCGCCCCGCTGCCCGCCCCGCCCGAGGACCCCTGGACGCCGCCGGCCGGCCCCGTCCTGCGCCGCGCGCGGGCGTCGGTGGCCGACGCCGGGCGCCTCGCGCGCGCCGGGGTCCGGCGCGGTGAGCTGCGCGCGGTCCGTGCCGCCGCCGCGCAGCTGCCGCTGTCGGAGGTGACCCACGGCGACCTCCGCGCGGCCAACGCCGTCCTCGGCCCCGACGGCGGCCTCGTCGTCCTCGAGTGGACCGGCGTCCGCCCCGGCCCCCGGCACCGGGACCTGCTGACCCTCTGGTCCTCGACGCCGGGCGAGGAGGACCGCGCCGCGATCGCCCGCGTGGTCCTCGACCGGACCGCGGGCTGGGAGGAGCCGGACGTCGGGCTGCTGTGGCACGCCGTGGCGCTCGAGCAGCTCGCCGCCCGCGTCGCCCGGCCCGACCGCGGCGACGGCCTCGACCTCGCCTTCTGCCGGGCCCGGCTGGCCGATGCGCGGGGCATCGCCGCGGAGCTCGGCAGCCCGGTCGGCACCCGCTGAGGAAGGATCCCTGCCCCACCGGTGGAGGACCCTGCAGGGGGCCGGGGGCGCTCAGCCCGTGGGGTCGATCTCCTCCGGGTCGCGGCCCAGGAGCACCGCGACCTGGTCGACGACGACGTCGCGGACCAGGTCGGCGAGGTCGTCCCGGTCGTGCGCGCGCAGCTCCAGCGGCCGGCGGTAGACGACGATCCGCGGCGGGACCTCGCGGCCGTTCTCCCGGTGCGCCGGCAGCACGCGGGCCAGCGGGACGCTGCCGTCGTCCAGGACGTCGGAGTCGAGCACCACCTCGTCGGGGCTGGTGTGCTCCACCCAGGGCACGTCCTCCACCGCGAACTCGACCCCGGCCAGCTCCTGCTCCCACCGGCGCTCGAGGTCCTCGACCGCGTCGAGCACCAGGTCGTCGAACTGCTCCCCGCGGCTGCGCGCCAGCGGCACGCCGTCGGGCACGAGACGTCCGCGCAGGCCGCGGCCGTGCCGGTCGCGACGGGATCGGGTGGGTCGGCTCATGGCGGGGGAGAGCCTACGGCCCCCGGCCGCCGGCCACCGCGCCGCGCGGCCGGCCGCGGAGCCCCCACGGGGCCGTGGTGCACGGGGCCGTGGTGCAGGGTGGGGCTGCTGCTCCGGGGTGGGCCGGAAACCCGGTGTGCCTCCTGTCGCCCGGGAGGCGACGCGTCTACTGTGCCGTTCGTGAGGAACCGGTGGTGAGGCAGTCACGTCGCTGCTCGCGCAGCGGCTGCGCGCAACCGGCGGCAGCGACCCTGACCTACGTGTACGCGGAGTCGACCGCCGTCGTCGGCCCGTTGGCGACCTTCTCGGAGCCGCACAGCTACGACCTCTGCGAGTTCCACGCCGAGCGGCTGACCGTGCCCCGCGGGTGGGAGGTCGTCCGGCACGAGATCGACGTGGAGGACACCGGCCCGACCGGGGACGACCTGCTCGCCCTGGCCGACGCGGTCCGCGAGGCCGCCCGTCCCGAGCCCCCGCGCAACCCGGCCGACGACGGCTCCGGTACCCGCCGCGGCCACCTCCGGGTCCTGCCCGACCTGACCTGACCCGCGCGGCCGCGACCCCGGCGCCCGGCCGGGCCGACGTCCCGGCCGCGGGCCCCCCGGCGTCCGGCCGACGGGTGCCCGCACCGCACGTGGCGGCGCCCGTGCACCCCCCGGCGCCCCGGGCCGCCACCGCCGAGGGCGCGTCCCCGCCCTCCTGGCTAGGGTCCTGCTGGCGCCGTCGGCCGACTCGGCTACCGGCACGAACCACACACGAAGGTGTCTCCATGTCTGGTCTGTCGTCCATCGTCAAGGCATACGACGTCCGCGGGGTGGTCCCCGACGAGTGGGACGAGGGCGTAGCCCGCCGGCTCGGGGCCGCCTTCGCCGAGCTGGTGGCCACCGAGGACGGCGCCACCGCGCTGGTCACCGCGCACGACATGCGCGAGTCCTCGGTCCCGCTGTCGCGGGCCTTCGCCGAGGGGGCGCTCTCCCGCGGGGTGGACGTCGTCGAGGCCGGGCTCGGGTCGACCGACCTGCTCTACTTCGCCTCCGGCTCGCTCGGCCTGCCCGGGGCGATGTTCACCGCCAGCCACAACCCCGCCCGGTACAACGGCATCAAGCTGTGCCGCGCGGGGGCGGCCCCGGTGGGGCAGGAGTCCGGCCTGGCCACCGTGCGGGACCTCGCCGAGCGCGACCGCTACGACCGAGACCCCGGCCGGGTCGGCAGCGTCGAGCAGCGGGACCTGCTCGAGGGCTACGCCGCGCACCTGCGGACGCTGGTCGACCTGTCGGCGATCCGGCCGCTGACGGTGGTCGTCGACGCGGGCAACGGCATGGGCGGGCACACCGTCCCGGTGGTGCTCGCGGACCTGCCGCTGACCGTGATCCCGATGTACTTCGAGCTCGACGGGTCCTTCCCCAACCACGAGGCCAACCCGCTGGACCCGGCCAACCTCGTCGACCTGCAGGCCGAGGTCCGGCGCGCCGGGGCCGACCTCGGGCTGGCCTTCGACGGCGACGCCGACCGGGTCTTCGTCATCGACGAGCGCGGGGAGCCGGTGAGCCCCTCGGCGATCACCGCGCTGGTCGCCACCCGGGAGCTGGCCAAGGGCCACGGGACGACGGTGATCCACAACCTGATCACCTCGCGGGCGGTGCCCGAGATCGTCCGCGAGCACGGCGGGCACCCGGTGCGCACCCGGGTCGGGCACTCGTTCATCAAGGCCGAGATGGCCCGCACCGACGCCGTCTTCGGGGGGGAGCACTCGGCGCACTACTACTTCCGCGACTTCTGGCGCGCTGACACGGGCATGCTCGCCGCCATGCACGTGCTCGCGGCGCTGGGGGAGCAGAGCCGGCCGCTCTCGCAGCTCACCGCCGCCTACAGCCGCTACGCCGCGTCGGGGGAGATCAACTCGACCGTCGCCGACGCCGCCGAGCGGACGAAGGCCGTCCGGGAGCTGTTCGAGGGCGAGGACGGCGTCACGTTCGACGAGCTCGACGGGCTGACCGTCGACCTGCCCGACGGCTCGTGGTTCAACCTCCGGGCCAGCAACACCGAGCCGCTGCTGCGGCTCAACGTCGAGGCGCCCGACGCGCAGCGCATGGCCGCGCTGCGCGATCAGCTGCTGGAGGTGGTGCGCGCATGACCGGTCCGCTGGGGCTGGACCCCGCCGTGCTGGAGATCCTCGCCTGCCCGGACACCCACCACAGCCCGCTGGAGGTGGACGAGGCCGCCGGGGAGCTGCTCTGCACGACCTGCGACCGGGCGTTCCCGGTGCGGGACGGCATCCCCGTGCTGCTGCTGGACGAGGCGCGGCACCGCAGCGAGGGCGACCCGACGTCATGACCTCGCCGGAACTGGCCGAGGAGGTCCTCGACGACCTCGACCTGCTGCGGATCCGGGACCCGCACGGGCTGCTCCCGGCCGTCGCCGGGGCCGGTGCCCAGGTGCGGGAGACCGCCCGGCTGACCGAGGAGGCGGAGCTGTCCCGGGTGACCGGGGGCGGCCGCCCGCGCGGGCTGGTCATCGTCGCCCGTCGCGAGGGCGCGGTCGCCGCCTCGGTGCTGCGCGCGCTGCTCGGGCCCTCGAGCCCGGTCACGGTGGACGTCGTCCCCGGGCCCGACCTGCCGGTGTGGACCGGACCCAGCGACATCGCCGTGGTCGCCACCCGCACCGGCGCCGGGCGCTACGCGGTCACCCCGGCCTACGAGGCGGCCCGCCGCGGCGTCTCGCTGGTCGGCATCGGCGCCGACGACGCGCCGCTGCGCGCCGCCTGCTCGACCGCCCGGGCGCCCTACGTGCCGCTCCCGCGGTCGCGGGTGCGGCACACCACGCTGTGGTCGCTGCTCACCCCGCTGCTGTCCCTGGCCGTCGAGCTGGAGCTGATCGGGCCCGCCGCCGCCGACCTCGGCGCCATCGCCGACGCCCTCGACGAGGTGGCCACCGAGTGCGGGCCCGCCCAGGAGTCGTTCGTCAACCCGGCGAAGACCCTCGCGCTGGAGCTGCTCGACGCGCTGCCGGTGATCGTCGCCGAGGGGCCCCTGGCCGGGACCGCGGCCGCGCGCATCGCCGACCAGCTGGCCACCCTCGCCGGGCTGCCGGCCACCACCTTCCGGATGCCCGACCAGCGGGTGGCCGCCTGCGCGGTCCTGCGCGGGCCGCTGGCCCCGCGGGACGGCGCCGACGACTTCTTCCGGGACCGCGCCGAGGACACCGACCGCCGGTTGCGGCTGCTCACCGTCCGCGACACCGACGGCGGCGAGCACGACGGTGCCGGGGAGCGCGAGCCGCGCTCGGCACGTGAGGCGCTGCTCGAGGCCCTGCACACGGCGCAGTCGGCCAACGTCCCGGTGAGCGGGCTGGCCGAGCACGGGGAACCGGAACGCTACGGCCGGCTGCCCCGCCTGGCCCGGCAGCTGGCGGTCGCGGACTTCACCGCGGTGTACCTGGCGCTGGCCCTGGACGCCGAGCGCGCCAACCCCCGGTGAGCGCCGCCGCCGGCGCGCGCGGTCACCCTCCCCGCGGAGCGGCGTCCCCGCGCTGACCCGCCGGCGGGCGCCGCCGTCCCGACCGCCTCGGTCGGGGCGTTCGGGACCCGCCCGGACGGGTACCACCGCCGCCGGGCACCCAGCGGGTGGCCGGGCGCGGTCCCCGCGCGCCGGGCGGCCGGGGGGACCACCATCACCGGGACAGCACACCGGTGCTGACCGAACGGAAGGACCTCTCGTGGCCGGTGGACTCGTGGCTCTGCTCGACGACGTGGCGACCCTGGCGCGGGCCGCCGCCGCCTCCGTCGACGACATCGGCGCCGCGGCCGGGCGGGCGAGCGCGAAGGCCGCCGGCGTCGTCGTCGACGACACCGCCGTCACGCCGCAGTACGTGCGCGGCCTGGCCGCCGAGCGCGAGCTCCCGATCGTCAAGCGCATCGCGGTGGGCTCGCTGCGCAACAAGCTGCTCATCCTGCTGCCCGCGGTGCTCCTGCTCAGCCAGTTCCTGCCGTGGCTGCTCACCCCGATCCTCATGATCGGCGGCGCCTACCTCTGCTACGAGGGTGCCGAGAAGGTGTGGCACAAGCTGCGGGGCGGGCACGACGACCACCCCGCCGCGGCCGAGGACACGATGCCCGACGAGGACACCGTGGTGTCCGGGGCCGTGCGCACCGACTTCATCCTGTCCGCCGAGATCATGGTCATCTCGCTGAACGAGGTGGTCGACGAGGGTTTCTGGTCCCGGGCGGTGATCCTCGCGGTGGTCGCGGTCGGCATCACCCTCCTGGTCTACGGCGTGGTCGGCCTCATCGTGAAGATGGACGACATCGGGCTGAAGCTGTCCCAGCGGCCCGGGAAGGCCGTGTCGCGGTTCGGGCACGGCCTGGTCAAGGCGATGCCCCGCGTCCTCGCCGTCATCACCGTGGTCGGGACCGCCGCGATGCTGTGGGTCGGCGGTCACATCCTGCTGGTCGGCAGCGACGAGCTGGGCCTGCACGCCGTCTACGGCGCCGTGCACCACCTGGAGGAGGTGGCGCACGACGCCGCCGGGGCCCTCGGCGGCCTCGTGGGGTGGCTGGTCAACACCCTCGCCAGTGCCCTGGTCGGACTCGTCGTCGGAGCCCTGGTCGTGCTCGTCCTGAACCTCACGATCCACCGGCGCAAGGCGCGGGCGGCCGGCGGGACCACGTCCCACTGAGCGACCGCACCCGGCTGTCCCCGGAGCGCCGCCGGGCCGACCGCGCGCGGCTGCCGGAGGAGGTCGTGGACGTCCTGGTGGCCGGCGGCGGGGTCACCGGCGCGGCCGCCGCCCTGGACGCCGCCAGCCGCGGGTTGGCGGTGGCCCTGCTGGAGGCCGCGGACTGGGCGAGCGGCGCCTCGGGCCGGCCCGTTGCGCTGGTCCCGGCCGGGTCGGCCGGGCCGCTGCGCGCGGTCGCCCCGCACCTGGCCCGGCCGGTGCCGGTCCTCCGCCCGTCCGGGCGGGCGGCGCTCGGGGCCGCCGCGGGTGCGCTGGCCGGCCTGCTCGCCGCCGGCGGGGGAGCGGCCGCACCCCGCTGGCTGCCGCCCCGGGCCGCGGCGGCGGTCCTGCCCGGCCTGCGGCCCGCGGTGCTGGCCGCAGGCGCGGTCGGCACCCGCGATGCCCGCGTCGACGAGGCCCGCCTCGTCCTGGCGCTGGTCCGGACCGCGGCCGGCTACGGCGCGCGGGCCCTCACGCGGGCCCGCGTCACCGGTCTCCTCGGCCCCGGCGGGCCGGTCCTGGGGGTGAGCGCCACCGACGGCACCGACGGGTCGGCGTTCCGGGTCCGGGCCCGGGCGGTGGTCCTCGCGCCCGGGGTGGCGGACCTGCCCGGGGTGCCCGGGGCGCGCACGACCGGCGCCACCCTGCAGGCGCTCCTGCCGCCCGACGCCGTCCCCGGGCGGTGCGGGGCCGTCGTCGGGACGCCCGGCGGGGAGCTGTCACTGGTCCCGGCCGACGGCTGCTGGGCGCTGGCGACCACCGGGCCCGGCGCCGGCCTCGCCGGGCTGCTGGACCTCGCCGGCCGGGTGCTGCGCCGGCCCCCCGCCCCGGGGGCGGTCCTGGGCCTGCACGCCGCGACCGTCGCGGCCCGGGAGCGCCGGACGCCCGCGCCCGGGCTGGTGCTGCTGCGCGGGGTCCCGCTCGCAGAGGTCCGGCGCGCGGCCGCGGAGGCCGTCGACGCGGCCACGGCCGGCTTTCCGGGGGTCGCGCCGTCCCGGACGGTGCACCTGCCGCTGGTGGGCGCCCGGGCCGCGGACGCCGTCCCCCCGCTCCCGCCCGGCCTGCCCGCCGGGACGACCGAGCGGCTCCGGACCCGCCACGGGGACCGCGCGGCCGAGGTGCTCGACCTCGTGCGGGACGACCCGGCGCTCGGCCGCCCGCTGCCCGGCGCGCCGGGGGTGCTGGCGGCCGAGGTCGTCCACGCGGTGACCGCCGAGGGTGCGCTCGACCTCCGCGACGTGCTGGTCCGGCGGGCCCGCGTGCTGCGGCCCACGGAGGCCGCCGCCCGCGCCGCGGCGGCGCTGGTCGCCGGCCCCCTGGGGTGGGACGACGGGCGGCTGGCCCGGGAGGTCGCCGCCGCGGCGCTCCCCACTCCGTGACCGGGCGTCACTGTGACGTAGCTCCCCGACACCCGCGTACCACCACCCGCTCGCGTCACCGGGACACCCCCGGGCGCCGCGTGCGTGAGTAGCCTGCTCCTCGATGTGGCAGATGACGAACGCCGTGCGGCACTACCCGTGGGGGTCGCGCACGGTCATCCCCGAGCTGCTGGGGCAGCCGAGCCCGGCCGAGCAGCCCTGCGCGGAGCTGTGGCTGGGCGGGCACCCCGACGACCCGAGCGTGCTCTCGGACGGGACGCCGCTCGACAAGGCCATCGCCGCCGACCCGGAGAAGCTGCTCAGCCCGCGGGTGCGCGAGCGGTTCGGGGACCGCCTGCCCTTCCTCATGAAGGTGCTCGCCGCCGAGTCGCCGCTGTCCCTGCAGGCGCACCCGACGATCGAGCAGGCCCGGGCGGGCTACGCCGCCGAGGAGGCGGCCGGTGTCCCCGCGAACGACCCCACCCGGACCTTCAAGGACCCCTGGCACAAGCCGGAGCTGATCCTCGCGCTGACGCCGTTCGAGGCGCTGTGCGGGTTCCGGCCGGTGGAGGAGTCGCTGCACTGCCTGGCCAAGCTCCAGGTGCCCGAGCTCAAGCCGACGATCGCCGCGCTCGCCCGGGGCGGGCTGCGCGCCGCCGTCCCGCAGCTGCTGGCGCTGGACCGGCAGCACCGGTCCTCGCTGGTCGGTGCCGTGGCCGCGGCGGCGGGCCGGTTCGTGGCCGCGGCCGACCCGGAGTTCATCAACACCTACCGCTGGGCCGCCCGGCTGGCCGACACCTACCCGGGTGACCCCGGCGTGGTCATCTCGCTCATGTGCAACCACCTCAAGCTCGCCCCCGGTGAGGCGGTCTTCCTGCCCGCGGGGAACCTGCACGCCTACCTGTCCGGCGCCGGCGTCGAGGTGATGGCCAGCTCGGACAACGTCCTGCGCGGGGGGCTGACCAGCAAGTACGTCGACCTCGCTGCGCTGATCGAGGTGCTGGACTTCTCGGACGGCCGCATCCCGGTGACCCACCCGGTGCTCGGGCCCGGCGGTCTGCGCTACCCCGTGCCGGTCGAGGACTTCGACCTCACCCGCGTCTCCCTGGACGAGGGCTCCGGCGTGCTCACCACCCGCGGGCCGCAGGTGCTGCTGTGCACCGAGGGCCGCGCCGTCCTGGCCTCGGCGCACGACGAGCTGGTGCTCGAGCGCGGCGACTCCGCCTTCGTGCCCGCGGGGACGCCGGTCAGCGCCCGCGGCCCCGCGCTGCTCTACCGCACGACCACCAACCTCCGCTGAACCGGAGGGGGCGCGGTGGTGTGACCTCGCCGGACCGGGCGCCCACCGGGTGCCGTCCCCTGCTCCGCCGGGCCGTGGCGGCGCTGGTGGCCGGGACCGCCCTCACCGCCTGCGGGCCGCTGCCCGGCGGGGACCCCGACGCCGGCAGCCCCGTCCCGGCGGGCGGCGGCGCCGCGGTCGCCGGGGAGGCCCGCTCGGCGCTGGCGGAGGTCCCGGTGCGCGGCCGGGCCCCGCGCACCGGCTACGACCGCGACCTGTTCGGTCCTGCCTGGGCCGACGTCGACCGCAACGGCTGCGACACCCGCAACGACGTGCTCGCCCGGGACCTCGCCGACGTGTCGTTCCGATCGGGCACCCGCGGCTGCGTCGTGGCGGCCGGGACGCTCGCCGACCCCTACTCCGGGGCGACCGTCGAGTTCCGCCGCGGCCAGGACACCAGCGACGACGTGCAGGTCGACCACGTGGTCGCGCTGTCGGACGCCTGGCAGAAGGGCGCGCAGCAGTGGGACGACGGCACCCGGCTGGCCTTCGCCAACGACCCGCTCAACCTGCTCGCCGTCGACGGCGCGCTCAACCAGCAGAAGGGGGACGGCGACGCGGCCACCTGGCTGCCGCCGGCCCGGGGGTACCGCTGCGCGTACGTGGCCCGGCAGGTCGCCGTCAAGCTGGCGTACGGGCTGTGGATGACGCAGGCCGAGCACGACGCCGCCGCGGGCGTCCTCGACGGCTGCCCCGACGAGCCCCTGCCGCAGCCCTCGCCGGTCACCCCCACCGGGGCGGCGCCCCCCGGCACACCGCGGGAGACCGCCTACGCCGACTGCACCGAGGTCCGGGCGGCCGGGGCGGCACCGCTCCGCCGCGGCGACCCCGGGTGGCGGGACGTCTTCGACGGGGACGGCGACGGCGTCGGCTGCGAGTGACCCCCGGTGATCAGCTGACCTGGTCGTCGCGGGTCCTGGCTCACCGCCGGTGGTGAGCCAGG